>JBBQBB010000038.1:0-33299 GCA_038317095.1 Bacteroidia bacterium | reverse complement strand
GCAATGCTTTCCCCAACCCCGCTTTTTCTTATATTTGCCAAAAGTCAGAAACTTTTTTGACTCGATATTGTTGGATGACACAAATAAAAATACTTTTAACTGGTGCGGGTGCCCCCGGCGGGCCTGGAATCATCAAAGCTCTTTTGGCCATTCCTGAGTTTGACCTTTGGATTGCGGATGCCGATGCCAATGCAAGTGGTAGGGGACTTTTGCCAGAAAAATTTGTGCAAATACCCACTGCAACAGAAGCGGGGTTTGTAGATGCTATTGTTCAGATTTGCGAACAAAAGGGCATTCAGGTTGTTTTGCCTTTGGTTACGCTAGAGTTATTTCAGTTTGCAGCGTGTAAAGCAGATTTTGCGCACAAAAATATTGCCATTGTTGTTTCAGAAAATAGTGCATTGAAAATCGCCAACAACAAAAGACTCCTTCTCGAACATTTGCAAACCCACGATATAGATGTACCCGTTTTTTTAAAAGCAAATACTTGGGATGAACTTAAAACTGCGGTGCATGCCTTAGGTTACCCGCAAAAACTTGTCTGCATAAAGCCATCCGTTTCTAATGGGAGCAGGGGATTTCGCATTTTGGATAGCCGTTATAACCCATTTACGTCTTTTTTTAAAGAAAAACCCAACAATACCACAACTACTTTGGCCAATTTGGAACCCATATTTAGGGGCAATGAATTTTCGGAAATGCTAGTTACAGCACATTTGCCTGGTGATGAGTATACCATTGATGCGCTGGTATACCAGAACAAACCGCTGCTTATATTGCCGAGAAAGCGCATAGCCATGAACAACGGAATTACCATAAAGGGCCAATTTTTGCAAATTCCTTCCATAATTGAGTTGTGCCAAAAAGTGTTGGGTAGTCTCTTATTAGAAGGTCCCATTGGAATTCAAGTAAAGGCTAACCAAGAGGGTCAATATCAAATTTTGGAAATAAATCCGCGTTTGCAAGGAACTTCTATAGCTGCCATGGGTCTGGGAATCAATTTACCTGCTTTGGCTGTACATGCGGCATTGGGTATGGAAGGCGAGCTGGTTTTGCCTGAGATTTGCTGGGGTTTGCAATTTGCCAGGTATTACGATGAAATTTATTTTTAAGATTGATTTCATAAATTCTTAAAACACAGGTCCTTTTTTATTTACTTTGCCCACGGATGTTAAATCTTATCATTTTTGGACCCCCTGGTGCTGGTAAAGGCACCCAAAGCGAAAAGCTGATTGCACACTTTGACCTGGTTCATATCTCTACGGGTGATTTATTGCGCGCTGAAAGAACGGCTGGCACAGAATTGGGGCAACAAGCCAATGGTTTTATTAGCAGAGGAGAGCTGGTGCCAGATGAAGTTGTGATTGGTATGGTTCGGAATTTTATTTTGTCAAAACCAGAGGCGAAGGGATTTGTTTTTGATGGTTTCCCAAGAACAGTAACCCAAGCAGATGCCTTGGAAAACATGCTACTTGGATTTAAACAAAAAATTGGTATAGTTCTGGGCTTGGAAGTAAAGGAGGATGAATTGGTGAAACGCCTATTGCTGAGAGGTATTACTAGCGACAGGGCAGATGACCAGAACGAAGACACCATCCGAAACAGATTCCGCGAATACCAATCCAAAACCTTACCTTTGCAAGAATACTATTCCCTAAAAAACAGTTACGTTGGCGTTTTAGGCATAGGGGAAGTAGAAGAAATATTTAATTCACTCAAAACCGAAATTTCAAAAGTATGGCAATTCCAGTAACCGGCGTATCGCGTAATATAATGGCAGTAATTGTGTCTGCATTGGGTTTAATTGTTGCTGCCTGGTTCGTTGGAGACGGTTTTAAAAGAAAACCAGCCGGAGAGTATATAAATGTTACAGGAATGGCAGAGGTTGATTTTACAAGTGACCTTATAGTTTGGAATGCCAATTTTAGCCGCACTGGTGCGGAATTAAAGGCGGTTTACCAAGATGTTAAAGCCGACCAAGATAAGGTAACTGCATTTTTAAAAGGAAAAGGCGTGAACGATTCCGAAATTGTTTTTGGAACAATGAGTACAGAAAAACTATTTGAATACCGCAATGAAAATGGAGTCAGCAGAAGTGTTTTTTTGGGTCATAAGGTGTCTCAAACGGTCACGCTAAAATCCCGCAGGGTAGATGAAGTGGCAAGAATCAGCCGTGAATCTATGGCGTTAATTGAAGACGGCTTGGAGTTTAACAGCCAAAATCCGGAATATTATTTTACAAGGCTCAGCGATTTGAAGGTGAGTTTGATTGAAAAAGCAACCGCAGATGCACGTTTGCGTGCTGAAAAAATTGCAACTGCAGCTGGAAGCAAATTGGGGGCACTGAAAAAATCTACCTTGGGCGTATTTCAAATTACGGGTCAATACCAAAATGAAGATTTTAGTTGGGGTGGTGTTTTTAATACCGCAAACAAATTAAAAACAGCCAGGGTAACCATTACATCAGGTTACGGAGCCAATTGACAGAATGCTTGTCCCTTCTGTTAAATTGCTTTTGCTGGATTTGGATAATACACTTTGGGATTTTGACGCAAATGCCGAAGATGCACTAACAACCCTTTTCCACAGCCACCATTTGCACTTCAAAAGTGGGTATAACGTGCAGCAATTTGTTGCATTATACCAAAAGGTAAATAAAACTTATTGGACCCGGTATGAAAATGGAGAGATCGAAAAAGACTTTTTAAGAACAGAAAGGTTTGCCGATACTTTCAGACAAATGGGTATCCCTGAGACAGATCATCCGGAGTCCATTTGGGAAGAATATTTGGAAATTTGTCCTGTTATGACGCGTTTAATTTCAGGGGCATTGCCTTTTTTGGAAGCAATGAGTGCCAAATACAAAATTGGATTGCTTACCAATGGCTTTGATAAAACCCAAAATCTTAAAATAAAACACGCTGGTATTCAACCCTTCGTTGACTTTATGGTAACATCAGAATCTGCAGGTTTTGCCAAGCCAAACAAAGCAGTATTTGATTTGGCATTGGATATGGGTGAATGCCTGAAATCAGAAGCCATTTATATGGGAGACAATTTGGAAACCGATGTTAAAGGGGGAATTCATGCTGGGATTAGAACCATTTGGTTTAACCGGCACAATTTGGAAGTTTCAGATTTAACAATTCTTGATCATCCATTATACATTGGCCAAGCTTGTGTATTGCTTGAAGCGGCAGCCCTCGTGGACGACAATTTTGGTTTATGATAAATCTCTGACTTTGAATCTTCCTAAAAATGTTATATTTGCATCTATGTTTAAAATAGTGCTTTCCTCAGTAATTGTGTTTTTTTCATTGAATGCATCCGCACAGGGTGTGACATTTGACAACGGTAAAATTCAAAATTTCACGATTCCCCATACAGATCCTACCGACGTCCATTTGTATCTAACCAATAAATCTGGAACTGCTACACGTGTGGCATACAAGAAGATTGGTGTTGATTTTCCGGCGAAATGGATTGTCCAATTCTGTGATGATTTCAATTGCAGGGCCACTTTTGTAGACGATACTTTTCAAACCGTTGCGAACAATGGAAAAGTCAATCTAAAAATTACCGTATATCCTGAAGGTTTTGCGGATACCGCGGTTATTAAGTACGAGATTTACGGCATCAACAATCCCACCAAGCGCGATACGGTCATTGCTACAGTTATGGTGCAATATGGAGCTAGTGTTACAACTATTTCTACATTGGATTTTCAATTGTACCCAAATCCAGCCGCCAACCAGCTAAATGTATTTACAAATTCTTTAGGCAAAATCTCGGTGATTAATGCCCAAGGGGCTGTGGTGAAAAACATTTCTGGTGTTGCTGGTAAAAATGCCATGGATATTGCAGATTTGGCAAAAGGAGTTTATGTAATTGAGGTAGCAGGTTCTCAAAATACACTGCGCAAACAATTTGTAAAAATTTAAATAAAAAATAGAGCTTATTAAAAGGCTTGCTTTCGCAGGCCTTTTTTTATACAAAATCAGATAAAATATTTTAAAAGGCAAATTTTGGGCTTCGAAATCATTACATTATCCCCCCTTTGGTTTATTGCACTTTGTGCGTTTTTAGCAGGCGGGCTCACCTGGTTATTGTATCGCAAACATTTCTTTGAAAACAACAAATTGTTATGGCTGATGCGTTTGCTGCGTTTTGTAGGGTTGTTTTTAATTTTTGCTTTGTTACTTTCCCCCATAGTTAAAATCAAATTTAACCAAGAAATTAAGCCCACTCTTTTGGTTTATCTGGATCAAAGCATGTCTATTTCAAGCGCCGATACCCCGCAATTGAAAAGCAAAGTCGCAGAAGCATTCAATGCATTGTCCAGTAAATTTGATTTGAAAATGTACAGTTTTTCAGAAAGCGTTCAAAATTTTACAGATACAGTTTTAAACAACCGTAAAACATCCATTTCGTCTGTTTTTGATTATACCAATGAAATTCAAGAGGGTAAAAATATAGCGGCGCTGGTATTGATTTCTGATGGCATTCAGAATTTTGGGATTAATCCTCTATTTCAAAGGTTAAATAAACCTGCGCCTATTTTTACGGTGGGTTTAGGTGATACTGTTGTTTATCCCGATGCTTGGGTTTCAACTGTTGAGTCTAACTCAACGGTTTTTTTTGAAAATGAATTTACGGTTGAAGCCAATATTCGCGTGGAGGGGATTTTTTCTAGTCAAATTCCTATAGAACTGTGGGAAGATGGCGTTAAAATAGGCAGGCAATTATGGACTAGAACAGGTTCCAAAGGGGATTTTGCAAAACTTTCATTTTTGGTCAATCCTACAAAAGTGGGCATTAAACACTATGAGGTGGTAATACCCATATTGCAAAATGAAAACAATACACTAAACAATAAAAAAGGGGTGTGGGTTAATGTAACCGATACCCGGCGTAAAGTGGCCATAATGGCTCACTCGGCTCACCCAGATGTAGCGGCAATTTCTAGAACCTTTGAGTCCAATTTACAGTATGAAGTGAAAAAATATGAGGCGGGAAACTTGCCCACAGCGAATGCTTTTGATGTAGCTATCTGCCATGGTTTTCCAGCGAATGACGCTGAATTAAAATGGTTGCGCCAAATAGTTACGGGAAAAAAGGGCGTTTGGGTAATTTTTAGTGAACAATGCAATCCTAGACTTCTCAACGGTTCAGAATTTGGCTTTGATTTACAAACCGGTGATGGGTCAAACTTAACGCAAGCGAATTTGAATGCAGATTTTGCAGAGTTTTTAGTCGACGGTGATTTGGCAACACAAGTTAAAAATTGGCCGCCGTTACTTTCACATTTTGGGCGGTATAAGGTGGGCAATGGTTTTAAATCTTTATTGTTTCAAAAAATAGGCAATGTAAATACCCAAATGCCCCTTTGGGGTTTTGCACAGCTAAATGGTGGCCGACAGGCTTGGCTATTTGGAGAAGGCCTTTGGAAATGGAGGCTTAAAGATTATGAAATTAACAAGAACCAAAAATTGTTCGATCATTTGGTCTTGAATACCATTCAATATCTTAGCTTGAATGAAGCAAAAATGCAGTTTACCACGTTTGTAGAAAATCCGGATGTGGATGCTACGGAAAGCGTTCAGATTATCGCAGAATTTGTAAATGAAAACATGGAGTTGGACAACCGTGCAGACTGCGAAATTTCAATAGACAGTAAAAATGGATTTCACAAAACTGCAAAGTTTGCCAAAAATTTAAAAAGGTATAAACTGGATATGGGCCAATTGGGTATTGGCGATTACACATATTCTGCCATTCATAAGGGGGGTAAAAACGAAACTTCTGGTGGAAGGTTTACAGTGGCCAACAGACCTATTGAAATGGAAAATACGGTGGCAAACCATGCATTACTGCGCAATATTGCAAAAGCAAATAATGGCAAATTCTTTTCATTTGTAAACTTAAAAAAGCTGGTAGACGAGTTGAAAAATAAAAAAAGCAATCCAAGCCTAATTACCCAAGCGTATAAAGTCACGGAATTAATTCATTGGAAATGGTTTTTTGGAATCATAGTCATTTGCTTTTCTTTGGAATGGTTTTTACGCAAACGAGAAGGTGCATATTGAACTCGTTTTCGCAGAATTTTACTTTGATTGTGCTTGTTCGATGGTAAATTTGCACACCAAATGGCGCGGGTAGTTGTAGGATTAAGCGGAGGAGTGGATAGCTCTGTGGCGGCGCTGTTGCTAAAGCAAGATGGCCATGAAGTAATCGGACTCTTTATGCGCAATTGGAACGACGCTTCTGTTACTTTAGAAGATGATTGCCCTTGGATTGATGACAGCCGCGACGCAATGCTTATTGCAGAACAATTGGACATTCCATTCCAAGTTTTAGATTTGTCTGTAGATTACAAAACACGCATTGTAGACTATATGTTCAACGAGTACGAAGCGGGTAGAACTCCTAATCCGGATGTGCTATGTAACCGTGAAATTAAGTTTGATATTTTTTTAAAAAATGCTTTAAAGCTTGGTGCTGATTTTGTCGCTACGGGTCATTACGTTCAAAAAACAGAATCAATTATAAATGGAAATAGAACATACCATTTATTGGCTGGTGAAGATCCAAATAAAGACCAGAGTTATTTCTTATGCCAGCTAACCCAAGGCCAATTGTCAAAAGCTTTATTTCCAATTGGTGGTTTATTGAAACCCGAAGTAAGGAGATTGGCTGAAGAAGCAAAACTAGTCACCGCGGCCAAGAAAGACAGTCAAGGTTTGTGTTTTATAGGAAAGGTGAGTTTGCCGGAATTCTTACAGCAGAAATTGTCAAAGAAAGTGGGCGATGTTATTGAAATTTCTGCAAATGCACCTAAAGTTTTGGCGTATCTGAAAATGCAAAATGGTTCCACCAATCCTGTAGAATTGGCAGAACGCCCTGTATTTTTGACAACAGATGGAATTAAAGTAGGAACCCACCAAGGAGCACATTTTTATACCTTGGGTCAGCGCAAAGGTTTGCACATTGGGGGCATGGTAAAACCCCTGTTCGTATTGCAAACAGATGTCGTAAATAACATTGTTTATGTTGGCCAAGGCGACGATCATCCCGCATTGTCTATTCGCGCATTGACTGTGGATGGTGCCGGAATGCATTGGCTCAGGGACGATTTGGCACTCAACATTGGCGAAACCCAATTGTTTGAAATGAAGGTGCGATATAGGCAAAATCTCTTCCACGGCGAGCTGGTTAACTTGGATGGAAAGTATTTTGCAAAATTTCAAAACGCCCAAAAAGCGGTCACTCCGGGTCAATTCTTGGCAATTTACCACCATGCTGAATTGATTGCCAGTGCTGTAATATATTGATAGATAACACTATAATGTATTAGTGTCACAGGAATGTCATTTTCTTAAAATAAAAAATTGGTCATTTTAATTGTGAATTAATATTCGAGAAAAAAAAGTTACATTCGCAGTTATGAAGTTATCAATCAAGGCATTATTTGCCATTGGTTTAATTACCCTAACAGGAAAAATCAGCGCCCAACTGTCTTCCACAGGTAAATTGTTTTATTTAAGTTTCATGGAAATGGAAGCAAGATCTGGCGGATATCCAGATTCATTGTTGCTTTTTATTACCAGTGAAGTAAATACGAGTGTGGTTATTGACAATCCAAGGATTGGAGGCACTGCATTTACAAAAAACATCACTGCGGGTGTGGTAAATCGTGTTTCTATGGACCCCAATTTCTATTATCCGCAAGGCTATGAAAAACCATCTTCTGATATTGAAAGTAAAAGAAGCGTAAGGGTTGTAGCCAAGGATCCAGTGAATGTTTATACGTTAAATTTGGAACAATATCGTACGGATGGTACCTTCGTTTTGCCCTATGAATCCATACCCAAAGCGCCGGAATTTTATGTAGCGGCATACACTCCAACCCAAACTGCCAGTGGCGGTAAATATATGCCTAGTGAATTTGTGGTTGTAGGTATGGATGCCAATGTACAGGTAGAAATAACGCCTACAACTGCATTAGAATCTGGCAAGGTTGCAGGAACTCCTTTTACAATAACCTTGTCCAAAGGCCAAATCTACCAAGTGCAAAGTAAATTTACAGATGGAAGTGCAAGCAATTCTTCAAGTGTAGGTGATTTGTCAGGCACCCGTGTAAGGGTGATCAATGGATGCGGTAAAATTAATTTATTTTCTGGCATGCGTTCTGTTCGAATTCCTAGCAATGCTTGTGGGACTGCAGTAGATCATTTATATACCCAAGTTTTCCCAATTAATATTTTGGGAAGGAAGCATGTTTTGATGCCTTTTATGACAAACACCAAAGGCTATGTTTTTAGGGTTATAGCAACAAAGCCTAATACCAAAATTTCGGTGAATGGTGTTTACATTGGCTCTGTCAGAAATGCTGGAACATATTATACGCAAGATATAACTTCTGCAGTTGCCGCTTGTGTCACTGCGGATAGTCCTATATATGTAATACAATACATGAAAAACGGGGGTACCTGCTCTGGAACTTCGGGGGGCTATGGCGATCCTGCCATATTGATTATGCCAGATCAAAGCCAAAAATTGCTAAAAACGGTTGTGGGTACTGCTACCACCAACAATATGAACAGACATTACATTAATATATTGGTGGCTACAAGCGCAAAAAATGCAGTTAAACTTAACGGTACTCTTTTGTCTGGTGCATCTTTTGTGGACGTTGCCTGCGCTGGACACTCCTATCTTCAGGTAAACGTTGCCAACCCATCTACCAATACTGTGGAATGTGACTCCGGTTTGATTGTCGTAGTCTATGGTATGGGTCAGTTTGAAAGTTATTCCTATTGCGCTGGAGCTTTGTTTGAGAGTTTAGATTTTGATTTTTCTGTTACCCGAACCAGCCAATGTCCGAATGTGCCTGTAACATTGAAGGCGATAACTGTGGTTAAAAATGTAAAAAAATACCTGTGGAATTTTGGCGACGGATTTACGGATACCGGAAAATCTGTAGTGCATAGTTTTAAAAAGACAGGTTCATTTTATGTGGTGATGCAAGCCATTATTCAAGGGGCTTGTGGAACAAATGATACTATAACGAGGTCTAAAATTGTTACAATAAAACCAGGTCCTTTGTACAACATGCCCGATACCTTGTTCCAATGTACCAATAGTTTGAGCATGAAGTTTGACGCCCCTATTAATGTGAAGTATCTTTACAAATGGCAGGATTCTTCCGTGAAGAGTTCATACACTGCAACATTGCCTGGAAAAGTTTGGCTAAGAATTAGAGACACAGCTACCAACTGCATATTGATTGATTCAACATTGGTTCAACAATTCAATCCTGTTGTTGCCAAAATTGGTTATGACACCGCCAATAAATGCAATAGCCAGAATTTCTTTGCATTGACCGACAGTTCAGTATACAAAAGTGATTCATACAAATCTTCAAAGTGGGTATTAACAAGGCCAAAGGTAAAAGATTCAATTGTTAGCTTGAAACGATTCCGTATTCGTTTTGATACTCTAGGTGCATATCCTATTAAGTATACAATAATATCTCAGAATGGATGCAAAGACACCACTTTCGCTACGTTAAATGTGGTTGGTTTTCCAAGCGCAGTTTTCACCACGCAAAAGCCTGAATATTGCCAAAAGGAACTTGCCACGTTTGAAGATTCCTCCACAGGGCAAGGTGGAATAAAAACCACCTATTGGGATTTTGGAGATGGAGGCACCGCGACGGGTTTGAAAGTCACACATTCTTATCTCACATACAATACATTTAAGGTGCGGTTAATTACAGAAACAACCTATAATTGCCGAGATACTGCGGATTCCATGATTGTTGTAAATCCATTGCCAGTTATGGCCATGACAGCAACAACCAATGATGTTTGTAAAAAAGCAAATAGCTTCACTTTTATCGAGGGGACGACCTTACCTAAAGGTTCTTTGTTTTCCAACCAATGGAAATACATGAAAGTAGTGACAGGTGGTGTATCAATATTGAACAATATCAAATTTACGGATACTGGCAATTGGATTGTAAGACTTTACAATACTTCGGACAAGGGATGCACAGATTCCATTAAAAAGACAGTTTATGTTGCCCCAGAGCCTGTAGCAAAAATTGCATTTACGGACTCATCCTTGTGTTTTAAAGGGCACTTTTACGACATGAATGATGCGAGTACAGTGAGCAAAGGAACAATAGCTAGTAGGAAATGGACTTTTAGTGATGCAACCACCAGTACTGCAAAAACAATAACTAAGAAAACTTTTGCCACTTATGGCAACTACAATGTGAAAATGGTTGTAACCACAACCACCTATAACTGCAAAGACAGTGTAACAAGATCTTTGAAGGTGAATTCATCTCCACTAGCCCAATTTGCGGTGAATGATTCCGCACAATGTTTGAAAGGGAATGATTTTACTTTTACCCCCAATTCAACCTTTAACGTAGCCGGTGTTACAGCCAATTACAATTGGACTTTTGGCGATGCATCGAACTCGACCATTGCTGTTCCTAGTCATAAATACGCCAGTTCGAATACATTTAATGTCAAATTTATTATATCTACCAGTCAAGGGTGTGCAGACACAGCAACGAGAAAAATGGTGGTAGACCCAAACCCAGTGGCTGCTTTTACTAAAAGTAAAGATTCTGCCTGTTTCGGTTTGTACAAATTTGATTTTATGAATACCACCGCTTTTGGAGGCGCTTTTACCAGCAAATGGTCTTTAGGTGATGCAACAACCGCTGCCACCAAAGATGTGGTGCAAAAAAATTATGGAAGTGCCAATACGTTTAATGTAAAATTGGTGGTAACCACAAACCCGCAAGGTTGCAAAGATTCGGTTACTCAACCAGTAGTTTTGATGCCTGTTCCAAAAGCGGATTTCACCATCAACAATCCAAATCAATGTTTGGCAGGAAATAGTTTTGTGTTTAACAACACCACGCTATTAAATGGTTCAACGGGTATGGGCTATCAGTGGGTTTTTACACCTGGAAGTACTTTTAATACCCAAAATATTGCAAACCAAATTATGGCAGATACGGGTGCTTATCAAATTAAACTTACATCAACGTCTGGCTTTGGTTGCACTGATAATATTACCAAAAACATTTATGTAGCCGAGTCTCCTACAGTTAGTATTTCTGGCTATGATGAATGTACGGGTGAAGATATACAGTTTACCGCCAATGGCAGTATAAATTCGGGTTCCATTGTTTCTTATAACTGGACATTTGGCGATGGAGGTACATCGAAAACACAAGACCCATTGCATGCCTATTCAACCGCCAATACTTGGAATGCTAGCTGCACAGTAACTTCAGATAAAGGTTGTACGGCGGTGGGTGGTCCATTGTCCATTCAATCCTTTGCTTTGCCGAAAGCCAATTTTGATTTTGAACAATTGACATCTAGGGGAATAGAAACAGACCATAAGCTAACCTTTACCGGCTCTGGCGCAAGTGGATATCTGTGGACATTTTACAACGGTTCTACCGATTTTACGGGTGGTCCAGTTTTCAAAACATTTACAGACACTGGGCGCAAAGCGGTTAAACTTTGGGTTATCAATACCGATGGCTGCACAGATTCAATTACCAAATTGATTTATTTGAAGCCAGAATTGCAAATGTGGATTTCTACGTCATTTACACCAAACAATGATGGTCTGAACGAAACTTTCGGTCCAAGTACCATTTTTGGATTGTCCAAATTCAAAATGCAAATTTTTGACCGTTGGGGCGGGAAATTGTTTGAATCTAAAGATCCGAAATTGCCATGGGATGGTAGAGATAATAAGGGCGATCAAGCCCCAGAAGGTGTTTATGGCTACGAAATATCATTTAGGTACATAGATGGCAAAATATTTGTATATCAAGGTACAATAACCTTGATACGATGAAGTATTTGAAAATAGCATTTTTAGGATTCTTGGGTTTGTTCCCAATGTTTAGCGCGTGGGCTGCTGGCCCGGCTTTTGATGTGATTCCACTTTGGGGTATTAAGGTGAATTATGAGGGATTGCAGTATAGCAATATATCGTTGAAAACGATGGATGCTTCCGCCATAATAGGTAACAACATCCCGCAAAATTTAAAGTTTACAATTGCCGTAGAAAAACCATTTGGCTTTAACGACAGCAATAAAATGAACTATTACGGTGCAGAAGTTACTGTTTCAAATGGGTCAAGCAAGCCAGTTTCATATTCCAAGGATATTTTTAATGGCACAGGAGTGGCACCTAATGGAGGCTTGAATGATATTTCTTTGTCGTGGACATTTGATGCCCAAACAAAAGTGGGTAGCAAAATTAAAATTGTGACAAGAGTTTTCGACCGAACGGGTGGTGGTTATATCATGTTTGAATACAATTTGGTTGTTGTTGCAGCTTCAAAACGGCTGACAAATAAGGTAATTGCCTACACCAGCAAAGATTCTAAGGGAATGCGGTCAAATTCTGTAGGCTTACATTTCAACTTTTTTGAATTTGCTGGATTGACGGGAAATAATTTTATCTACAAAATAAAGAAAGGAGAAAAAATCGCTTTTACACTTAAGGGTTTGGAAGGGTGGAAACTGGTAGATGGGAAAGCAGCACCACTTGGAGTGCTGAAGATATTAAATGCCAAGGGAGAAACTGTGGAAGAGAATTTGGATGTGTTGGAATCAACCGTGGGTCACTCTATGCCAGGCAAAAAAAAGGAAATTGAAGTTAAACATAAATCGACGAATGCCTTAGAATCAGGACAAATGTATTTTGTTTATCTAAGTTTAAAAGATAAAAACACACCCAAGAATATTTTAGAATTGGTGGTGAAGATATACGTAGAATAGAATTATATAGTATAATGTATAAAAAAACCCGAATGTTTCATTCGGGTTTTTTTATTTTATCCTAAATAGGATTTGAGTACTTTCGATTTGCTGGATTTGCGCAATCTGCGCAAAGCTTTTTCTTTGATTTGACGAACCCTTTCGCGGGTTAATCCTACTTTCTCTGAAATGTCTTCCAAGGTGTGGGCGGCATTGCCGTCCAATCCAAAATAGTATTTCAAAACATCGCGTTCTTTATCGCTAAGGGTAGATATAACGCGGTTAATTTCATTCTGCAGTGACTCGTTAATTAAGGGGGTATCCGGATTTGGCTCATCGTTTTGATCCAAAACGCCCAACAAAGTATTGTCTTCACCGTCTGCCAATGGAGCATCAATACTTAAATGTCTGCCACTGCTGCGCAACGCGTTTTCAACTTCAGAAAGTGGCACCTGCAAAGCTTCTGCAATTTCGTCAGGGGTTGCTTCTCTTTCCAATTCTTGCTCAAGTTTAGCGGCCATTTGGGTAATACGACCTAAACTACCTACTTTGTTTAAGGGAAGCCGCACAATACGGCTTTGGTCTGCCAAAGCTTGTAAGATACTTTGTCTAATCCACCAAACTGCATAAGAGATGAATTTGAAACCACGGGTTTCATCAAAGCGTTTAGCGGCTTTAATTAAGCCCATATTGCCTTCATTAATTAAATCCCCCAAGGTAAGGCCTTGGTTTTGGTATTGTTTCGAAACAGAAACTACAAAACGCAAATTTGCATTTACCAATTTTTCGAGAGCAGCTTGGTCGCCTTCTCTAATTCTGCGTGCAAGTTCAACCTCTTCTTGGGCATCAATCATGGATACCTTGGAGATTTCATTTAAGTATTTGTCTAGAGATTTGTTTTCTCTGTTTGTAAATTGCTTAGATATTTTAAGTTGCCTCATTTATGGTTTTAAAAATTTTTATTGGGTAATTTGGGGGCGCAAAATTAATTCTTTTTTTCAATAAAACGCATTGAATATGAGAGAATTATGCAAGTACACCGTAGTGCAAAAACCGCGCCAATCTTGATTTTATAAGAATAAATTTGCCAAATTGAAGGTAATAAAAGATGCGATGTATGCAATGGTTCCAAAGAGGGTAAACTGTAAAATGGGCCATTTCCAGCCCCCGGTTTCTCTTCGCATTACGGCCAATGTGCTCACACATTGTAGGGCAAAAGCATAAAAAACTATTAAACTTAGCGCATAGGCTGCCCCATACAATGGCTTTCCAGTTTTTGGGTTTTTCATAGATTGCATTTTGGAACGAATGCCTTTAATATCTTTCCCCGAATTGTTTGGAAACAAAGTATTCATGGTTCCAACAAAAACTTCTCGTGCAACAAAGGATGATATCAATGCAATTCCAGTTTTCCAATCGTAGCCTAAGGGTTCAATGGCAGGTTCAATGAATTTTCCCATTTGGCCGGCATAGCTTGCTTCTAGTGTAGCTTTGGCTATCTCGGCAGTCTTTTCTTCTTGGGTTATGTTTGTCGTTTTTGAGAGTGCCAATGTCACTTGTCTTTTTGCGGATTCTATCGAATCGCCTGGGCCATAGCTGCTTAAAAACCACAATACAATTGAAATAAATAAAATTATTTTCCCAGCAGTTTGCACAAAGGATGCACTTTTGTACCAAACCGTTTTAAGTACATTTTCGATTCTTGGCATTTGAAAAGCAGGCATTTCTAAAATAAATTCGCCTTCAATTTCTTTTTTTCTAAACCAATACATGGCTTTTGAAATAATTGCTGCTAGAATTATTCCTAAAAAATAAGCGGAAGTCATGACAACGCTTTGAAGGCCAAATGGACCCCAATGTGAGTTTGTAGGAACGGCAATGGCAACCAAAAGAACATAAACTGGCAGGCGTGCACTGCAACTCATGAGTGGAATGACAAACATGGTTGCAATGCGTTCGTGACGATTTTTTATGGATCTAGTTGCTAGAATTGAAGGAATAGCGCATGCAAAGCCGCCAATCAAAGGAATAACAGATCTGCCATTCAGTCCAAGTTTACGCATTAAATTATCCGTTATAAAGCTGGCCCTTACCATATAGCCGCTGTCTTCTAAAATACTAATAAAGAAAAAGAGTATGGCTATTTGAGGGATAAAAACCAAAACGCCTGCCAAACCTGGAAGGATTCCATCAATCAACAAATGAGAGAGAAATACATTTGGCATAGCAACTTTTAAAGTTTGTGCCAATATTGCGAAACCGTTCTCAATCCAAGTCATTGGGTAATCTGCCAAAGTAAAAACGCCTTGAAAAATAGTTAACATTATAGTGGCAAAGGCTAAAAACCCCCAAAGTTTATGCGTAAATATTTTATCCAACTTATGGGTTAGGTTTTTTGCCAAACCCAGTGCTTTTGTGGTCGAAGTTTGCACCACGGTTTCAATTCTTTTATATCTCAACAAAGTTTCTGCAGCCAGACCCTTTATTTCTTTGTGGTTGAAAAAGTCAACTAGCCTTGCTTCAATATGGTTTTGAAATGGGAATGTTTGTGAAATAGAAGCTTCAGTGATATTCAGTTCCAAAGCTGAGTAGCCTTCTCCAGTTTTGGGATTGACATTGCAGGTTTTAATGCCAAGTTCACCTTCTAGTTTTGCCATATCAATGGCGAGGCCTCGCCTTTTTGCGGTGTCATTCATAGTTAACACTGCAATTGCGGGAATACCAAGTTCCGACACCTGAGAAAAAAGCAATAAATTTCTACGCAGGTTTGATGCATCCATTACATAGATAAGGATATCGGGTTTTTGAAAATTTTCAATTCCTAGTAAGCTTTCAACCACCATAATCTCTTCTTCGGAATGGGTGTACAAGCTATATATTCCTGGTAAATCGTTTAAATAGTAGGTATGTTGTTGTGTTTTCCATATTCCTCGCTTTTGATCTACGGTAGTGCCGGGTAGATTGCTTGTTTTTTGGCGTAACCCCGTGAGTCTGTTGAAAAGAGTGGTTTTTCCGCAATTGGGATTTCCGATAAGGGCTATATTTAGGCGTGGTTCATCCAATTTCTGGCTCCACTTGAATGATTTCTGCCTCGGATAAACGCAATCCTAATATATAACCATCAATGTCCAATGCAATTGGATCTCCTGCAGGCGATTTAAATTCAAGTGAAATTTTGGTGCCAGGTACACAGCCCATCTCAAATAATTTGTGGGTAATAGGGCTATCATTTAGCCTTGTTATTCGTGCATTTTGGCCAATATGAAGTTCGGAAGCGTTCAGAATTATGGATTTGGAATTTTCCGCAAATTTAATCACAATGATGCACAGTTACTCATGGAGTAGGTGATTGTTTTATTTTTTACTACTTTCAATCACTTCTTCATACAATTTGCATTTTTCCTTTATTGCTTTAAGAGACGCATCTTCTTGATCGTCACTATTTGTCAATTGTCTTTTTAAATCGGTGTATTCATCGCGAATGTTCATTGCCAATATTTTCAATAAATTTATTTGATTTGTTTTTTGAAATTGTGAATAGAAATATCGGATGATTTGAATGTCTTCTTCGTTGTTCGATTCTCCCAATGCAATTCTAGCAACATTAGAAAAATTTGAAAGTTCTATGTTTTTGTTACTTAGAAAATTTTCAAGGATTTCAATTTTATTTATTTTGCCCGAACTTATTAATTCACTAGCCCAATATTGGGCCACAATGCTCCGGCTTTCGAGGCGCATGTAAGATAGGCATTGGGTGTTTGAAACGCTGTCGTTATTCAGCATTAGAATTGCCCTATAACTAACTGCAACGCTGGAGTCCGTTGTGTACTTTAAAATTAAGTGATTTGGGGCTTTCATGTAATAAAGTGCAGAAATTGCTTGGGCTCTGCAATCAGATGGAATAGATTTATTGTTTAATAGGGCAACAATTGTGTCTTGTGTAATGTTGTCGTTCCACCCATCTTGATTTAGATTGGTGATTTTAAATTGCAAAGCCCTTGAAAGTATATATGGATAAGTGGATTTTAAAGATTCCCTTAGAAAAGGGGCAAACGATTTCTTAACGGCATCGCTTTCTGAAAATTCTGTGAGATTTGCAGCTTGTTCAAACAATCTATTTTTTAAACTTTGGGATGCCGTGTGCTGGTATGCGTTATGTAGAAGTGTTACTTGCTTTTCAATGTCGGCAATGTCAGTTAGGCTATATTCAATAGTGCAAAGTAGCGTGTTGTCGGCATCAAATACAAACCAATCTGGTTTTACGTCACACTCTAAATTTACAATGGTATTTCTTTGGGTAATGAATAACTTTTTTGATTTTATTTGTCCATTTTCTGACCATTCAATACGGACTGGAAAATTAAAACAATTTCGGTTTGTTTGCGTTTGTTGTATATACAATTGTTGCTTTTTATCTCCAGGCTCATTTTGCAAAACCAGTTGTATTTTTGGATGCCCTTTTGCAAAATACCATTGGTCGAAAAACCAATTTAAATCTCTGCCTGTGGCATTTTCCATAGCCATTCTTAGGTCAGCTACTTCTGCATTTCCAAACATGTGGTTTTGTAAATAATTTTTTATTCCACTTCTAAAGGATTTTTCACCTATAGTGTATTGCAACATGTGCAAAATTAAAGCGCCTTTTTGGTAACTTACAGCGTCAAAGAGTTCACCTACTTTGCCATAATCGTAGCGCACCAATTTTTTTCCTTCATCAAACCCAAGCCAATTGTAGTTGTTTCTAAAATCGTCTAGGATAAAGTCGGCAGATTCTTGTCCGTACTTGTGTTTTCGCCACAAATACTCGCCATAAGTAGCAAAACTCTCATTGAGGGTTATATTAGACCAACTTTCAGTTGTAACTAAATCTCCAAACCATTGGTGAAACAATTCGTGACTCACATAGTCTTCCATAGATTTGTCTTTCCATAAATCCGGGGTTTGTTGTAAACCTTCCATATGCACAGTGGCACTGGTATTCTCCATAGCCCCACTCACGAAATCCCGAACAACAACTTGAGAATATTTGTCCCATGCAAAATCAACGCCGGTATATTGGCTAAAAAACTCCATCATTTCTGGGGTGTTTCCGAAATTTAATTTGGCAAATGGAGCATATTTTTTCTCAACCAAATAATTTACTTCTTTGTTTCTCCATTTGTCTTTTATTATTTCCCAATTTCCCACAGCCATCATTGTCAAGTAAGGCGCATGGGGTTGTTTTTGTTCCCAAAAATCAGTGCGTGTTCCTTCGGTATTTTTAATTGATTTTAATAACGTTCCGTTGCTCAGCGTCACCATTGTATCGGGGACGGTCATTTGAATGGTTTGGGTCATTTTCTGGTTGGGCGCATCGATGGTAGGAAACCAATGGCTGTTGCTTTCTGTTTCGCCTTGTGTCCATATTTGACGTGGCTTACTGGGGTCAGACAAATCATGATTGATAAAAAACAAACCCCGATCATCCGTAATAGCTAGGTTGCCACCTGTTTTCCCAATTTCATAAGGTTTAGCGGTATAAAAAATTCGAATATTTTTGGTTTCACCAGGCTGTACAAACGATCCTAAATAAATTTTTAATAAGCTACTATCGACATAGAATATTTGGTTGGAACCTATTGCGTGTTCTGGCATTTGCCCATTGGGAAGTAAATTCCAAATGGATTCAATATCCATATTTTTGGCATCAAGGAAAAGTGTGTCTTGCTGCACAGCATACGGAGATATTAAAATATCCGCCTCGCCAAGCAATTTTCGTTGCTTAAAATCGAATCGGACTCTTAAATCTGTATGTTTTAGCTCCCATTTTTTTTCTTTGGTAGGCTTGTAATTGTCAAATAAAATTTCTCCATCACCAGTCCATGTTTCACCCGATGATAGCGGGTCAAAGGGGTTGTAAGTTGAACTTGTATCGTAGACGACAAACTGGGATTCATGGGTTTTGCCATTTTTGTGAAACAAATCACAGGCATTAAGACTTAAGGTAATGCCTATTAAAAAAAGAATGGATTTCATTATATATTTAATTTAAACAATTCCCATGCCTTTTCTGCTTGAGCTTGCAGCATAGGCAGCCCGTTTTGGATGAAAGCACCTTTCTTTTCGGCAAGTTCAAGAAAAAGTGTTTTTTCTGGATTGTAAATCAAATCAATACAGATATGATTTTGTCCAATAAATTCATAAGGAATTTGAGGAAATTCGTTTCTGTGTGGAGTCATACCAAGTGGCGTAGTATTGATGATGATTTTGTGGTTGTTGATTATTTCTGCATTGAGATCGTTATAGGAAATGGAAGAATTTTTACGACTTACAATTTGAAATGGAATGTTTTTTTTGTGAAGCACATATTGAACGGCTTTTGAGGAGCCTCCAGAACCTAAAATTAAACATTTGCAATTTAAGGGTACTGTCAATTTGTCAATTAGATTTTCGAAACCCAAAATATCTGTATTTTCTCCATGCAGCTTGGTTTTGTTGCCTTCCCGGGTGATTAAAACTGTGTTTATTGCTTTTACCTTTTCTGCGCCTTCGCCAATGCTGTTGAGCAAAGGAATAATTGATTCTTTAAAAGGAACCGTAACATTGAAACCAATTAAATTTGGATGTTGCAACAACAGGTTTTCTAAATCTGTAATTTTTGACAAATGAAAAAGTTGATATACCCAAACTGTTTTATTTTCCTGGTTAAAAAAACGCTGAAAAATTTCTGGTGACCGACTGTGAGAAACAGGGTTTCCTATCAAACCCAAAAGTTTCAAATCACTTTTTTGCAATTTTATTTTTTAAGAATTGAAATAGAATAGGCAATAAGGATATGGCGATGATCCCAAAAACCACCAGTTCGAAGTTTTTTTGAATCCATTCATTTCTACCCAATAAATAACCGAGAGTGGTAATGCTGACTACCCACAAAACTGCGCCTAAAATGCAAAAAGTGATGAATTTGCGGTAACTCATAGTTCCAATCCCTGCTGCAAAAGGAGCAAAAGTGCGAATGATGGGTACAAAACGGGCCATGATTATGGCTTTTCCACCGTGTTTTTCAAAAAATGCATGGGTCTGTTCTAGGTATTCGCGTTTAAGCAGTTTCCATTTTAAGTCGAAAATACGAACCCCAATTTTACTTCCTATTAAGTAATTGGTGTTGTCGCCCAGCAATGCGGCCAAAATGAGCAAAGGAATTAAGATGGCAATGCTAAAATGGTTGGCTGGGTTTGCGGCTAAAGCACCAGCAGCGAAAAGTAGCGAATCACCCGGTAGCAAAGGCATTACTACCAGGCCTGTTTCAACGAAAATGATTAGGAACAGAATTCCATACAACCAATTGCCATATTCTTGCATCCAGCTTTGCAAATAGTCGTTCAGGTGCAGTAAAAAATGCAATCCATCGGAGAAAATATTTAATAGCATAATTTTAGGTGCAATTTTAGTTTAAATTTTTCGTTCTATCTTTGTAACATTTATCATTCCAAATGAAATCGCGCATTCTTATTTCAATTTTTCTTGTTTCAATGGTATTGTTGGCAAGTTGTGGTACGCCACGTTCAGCGTCTAAAAGTCATGTAAACAAAGGCTGCAACTGCGGATTTTGATTTAGTGATAAAAAAACTTGATTTAAATTGGTTTAAGGCAAATATATTGCTTATTGTTTGTATATTTGTGGGGTATGCAAATAAAAGACAAAGTATTTAGCAAAGATCCTCGAATTCAAGCTGGTTATTTTCATGGTCTGCAGAAAGAGATTGCAGCAAGGACAGGGATTTCTAAGCCAGTTATTCATAAAGCTATCTCAGAAGGGGATGCCAGCTCAAAATTAAAACTTAAGGTTATTCAAACTGCCGTTGAAATCATAAGAGAGAGGCAAAATCAGCCAGAGCCAATACCCTATGCAATTGCCGAAGATTCAGAATCATTGTCATTTTCTGAGCCCGACGGCACATCGTATGTTTTGTCGCCCGATACTATTTACACCTACTGGGATTATTTAAAATGGACATTTTTGGAGAGGGTGGAATTGATCAAAGGGAAAGTTGTGAAAATGAGTCCTGCTCCGAGTATGGGGCATCAAGTGGTGATAGGTGATTTGTATTATGCGTTTAAAACCTTTTTTAAACAACACGCTTGTAGATTGTTTATTGCACCCTTTGACGTGCGGTTGCCTGTGCCATCAGGAATCAAAGATTCTACGGTTGTTCAGCCCGATTTGACGGTTGTTTGTGATTCAAACAAAATAGACAAGCGAGGTTGTAATGGCACTCCGGATTTGGTTGTAGAGATACTTTCTGCGGGTAATTCCAAACACGATTTGGAAACCAAATTTAACTTATATGAAGAAAGTGGTGTAAAAGAGTATTGGATTGTTCAGCCAGAAATGAAAACAATTCTTATATACAGCCTTCAAAATGGAAAATTTGTTGGAATAAGGCCAAGTACAATTGGAATGTGGGCAGAAAGTTTACTGTTCCCCGATTTGCGTGTTTTTGTTGAAGAGATTTTCATTGGAATTTAAACAAAACGCGCAAAGCGTAGGCACTTTGTCTACATAAGCCAAGGATTTTTGAGTTTATCGTATTACCTTTGTGCCTCGATAAATAACACATGACAACTGAAACTCAAACTTACGTTCCTTACAAAGTAAAAGACATGTCTTTGGCTGAATGGGGCCGCAAAGAAATTAAGATGGCTGAAGCAGAAATGCCTGGCTTGATGGCTATTCGCGAAGAATACCGAAATGAGCAACCTTTAAAGGGTGCGCGTATTGCAGGTTGTTTGCACATGACAATCCAAACTGCAGTATTGATTGAAACATTGAAATCTCTAGGTGCAGAGGTAACTTGGAGTTCATGCAACATTTTTTCTACACAAGACCATGCGGCTGCTGCCATAGCTGCGGCAGGTATACCTGTTTATGCTTGGAAAGGATTGACAGAAGAAGAATACGAATGGTGCATTGAACAGACCATGTTTTTTGGCGCAGATCGCAAACCATTGAACATGATATTGGACGATGGTGGGGATTTAACCAATGTGGTTTTGGACAAATATCCAGAATTGGCAGCAGGTATTCAAGGCATTAGCGAAGAAACCACTACTGGTGTGCACAGATTGTACGAGAGAGTGAAGAAAGGAACTCTGCCATTTCCAGCGATTAATGTGAATGACAGTGTAACCAAATCTAAATTCGACAACAAATACGGTTGCCAAGAAAGTTTGGTAGATGCAATTCGTCGTGCCACGGATATTATGATGGCTGGAAAAGTAGCCGTTGTTTGTGGTTACGGAGATGTAGGAAAAGGAAGTGCTCTTAGCTTACGTGGTGCAGGTGCCCGTGTAATTGTTACCGAAGTTGATCCTATCTGTGCATTGCAAGCTGCAATGGACGGTTTTGAAGTAAAAACTTTGGAAACTGCAATCCCACGTGTAAACATTGTGGTAACTGCAACTGGTAACTGTAATATTGTAGCTGAAGAACATTTTAAATTGATGAATGACAAAACCATCGTTTGTAACATTGGCCATTTTGACAATGAGATAGATATGGAGTATTTAAACAACAACTACGGAAGCACCAAATATACCATTAAGCCTCAAGTAGACGTTTATAACGTGGACGGTAAAGAGTTGATAATCTTAGCAGAAGGCCGTTTGGTGAATTTGGGTTGCGCAATGGGTCATCCATCATTTGTAATGAGTAACTCTTTCACAAACCAAACTTTGGCACAAATTGAGCTTTGGAAAAACCATGGCAATTATAACAATGAGGTTTATGTGTTGCCTAAACATTTGGATGAAAAAGTAGCACGTTTGCATCTTTCTCAAATTGGTGTGGAACTTACCCAATTAAGCAAAGAACAAGCTGATTATATCGGCGTACCTGTAAACGGACCTTACAAAAAGGACGAATACAGATATTGATAATGTTCCAATAATTTTTGAAAAGCCATCCAATTCGGATGGCTTTTTTGTTTCAATGCTTATTTTTGCCCAAAATGCCTCACGATTATCGTAAATATTTAATACGGTCACTTCTATTTACTTTTGGTTTAAAACTGGTTCTTGTCGTTTTTGGAAATCTTTTGCCCAATGGCTGGCAAGGTTGGGATCATATTTTTGATGTACTTGCAAGAAATGACAGTGGATGGTACCATCAAATTGCACGCGATTGGTATCCCAAAAATATTGTATCCGGCAGCATAGTTCCAGATTTTGCCTTTTTCCCATTGTATCCTTTTTTAATTCGCATTCTACTAAATGTAACCCACGACTATATCCCTGCTGCCCTCATATTGCACATTTTAACCACTATTTTATGGGTTGCGGTTTTGTATAAGTATTTGGTAAAAAGCAATTTCCAACCTTCAAAAGCTTTTGTTTTTATCCTTTTATACCAATGTTTTCCTTACCACTATATTTTTCACGCATTTTATTCGGAGCAATTGTTTTCTATATTGCTACTTTGGGCACTTATAGAAATTAAAGGGAACAGATGGTATTTTCTTTTTTTAGCTACATTCCTTTTGTCGCTTTGCAGGCCTACAGGTTTGGTAATGGCCATTGGCATGGCATTTATTCTGTTGGATGAAAACAAGTGGTTGAAAATATTTTCAAATGCCAGAAAACTAAAAATGGTTTTTGCTCTTTCTGGTGCGTTTTTTGGCGTTTGCGCGTGGTCAATATATTTAAAGTATTACTGCGGAGATCCTTTTGCTTTTTCCAATGCGCAAGCCAACTGGGGTAGGCATTATTGTTGGCCATGGGAGTCGTTTTTTGCAAACGGAAAATGGGACAATCAGTTGCTTTCTGCTTATGTTTTATTGCTTTTGATACTCGCTTTTTTTGCCATGCGAAAGAGCACAAAAGGCAGAATGTTGTTCGTTGGAATTAATACAATTTTTCCACTTATCACAGGTAGCGTTTTGTCCATGCAACGCTTTTTTGCTGTCAACGTGATAGCGTTTGAATCTATCTTCGAATGGTTTTATAAACGTTATATATTGTGGGCGGCGTTCCTTTTGGCTGTTAATTTGTTGACCTATTATTATTGGGTAACTTTCTCTGGCTGGCTTTCCTATTAAATCAGGGATTTGTCAAAGAATACTTGCCAGAATCTTGAAACTTAAAATACCTTTTGTTTAACGTAATAGTTTGTATGGGGGCTGCAAATTCTGCCCCATAGAATATACCAACCTGTTGCAAAATAGAAGAATCTGGCTTGTCGCCATAATACAGGTTTATAGTAAAAGGTCTGCGGTTTTCTAAAGTAGATATTAACAATGTTTCGTAAGGAATAGCCCAACTAACGCGCCATTCTTCTGGATTGAAAGTTTTGTTGGATTGAAATACTTTTTCGTTGTTATTTATGGATTTGTACTGCACAATTTTTTGCAATTTGTTGTACCGAATTGTATAAAATTCCGAGACTTGTATAATTTGAACGAACGCAAAAATACCAGATACCAATACGGTAGAGAATTTAAAATAGTGTGCTAGTTTTGTTTTGGTTAAAGATAGCACAAAAGGCAATGAAAGGCCAATTACAAAAGGGGCAAAGCTTTTTTGCATAATCATGTCTGAATCGCCATTTTTATAGATAATTAATAAAAAAAAAGCGTTTAAAACAGTCGTGAAAAACAGAACCAATGCTGCAAAATATTTTTTTATTTTTAATTGTTGAATCATCCAAAAAATGAACATAATGGTTGGAAAAAACAACCAGCTTTTAAATGCCGAAATAAAATAACCCCAACTCCAGAAATGAAAAAGATTCCCTAATTCGTTCAAAGAAAGTTGAGAGAGTAAAGCTTCCTCGTAGCTGGAATTCTGGATAAATTTTGATTTTAAAATAGAAAAAGAAACAATAATTATGCCTGGAATCAAGGAGTCTTTTAGGCTGTTGTTTATCCAATTCCATGCTAGAATTGTGGCAATCAATGGCAATATTCCAGGATGCGCATTAAACGCCAATGCACCAAGAAGACTCGGCAGGGCATATTTAGGAAAGGCATATTTGTATTTAAAATAAAAACTACCCAACATAAAAATGGCAAATGAAATTGCAATGTACATTTCACTTACAGGCAAAAAAAACATTTCGGGCCCTGGCAAAATCAAGGCAAGAAGAGGAAGTGCGCAGAGGTAAATATTTTTAGTTTTAAGCCAAAGTACTGCAGCCGTGAACGATGCAAAAACAAAACTTCCCATGGAAAGAAGGTAAATAAGCAGGTTAATTGGCAATCCTACATATGCCGCAACATAAGCGAGCAAGTAATTTAATTGAGCAGCGTACCTATGGTTTTCAATTACAGATTCTAAATTGCAAATGCGGAAAAGGAAAAACGCACTGTCTTGGTACAGTACTCTTTGTTTGGCATAAAAGAGGAATAAAAATAAAATCAGAATTGCTGCCATTGCAAGCCAAAGGATTTGTTTTGAATGGGTATTTTGAATTGAATGGATTTTTGGTTTCATTTCAAAATAATTAAATACAATTAAACCACTTCAGCTTCTTCTACTACGTCCAATTCAACAACCAGGTTGCGGATAATGAAATCTTGTCTATCGGGTGTGTTTTTGCCCATGTAGTAACTTAAAATTTGCTCAATACTGGCATCGGCTTTCAATATTACAGGTTCCAAACGGATATCGGGTCCAATAAATTGTCCAAATTCGTCAGGGCTTATTTCACCCAAACCTTTAAATCGCGTAATCTCTGGCTTCACACCCAATTTTGAAATGGCATTTCGGCGTTCTTCATCGCTGTAGCAATAAATGGTGTCTTTTTTATTTCTTACCCTAAACAAAGGTGTTTGCAATATATACAGATGCCCATTTCTTACCAAATCTGGAAAAAACTGTAGAAAAAATGTCATCATCAAAAGCCTGATGTGCATGCCATCCACATCGGCATCCGTGGCTAGTACTACTTTGTTGTATCTCAGATTTTCTAAAGATTCTTCAATATCCAGTGCATGCTGAAGCAAATTGAATTCTTCATTTTCATACACCACTTTTTTCTTTAAACCATAACAATTTAAAGGTTTACCACGCAAACTAAATACTGCCTGTAAATCTGGGTTTCTGCTTTTGGTAATGCTTCCACTTGCACTGTCTCCCTCGGTAATAAATAGGGTAGATTCAAAACGGTTGTCATTTTTGGCATCCGGCAAATGGGTGCGGCAATCGCGAAGTTTTTTGTTGTGGACATTGGCTCTTTTGGCTCTTTCTTTTGCCAATTTTTGGATGCCCGCCATGTCTTTTCTTTCGCGTTCATTCTGCAATATTTTCTTTAACAGGGTTTCTGCGGTTTGTGGATTTTTGTGTAAATAATCATCCACCTGTTTTTTTACGAAATCCATTAAAGCCACTTTTATAGAAGGCCCATCCGGACCCATATCCGCGCTGCCTAATTTGGTTTTGGTTTGGCTTTCGAAAACGGGTTCCATCACACGAATACTGATAGCTGCGCTTATTGAACCACGTATATCTGTTGCATCAAATTCCTTTTTGTAAAATTCCCTTACCATTTTTACAAATGCCTCTCTAAAAGCCTGAAGGTGCGTTCCTCCTTGGGTTGTAAATTGTCCGTTTACGAAGGAATAATATTCTTCACCGTAGGAATGTGTGTGACTAAAAGCCAATTCAATGTCTCCACTTTTTACATGTACCACAGGGTAAAGCAATTCTTCTACTTTTACCTTGTGTTCAAGCAAATCTAAAAGACCGCGCTTGCTGGAGTATGATTCTCCATTGTATTTTATGGTTAGTGCGCTGTTTAGGTAGGTGTAGTTTTTAATTTGCTCTGTTAAAAACTCATCAATAAACCGGTAATTTTTAAAAACAGAGCTATCTGGTTCAAAACAAATGTATGTGCCATTGGTTTCAGTAGTGGTGGTTTCCTTGTGGTCATTGGTCACTTCTCCGCAGGCGAACTCAGCCCTTTTGGTTTTGCCGTCCCTAAAACTTTGCACCACAAACATGGATGAAAGCGCATTTACCGCTTTGGTACCCACACCGTTCAGCCCTACAGATTTTTGAAATGCCCGGCTGTCATATTTACCCCCAGTATTTATTTTAGAAACACAGTCAATTACTTTGCCCAAGGGAATGCCTCGGCCATAGTCGCGGATGGTAACTTTTTTATCGTCGACTTGTATGTCTATCCTTTTCCCATTGCCCATAACATGCTCATCAATGGAGTTGTCCAGAATTTCTTTAACCAAAACATAGATGCCGTCGTCTGCCGCAGTTCCGTCGCCTAGCTTGCCAATGTACATACCAGGACGCAGCCTGATGTGCTCTTTCCAGTCCAGACTTCTTATTTCTTCTTCGGTATACCTTGCATTTTCAGCCATACTGCAATAATAAAATTACATTCCCATTATTTGCGCTTGAGTTTTTAACATTGGAAGGACTTATTTTTGCCCTATGTTTAGAACCCTGTCTTTTTCTATGCTGGTTTTATTGTTTGCGTGCACCAGCAAACAAGATAAAATGGCCGCAGCTTTGTCCAAAGTAGATGCATTTTTAACACCCAATTTGCAATTGGATAAAATTCCAGATTCGCTTAGCCGCAAGATGCATGATTTTGCAATGGCCTATCCGCAAAACCCAAAGAGTGAAGAATATTTATACCGCGCTACCCAAATGGCAGAAATGAAAGGAAAGTTTTTTGAAACTGCAAAATGGTGCGAAGATTATACCGTTACCTATCCCAAAGGAAAATATTTATTGGGTGCTATAACCGCAGCGGCTGCCAATTATGAGAAAACAGGGACCTATGAAAAGGCACTTTTTTTTTACAAACGGTTGTATACAGAATATCCCAAATCCAATTTGGCCAATGATGCCAAGCGCACTGTGGAAATGATAAACAAAGGATTGGTAACCCCAGAGCAGCAACTGGAATACATTTTAAACAAAAATGCGAAAGATTCTGGGATAAAAAATCAATAAGCTGATTTTTTCTTCTTTTTAAAGTCGCCGCGTTTCCAAGCTTGGATAAACTGCGCCCATACAAGGGGACTCAGATAATTTTGGGGAGGGGCTTGTTTGTAGTAATAAAGCTGATTGGCCCTGGTTTGTGCCAACAATTGCTGGCTCGCTTTGGCATCTGCGGGCCTAGCCTTTAATTCTTCTTTGAGTGCTTCGGTTTCTAAATTTTTACGGGCCCTTTCGTAGGCATCATCTGGCACATCGTTGTTCACAAAATCGTGGTCGAACATACTTTTAAGGGGCAATGCACGAATAAAGATTATGGGCAAGCTTATGGTATCTTGGGCCATTAGTTTTACAACATGGTAACGGCTATTGGTTAAAGTATCGGGCACAACATGCATGCTACTTACTTTTTCTGCTTGGGTAAACCAAATGGAATCGCCTTTGCGCACTACCACGTCAAAATGGCCGTAGATATCGGTATACCCTATTAAACCACGGCGGTTGTTTTTAATGGATACGTATGGAATGGGTTTGAGGCTGTCCGAAGTTAAAACCAAGCCTGTAAAAAGGATGTAGGGATTTGGTGTGTTGCCTTGGGCATGTGCGAAGTAAGATTTGCAGCACAGTAACAAAACTGCCAATAATGTAAACTTCGATTTGAGATGAGCCAATTTAATTTCCATTCCTATATTACAAAGGTAGAAATACACCGGCAAGAATGGTGCCGATTACGATTAACGGTGAACTAATTCTGGCAGACAGCAACGCCAACAAGGAAAAAATAAAAATAAGATAGTATTGCCAATCTGAATTTGGGTGCAAGTGGCTCAACCAAAAATAGTGGCTTAAAATGAGTGCAGCACCCAAAATAAAGCCAGTGGATGCTGCAAAAATGCCATCTAAGGATCGTTGGATAATGGGGTAAGTTTGCAATCTGTCCCAAAATGGATAGGCAAAAAATATGAGCAAAGTGCCGGGCAAAAAAATACCCACGAGACCTAAAAAACAACCAATCAATTGGCCATCTAAGCCGTATTGTAGGTTTTTCATGGAAATGCCGCTTAAATAGATGCCGATATTGAAATTGGGTCCTGGCATGCCTTGAATTAAACCCAAGCCAATGTTAAGTTCATCTAGGGTCATTCTGGGTTTGTGGTAGACATATTGATCTACAGCCATGGCAGCCAAAGTATTGCCACCCCCGAAAGCCAAGCTTCCCATGCGGTAACAATTTTCAAAAAGCACCAAAGGTCTGGCCACTCCTAAAAGCTTCTCATTTTGGGACAACAAAAGTCCGATAACGCCTACAGTTACAAAAATGGTGAAATAGAGGGTCAAGTTCACCAATTTTATTTTTCCTAAAGGTTTGGCATTTGGAATAAACTTTCGATTGCCAAAATTGGCACTTAAAAAGCCACCTGCTATAATTCCAATGGGAAAAATGAGGGGGCTGTGGAATAAAAAAGAGAGGAGGCCTGATAGTGCAAAAATGGTATAATTTAGGGCGCCTTTGGAGATAAGTTTAGCCATTTTGTATACTGCAAAGCACATAAAGGCAGCCACCATAGGTTGCATAAACCGCAAATGGTGATTGGCCAAGAATCTCGGAGAAACCGTGAGGATAGTAAGAACAATGGCTCCTGGTAGCAACCAAGCCAACAATGCTTGAAAAGCCAAACGCGGTCCACCCAATTTAAAGCCCAGTGCTGTAATTGTTTGGGTGGTGCTAGGGCCAGGCAATATGGAACAAAATGCATTGATGTCTAACAATGTGTTCTTGTCGCAAAAGTTTTTTTCGGTAACCAACTTCTTTACGAAAAGGGGAATATGCATTTGCGGACCACCAAAAGCAGTGCACCCTAAGCTAAAAACAGCTTTGATGAAGTGCCAACGGCGTAATTTTCCTATTTTTGCACCAGGATGAGACATCGCTTTCCGATAATGCAAATAAGTAAAATATTTCTGGTTCTAACTATAATTCCGGCCGCAATTTTTGTTTTTTCTTCTTGTGGAGGCAAACAATCCAATACAGATGAGGTGCGAAGTTGGTATTTGGCCAAAACAGATTCTTTATGGTTAACCTTAAATGCAACGCGCAGAGAGTTTGTTTATCCAATGGATGAAATCAAGGATAGGAAGAATGAAATGGACAGTTTTATAAAAGTTTTAAATGTAAATACCCCAAAAAAAGTGACGGATGAAATGATGAATATGGTTTCCCAATATTCTGGAATTTTGAAATTATACAAGCAAGTTGCAACAGAATACAAAAATTGTGTTGTTGAGGGCGAAGATCAATTCTACCAGCTCAAAACCTTGGAAAGATCGGTACGAAATGGAGAGTATGATGGAAAATTGGAAGAGTTTAAAAAAACCTGGAATGAACTTGCCATGGAAATGCGAAAAAGTGCTGTAGAAACGCAGGACGTAACTTCAAAACTATCTAAATTTGAGCCATTGTATCTTCGCATTCAGCCGAAAATTGAGGCTTTGGTTATAGAGGTTCAAAGGTAACCGTTTCCCAGTTTTTATCGGGGAATTCTAATTTCAATTTGCCCCAAAAATCAGCTTTGCTTTTTTCCCATTTGTTTATCTCTTCGGGGTCTATGGACATGGGTTTGTGGGCATTCATTCTGGCAAATTTTACAGCTAACTCTATGTATTCTTTTGCCCGGGGAGTTAATTTGCATTCTAAAAATTTTCTGAAAATATATAGAATGGTCCATTGGGAGGGATGCGCCAAGTCTGGCTCATAATAGCGGTAATCGCGCAATTCTTCGGTTACAATTTCGAATGCGGGGAAATAACCCATTTTAGGGTCATTTGTGCGGTCTATAAATCGAAACAGGGCACTTAAAAGTCTAGCCTTTGACAGTGAATTTTCCAAAATGCCTTCTCGCAAATGTTTTACAGGACTGATGGTAAATACAATTTCGATATTGGGATTGCTTTTTTTGAAAAAATGCACCATTTTTTCCAGGGATTCATCAATTTCATTTTCGGTCAACAGACGTTTTGAAAATTCTCTAGATGGCAATTTGTGGCAATTTGCTACGATGGCGTTCTTTTGTTCCAGCACGTGCGCAAAAGCGGTTCCAAGTGTCACCATTACTGTATCTGTTTTCTTCAAAAAATCTTCTGCTTTTTCAATTCGCTGTTGAATTTTGTCAACCAGGTTTTCAGCGCTTTTATCGGCGAAAGTACCATGGTGTTCTAAACTATGGAAGATGCCATTGAAGAAAAAAAGGTCTTGGGTTGAATAGGTGTGCTTTTGGACAATTCTTTCAACCATATTGGTCAAAGAAACTGGATTATAGATAATGCCAAATGGATTTACCAAGGTATCAAATCCCAAATGAGCCATTTTTGTTCCAATATTTTCTGCAAAGCAGGAGCCTAAAAACAGCAAATGATGGTTAATTCCAAAGCTTGGGGCCTCTGGGATATTAAGTTGGGCGGTAAGTGCGGATTTTAAATCATCGGCTTTCACAAAGCAAAATAACGATTTAGGTAGTTTGAATACTAATATTAATTTTGAAAAATGGATATGAAGTTGCAAAAAAGAGAAAATTTACACATAGTATTTTGGTTGGTAAAAGATTTTTCTTGGATATTGGGCCTAAAAATACTTGGAATTGTTATGGCACCACCAACATTAATACTGAGTATTTGGATTGCTTGGAAGCGCAGAAAAAACAGGGCAGATTTATTTCACAACCTGGCTGTAGTTTGTTGGATTTCTGCCAATATTGTTTGGATGTTTGGCGAATTCTTTTGCACGGATTGTACAAGACCTTTTGCGATACCCTTTTTTGTTTTGGGCTTTATTTTGATTGCGTATTTTTATATTACAGAGTGGACAAAAAAAAAGACGCTTTAAGGTCTCCTTAAGAATGCTATAAGCCTCATGAACCTTGGCGAATGAGGCTTATAGGAGAATATTTTAAAACACCAAAAGCCGCGTATTTTACGCGGCTTTAAAATTTAATTTGCAATTTTTATTTTCGGTGACATGCTACAAAAGCTTTCCACTGCCTTTCAGTTAAAATACTGTGCAGTTGGCGGAAGTATTTTGCAAGGCAATTTTTCATTGCATCATCCAATTTTTCTGCAAGGTGCTTAGATCTAAGCTCTCGGTGAAATGCGAAGCGTAAAGCCTTCATTTCTTTTCCCAATTGTTCCTTGGTTATTTTTCCGTCTTTGGCAAGCGCAACCAGTTTTTCTGCTTTTGTTTTGTATTCTTTTTGCAGAGCATTGTAAATTTCACGGGCACGTTTTACGGCAGATTCTTTGCATTCTACAAATCCTCTCAAAGCAGCTTTAACGCTATCCTTTTGTCCGTCAGAAAGGTTAAGGTCGTTTAAGCATTTTACAAAAGATGCATTGCGAATTCTAGCCCTGAGGCTGTCGTCGCCTCTTCCTGCTAATCCTGGTGCAGCTTGAAGAAGATCACAGTCGTTGGCCTCAACTTGAAAATCTGCGGCAATGCCTTCATTGTCCATGTAGATATTTCCAGAATTTTCATCAGAATACACACCTACATTGTCCATTGCTACGCCAGCCTGCGTTACCAAAATGGTCTCGTCGCTTTGGCTTGCGATGTTTTGTACGTTGTCTTTTTTACAAGCGGTGAACGCGATCAATGCTACTCCCAGCACTACGGTCGCTTTTTGAATCATGTTTTTCATTGTTTTGGTGTTTTAAGTGGTTTTATGATTGTTTGTCGGTAGTAAGAATGAATGGTTGCATAAAAGTTTAATAAAAAAATATTTATTTTTTTTGATGCAACCCTTTAAAAATTTGCAAGACTAAAATATCTTTCTGGGTGAAATTTAATCAAAAAAGAGCTTGGAAAAGCTTGTATAATGGGGCTTTTGTTATATTTAATGAAGGCTGCAGAAACTAAATGCTATTCGCTGGAATTAACTTCTCCAAGAAGTACATTTCCATGGGTGCTTTGTTTTTTGCATCTATCATGCCTCGAAAGGTTGCTTCTATTTGATTTAAAACCAAAGCATAGGTTACTCCAGATAAATTTATTTGCCCGGGCTCTGACTTTTCCTCCATTCTGGCGGCAATATTTACTGTATCTCCCCAAATGTCATAGGCGTATTTTCTAAATCCAACTACCCCCGATACCAAAGGGCCAGTGTGAATTCCAATTCTAAAATGAAAAGATTGCCCGAACTTCGCCATCGCTGTGGCTTCAATGTTTTTAACGTATGCCATGATATCGACAGCTGCTTTTAATGTTGAAATGGCATGATTGTCGAAACCAGAATGTAAACCACCTGCACACATATAAGCGTCTCCAATGGTTTTTATTTTTTCCAATCCATGCCGCGTCACAATTTCGTCGAATTTTGAAATATACATATCCAGCATGTTTACCAATACTTCTGGACTTAATTTTTCTGAAATAAAAGTGAATTGTTTTACGTCACAAAACAAAACGGTAACTGATTCATGTCTTTTTGGGATAGCCTTGCCGTATTTTTTTAATTCTGCAACGGTTTCTTTGGGTAAAATATTTAAAATTAGATCATCTGATTT
>JBBQBB010000037.1:0-33714 GCA_038317095.1 Bacteroidia bacterium | reverse complement strand
GCGGCATTTATAATTTAAATTATGCTTATTTGAATGTGGCAACCACTGTTTTTGCTGATGGCAGGGTGTATAAATTAACCGCTGCCGAAATAAATAGATTAAAAACAGTAAAAGAAACCAAAACCAAGGTGGGCTATTTGGCTGCCGAATTCCTATGGCATAATGCTGGCATACCCATTACTGCATATTTTACACCTAGTTTATATAACGCGGAGCAAGCAACTGCTTTACAAAATGCTTTAAACTTGGCGGCAAAAGCCAAAATAGCAAGCATTGCTCCTAACCCTGCCAATAGTACCCTGCAAATTAAACTTACCGCAGTCAGTAGTTGTAATTATCAATTGATGGATATTAACGGGAAATTGGTTAAATCTGGCACAACTACAGAATTATTTACCAGGATTGGTATTTCCAATTTAGGCACTGGAATCTATTTTTTAAAATTGGAACAGAACGGAATTTTACAAACTGAAAAGGTTATAATTCAATGAAAATGTTTCACTTTTTACTTAAATTCAAACGGGGCTATTTGTGCGCCCTGTTTGTCTTTTTTGTTTGCCAAATTAAAGCCCAAGAAGGGAATATTTGGCATTCACAGGTTTATGGGGCTATTAACAAACCTTATGTTTTTATGAACTTTAATTATTTTCCGGCTAAAATAGAATTAACCGGTACGCGAAGAATTTATAAGTACTACTTGGGTCATCGTCCTACATTATTTACAGCAGCAAACCAGCAAGGCCAATTAATGTATTTTACAAGCAACTCAAAAATAATAAATTCAAACTTTGATTCAATTGGCTTTCTTCCACAATCGTATGGTGAAAACGTTAATTCTATTTTCTGGAAAAACGATTCCATATTGGTAGAAATTGGCATAGAAGCTGAATTGGCTTACCAAAGTTTAGACACACTGCGCTGTGATTTTTGCTATGGGCAGGGCACATCTACGCACAAAGGAAACCTATTTGTATATGAGTTAAATACTAAAACCAATAGTGTAAAAAAGCAGGTAATGCCAAATTCTCCACCCATAGTTATTCCTGGACCTAAATTCCCAGCTGATAGTTTTATGAACGTTCAATATTATGGGAACAATGTTCAAACACACTGGGATAGCAAGTTAGAAGTCGGGTACAGCGCTTACCAAATAATGGATTCTGTGTATTTTGTATTTTTTGATAAGAACTTGATTGCAAAAAAGATATTGAAACAGTGCACAGTAAATGACCATAATATAATTGGTTTGGGTTATACTGACGCAGGTCGAGCCCAAATTGGATTGGAAGCATATATAAATCATACTAAAATATCTCCTTCTGGTAAAAAAGTTGTTTTAAATTTTACTATCGAAACATTCTCTGGTTATATTAAATCGCTTACCCAATTTATTGATGTAGATTTTGTAAACCAGTCTATTTCAGAAAACAAAATTATTTTTGCTGATAGCACTAAAAATGGATTTAGATGGGGGCCTTTTTGCATAGAGTTTGGAGCCACGGATACAAATCTTTTAATGTCATTCATTCAATATTGTCATACGTATAATAATGGTTATATATGTGCTAAAACCCACTCAAAACTAGTGTATATAACATTACATAATAATTCAGCACCGCCGGAATTCCTAGACATTGTATCGTCCATCCTGCCCAATCGACTGACCATTCCGGATAGTTTTTACACCTACACCAACGACTATAAATCAATAAAATTTGGCCCTGATGGAAAATTTTACATAATAAAAATGGTATTCCAGGGAGACGTTCGAGTCCAAAATCCTTTTCACCCAATTCCATCAAAAAGTTCTACATTCCCATTTCTATTAACCTTGGAAAACACAAACAAAAAATGGATATTAACTACCCAGTTGGATCTTGCAAAAACAATAGTGGGGACAAATGGTATATATCAATTGAGGAAGCTGGAATTTGATGCATTTTGGACGTTTCCAGAAACACCTGGCCCATATAAACGGGTAATGTTTAATGCCAAAAACAACTGCAATAAAGAAACTTGGTTATTTACCAATACCAGTGATACCCAATATTTTGTTAAATACCGTTGGTATTTTAGCGAAACAGATAGCGCCGAAACCACAAACAAGCAAATTGCTGTAAGCCATAGGTTTACAAGTATAGGCAAATATTTGGTAAGGCTGCGTGCCTTTAATAGCGCAGGCGGTTGGATATGGTACGGAGACAGCATAGAAGTAAAGCAAAACCCAATAGCCCGCTTTGGCATAGAGCAAAAACCCGGCTGCCAGTGGATAGCCTATACTTTTACTGACAGTTCTATTTTTGACAAAGCCCGCAACAATTATACTTGGCGTTGGAACTTTGGCGATGGTAGCGCAGATAGCGTATTGCGCAGCAAAACCTTGCCCATGCCCACAAAAGGCAAACTAAAACATACCTATACCCAAAACGGGAAATTTACTGCCACATTAATAATAACAGATAGTATTTGCTACGATACCTTACAAAAGGTAAGCAATGTAGAAATATTGCCAGCGCCAAGGCCAGGCATAGCCTGCACACCAGTAAGCGGTTGCACCCCACTTAAAACAGATTTTAAACGCCAATACACCGATGCCGTGGACAGCATGCACTGGCAGATATCGAAGAACAAAGTATTACTAAAAGGGCAGCCCCAACAATATGTATATGCCAAACCCGGCGGTTACTGGCTATACCAAACCCTGTATGGAAACACTGGCTGCGTAACCCGTGACAGTATGCACCTGCAAGTAAACAAAGGATTTGATGTTGGCACACTGCCCTACCTGGCAAATGCCACACTGCTAAGCAATAGCCAAACAAAAGTATGGTGGACCAAGGTGCAGTTTGCCAAAAACTACGAACTACAACTAAATGGTAAAACAATTGCCAATACCACAGACACATTTTACCTGCAATCGTTCGGCAACGAAATCCAAACCCCGCTGAAATACGAAGTAATAGCCAAAGACAGTTGTGGCACAGCCAGCACCACCAGCAATGTAGGGCGTACGCTGTTTTTAAAAGCAACCCAAACAACATCTACAGACAAAGCCAAATTTGGCCCAGCCTTGGTAACTTGGAACCCCTACATTTGGTGGCAAACAGGTGTAAAAGAGTACAGGGTAGAAAGCAGCTTTGACCCCAAAACAGAACCTTGGGTGCAAATAGCAAATGGGCTGGACACAAGCCACACAGATATAGATTTTGTGCAGCAAAACCGCCATACGAAATGCTATAGGGTAGTTGCAGAAAGCAATAATGAAATTGAAAGTAAAAGCAATGAACTGTGCCTAAATTATGAACCTGTAATGTTCATACCCAACGCCATTACCCCCAATGGAGACGGGCTAAACGACAACCTGAATGTGGTAAACTATGGTTTTGAAAAATACACAATTATGGTATTTAACAGCTGGGGTCAAAAGGTATTTGAATCTACCCAAACCAACGAACCATGGAAACCAGATGCATCGGCAATGAATGGGGTGTATGCAGTAAAAATTCTGGCCTACAGCCAAGGTAAAGAGTATATGTATAGAAGTACGGTAGAGGTGGTGCGGTAGTCACCTCCCTGGCCCATACAATCCATGTTCAATGGCGAAAAGCACCAAGCCTACGCGGTTTGCAACGCCTAATTTTTGAAATGCTGATACGCGATAACCTTCTACCGTTTTTGGGCTTACATTCATTTTATCCGCAATTTCTTTATAGGTATCCTCTGAGCAACATAGTTTTATAAAATCAATCTCTTTGCCCGATAAAATATCCAAAACTGCTTTTTGAATTTGCAATTCTGGCTCCCGGTGCTTGTTGTGTTCCATAATGCGGCCCATTACAAAACTGTCATAATGCGAGCCATTGTCAATGACTTTTTCTATGGTTTCAAACATATATTCTTGAGAACAATCTTTAAGTAAATATGCTCTGGCACCGCTATCAATCATCCGAAAAACATTAAAAAAATCGTCGTTGTGGCTTAATGCTATACACGGTATATTTGGAAATTGGATCCCCATTTCTTTCACGGTTTCAGCACCATCCATTACCGGCATGCTCACATCAATTAAAGCTATTTGCGGCAATTCTTTCATAGATTCCAATCCATCCAATAATTCTTGGCCATGCCGTGCATCTAGAGTTACAAAATACTTTCCTGTAGATTCCAATAAATTTTTAATTCCGTTGCGCACCAAATTGTGGTCGTCGGCAATGCACATATTAATTTTTATCATTTTCTTTATAGGGTATTTCTGCATTAAAATTAAATCCATTGCCTTCTTGGGTATCTATAGACCATGTAGCTTTCATTAAATCTAGTCTTTTTTCAATACCTATCAATCCAAAACCAGGTGAAACTTTGTGGCGGTTAAATCCGCGGCCATTGTCGTGATAATAGAATCGAACGAAATTTTCTTTGGGAGTAAGCTCAAACGTTAAAATTGTGGCCCTAGCATGTTTCATAGAATTGTTAACCATTTCTTGTAGAATACGTAAAATAAACAATTCTTTTGATTTGTCTAATTTATCTAGCATAAAATTCGTTTCAAAATTGGCTTCAATAATTCCAGTTCTTTCTAAAGATTCCTTTAACCGTAAAACTGTATTTTCTAGGTCGAGGTTGTTGTACAAATCACCGCTAAGCATATGCGATAATTCCCGCAATTCAGTGCTGGTTTCTCTAATTAAATCAATGGTTGGTTGTATCGCTTTTATTGCTTGAGGGTATGCATTTCCTGTTTGATTCAATTGCAATGTAGTTAACGTCAACTGTTGCAAAATGTTGTCATGCAATTCCCTTGCAATTTCGTTCATTACATCTGCAGCCGCTTCTTCTCTGGCAAGGCTTAATTCTTTGGTGAAATTGGATTTGATCTCAAACATTTCTGTTTGCATTTTTAGCTGTCTGTAGCGCAAGAGCATGAAAATATCCACAGTAATAAAAGCTAAAAATAGCACTACACCAGAGGAGATTACGACAATAAAAACTAGATACGCGACGGTTTCTTCCATAAAAATCCGAGTGTAATAAAAATCATCCAAACCGTTTCGAAAAACACAAGTACCTGTGTTAGATTATGGGCCAAATGAGGTGAAAATTTAATAATAAATGGCCCCATTCCTTCAATTGGTATTGTTACAAAGAAAAGCAAACAAGTGGCAATAAGCAGCCAAAGTTGAAAATTGTGTTTACTAATCGCATCCGCAATAATTACGCGTCTTAAATTCATATAAGAAAAAACGCCTATAATTAGTGCCGCGGGTATAAAAGTTAGGGTATTGTTTGTGTTGGTGCCTTGGAAAAAGTTGAAATTAATAAGCCCCCAGATAACAAATACTGGAACCAGAACAATACTCGTTTTTCTTACAAACGATTGAGGGGCCTTTAAATAAAAGTATAAAAAGAATGAACTAAATTTAACAATATTCGCAAGATTTAATATTTGAATCCTTGCAGAAAGATTGTCTCCAAATCGAACCATTAAAATATCTGCAACTATATAAATAGAAACAATCCAAAGTATAATTTTGTCTGAAAGATTGAGTAATTTATATTGCCAAATTCCAGCGATAAAGCATATTAGGCAAAAAATAGAGCTATAGTCTAAATTATGCATAAAATTGTGTTTGTTTTTATGTATCGTTGGAAATTGGTTACCAAGGGGAATCAAACTTAGGTTAAATGCAAATGTAGTGGAATTTTACAAAGTAAGAATGATATCGAAATAAGCAATGCCTTTTGTAAGAATTAAAGTTATAGAAACCATTTGCAGTGCTGGTTTTGGTGCGTTTAAGGATTTTTCCTTAAAATCTGTCAAGAATAATCTTGTCAATTAGGGGGTTTCCCCTCTTTTTTTGGGGTATCGAACAATGCTTAATTTGTATCGCAAGCTAGATGGTTATGAACGACAAAGTAAAACAATGGATGATGGGTTTTTGGGGTCGAAGAGATTCTATGAACAATGTTAGTTCCGATGTTTCATGTTCTATAACCATTCAAGAACTAAACGCTGTAGAATGCAAAATGATGAAAATTCGCATCATGGAAGTATTCTATACTGATTTATATTCAAACTCCTTCCTGCAAAACCATTCTTACGCAGGGAATCTACCCACTTTATCCCAGATTTAAAGAGTTAAAATCAGCGGTGTCCTTGAGTTGTTATGGTAGTTTTTAATTATTGCTGTTTTCAAAGAAAAGTCCTCCTTGCCCGGAGGACTTTTTCGCTTTTACACGAACTTTTCCATAATTTATCATCCGCGCTTGATGGTATGGTTATTATTGCATTATTTGCAAACCGGTGGGCAATTGAACCCATCAACACCCCAAATGGAACCAACCAATTATAAAGACCCAGAATATTACCACAAAGTTGTGGATTGCCAATATGCTTGTCCAGCCCACACCCCAGTGCCGGAGTACATTCGACTTATCGCTGCAGAAAAATATTCTGAAGCTTATATGGTAAATTGGGAAAGCAATGTTTTCCCAGGTGTGTTGGGCAGAACATGCGACCGGCCCTGTGAACCCGCTTGTCGCAGAGGCAGGGTAGAGGAGGAGCCAGTTGCCATTTGCCGATTAAAAAGGGTAGCAGCCGATTTTAAAGATGACGTAACTAAATTTATGCCTCAAGGTCCTTTTCCTGCCCTCGGAAAAAAGATAGCTTTGATTGGTGGTGGGCCCGCGTCTCTCACAGTTGCCCGCGATTTGGCGCCACTTGGCTATGAAATTGATTTGTACGATGAACAATTCGCTGGCGGTGGCATGATGCGCAGCCAAATTCCGTCTTTTCGCTTGCCAGTAACTGTGTTAGATGAAGAAGTTGGATATGTTTTAAATCTGGGAATTAAAACCCATTTTAATACCTATGTATCCAGCCTAAAAGAAATTGTAAACAAAGATTACGATGCAGTTTTTGTCGGAACCGGTGCACCACGCGGTCGTGATTTGCATGATTTACCGGGAAGAACAGAAGGTGCTGCAAACATTCACATTGGCATAGAATGGTTGGCAAGTATTGCTTTTGAACATGCGAGTTCTATCGGAAAAAAAGTGATCGTTTTGGGTGGAGGAAATACTGCCATGGATTGCTGCCGCACGTCGCGTCGCTTGGGTGGTGAGGAAGTGAAAGTATTGGTTCGTAGCCCTTTTGCAGAAATGAAAGCTTCACCTTGGGAGAAAGAAGATGCCATCCATGAAGATATTCCAATTATCGATAACCATGTGCCTCTGAATTTCGTGATAGAAAATGGCAAATTGAAAGGAATGAATTTTGAAAAAGTGCACGCGGTCTATGACGAAAATGGCAAACGCCAACTTTTGCCAACCGGCGAGCCCGATGTGTTTATCGAAGCCGATGATGTGTTGATTGCCATTGGACAAGAAAATAGTTTCCCATGGATTGAACGCGATTTTGGTTTGGAATTCGACAAATGGGGTATGCCCATAGTGGATAAAACCACATTTCAGTCTACCCATGAGAAAGTGTTTTTTGGTGGCGATGCTTCGTTTGGCCCCAAGAATGTAATTACGGCAGTTGCCCAAGGGCACCAAGCCGCTGTAAGCATGCACATGTTTTTGGAAGGTAAAAATGTAGCAACAGATAGGCCTGCGCCATTTACCAATTTGGTAAGCACAAAAATGGGCATTCATGAATGGAGTTATGACAATTTTATTGCCAACGACAACCGGTTTATTGTACCTCAAGCCGATAAAGCAGCGACGTTAAAAGACAGAAAAAAAGAAGTTGAATTGGGCTTTGATTTGAATGTAGCATTTAAGGAAGCACAACGTTGTTTAAATTGTGATGTTCAAACCGTATTTACAGAAGACCGCTGCATAGAATGCGATGCTTGTATGGATATTTGCCCAACCAGCGCCATCACCTTTACACAAAATGCAGATGAAAAAGATTTAAGAACCATGTTAATGGCGCCAGCGGTTAATCTTTCTCAAGATTTATTGGTGTCAGATAAATTAAAAACAGGAAGGGTAATGGTGAAAGATGAAGATGTTTGTTTGCATTGCGGGCTGTGCGCCGAACGCTGCCCCACAAGTGCGTGGGACATGCAACAATTCTTATATAAATCAGCAAAAGCAAGTGTTTAATGTTTTAAAATTATGAATGAAAACGAACTTGCTAAAATCGTATTGGATTTATCTTTTAAAGTGCATAAAATACTTGGTCCTGGATTATTGGAAAGTGTTTATGAAGATTGTTTGTTTTATGAAATAGTAAACGCTGGCTTATTTGCAGAAAAGCAGAAAACAATACCAGTTGTATATGAAAATTTAAAGTTAGAAGCAGGTTTTCGTGCGGATATAGTTGTTGAGAATAAATTAATTGTTGAATTGAAATCGGTTGAAGCAATCGCTGATATACATATTGCAAGAACATTAACATATCTAAAGTTTTCTGGTTGCAAGCTTGGCTTATTAATAAACTTCAACAACGTTTTGTTAAAAAATGGAATAAAAAGATTGATTTTGGGTAATTTAAATCATATTTCAGAGTCAGATTTTATATCAAAGTAAAAATAATGAAAAATAGCACACAAAGTTCACAAAGAGAAACGCAAAGGTCACAGATTAAATTCTTTGCGCACGTGGCGTCTTCTTGGCGTTCTTTGTGAGCAAAATAGTAGGACGAAAATGAAAAATAGCACACAAAGTTCACAAAGAGAAACACAAAGGGCACAGATTAAATTCTTTGCGCACGTTGTGTCTTCTTGGCGTTCTTCGTGAGCAAAATAGTAGGACGAAAATGAAAAATAGCACACAAAGTTCACAAAGGGAAACACAAAGGTCACAGATTAAATTCTTTGAGCACGTTGTGTCTTCTTGGCGTTCTTCGTGAGCAAAATAGTAGGACGAAAATGAAAAATAGCACACAAAGTTCACAAAGGGAAACGCAAAGGTCACAGATTAAATTCTTTGCGCACGTGGCGTCTTCTTGGCGTTCTTCGTGAGCAAAAAAAATATAAAAAAGAATAGTATATGATAAATGATTTTGTAATAAGATTTGCCAATGTAAATGGTACGGGTTCTGCCAGTTCCAATTATTTGTTTGCCAAATCTATTTTTCGAATGGGTATTCCAGTATCGCCTAAAAATATATTTCCTTCCAATATACAAGGGTTGCCCACGTGGTACGAAGTGCGTGTGAATGAGAAAGGCCATTTGGGTCGCCGTGAGGGGGTGGATTTAATGGTATGTATGAATCCACAAAGTTTGGCGCAGGATGTAAAAAATGTGCGCAGCGGTGGCTATTTGTTGTATGATTCCACCAAAACCTTGCACCCTGAATTCATCCGTGATGATGTTAATTATATCGGCGTTCCACTTATGGAAATATGCAACCGCGAATTCACCGATCCACGCCAACGCCAACTCTTTAAAAATATCATTTATGTGGGTGCACTTTCTGCCTTGCTAAACATAGAATTTGCGGTCCTTGAACAGCTTTTGGTAGAACAATTTAAAGGCAAAGAAAAATTGGTAGCACCCAACGTAAAGTCTTTGCAATTGGGCATCGATTTTGTAAAAAACAATTTCAAATACCCCTTGGAATTTCACCTAGAAAGACGGGATTTGGTCGGCGATCAAATCCTCACGGATGGCAACTCTGCCTGTGGTCTTGGCGCCGTTTATGCTGGCGCTACGGTTATGGGTTGGTACCCTATTACACCCTCTACCTCTGTGGCAGACGCTTTTGAAGAATATTGCCACGAATTTAGAATTGATGAAAATGGGAAGCACAATTTTGCCATCATCCAAGCCGAGGACGAATTGGCTGCCATAGGCATGGTGATTGGTGCAAACTGGAATGGTGCAAGGGCTTTTACGGCTACATCGGGCCCTGGAATATCCTTGATGAATGAATTTTTGGGATTGGCGTATTTTGGCGAAGTTCCTACTGTGCTGATAGATGTGCAAAGAACTGGCCCAAGCACGGGAATGCCCACCCGTACGCAGCAGTCAGACCTTACCCTTTGCGCCTATGCCTCTCACGGTGATTCTAAACACATATTGTTATTTCCATCCACCCCCAAAGAGTGTTTTGACATGACCGCCACTTGTTTTGACTTGGCAGAACGTTTTCAAACGCCTGTAATTTTACTCACCGATTTGGATTTGGGTATGAATGACCACATGTCTCAGCCTTTTGTTTGGGACGATAAAAGGGAGTTTGATAGAGGCAAAGTTCTAACCGCTGAGCAGTTGGATACCATAGGTCGATTTGGCAGATACTTGGACACCGATAGCGATGGAATTACTTACCGTACCATTCCTGGAACACATCCCACCAAAGGGGCATATGTTACTAGAGGCACATCGAGAGATGAATATGCGGCATATACAGAAGATTCTGCAGCTTACAAACGCAATATGGATCGCTTGACCCGAAAATGGAATACCGCTAAAAACGAAGTTCCCAAAGCAGAAATTATTGACGAGAAAAACAGTGCAGGTATTGTTTATTTTGGTACATCCAATTATGCGGCATCCGAAGCCTTGGAAAAATTTAAATCTGAAGGATTGGATTTAGACAGCATGCGAATTCTGGCTTTTCCATTTGGAAAAGAAGTAGAAAATTTTATGGATAACCATGAGACCGTATTTGTAATTGAACAAAACAGAGATGCACAAATGCGTGGTTTGTTGATTGATGAATTGGAAACAAATCCCAAGAAATTAATTCGCATTTTAAATTATGATGGCATGCCCATTACGGCAGATACAATTTATAACCAAATCAAAGAAAAAGTGAGTGTAACCGCATAAAATTATGACCTATTTAAAACCCCAATTTCACCACCCAGGATTGCCAAAAAATGCACTGGGATATACCCGCAAAGAATACGAAGGTTCTTTGTCCACACTTTGCGCTGGTTGTGGCCACGACAGCATAAGCGCTGCCATTGTGCAAGCCTGTTTTGAAATGAACATTGAACCACACCGCGTGGCAAAAATGTCGGGCATTGGTTGTTCTTCCAAAACACCCGCATATTTTCTGGGTAATTCACACAGTTTTAATTCTGTGCATGGCAGAATGCCAAGTGTAACCACAGGTGCCAATATGGCCAACCGAGATTTGATGTATTTTGGCGTATCCGGTGATGGCGATTCCGCTTCTATCGGTATGGGTCAATTTGTACATGCCGTTCGACGCAATTTAAATATGGTTTACATTGTGATGAACAACGGCTGTTATGGACTTACCAAGGGGCAAGATTCGGCCACTGCGGATGCAGGAAGCAAAAGCAAAGCCGGTTCGGTAAATCCATTCCAAGCCATAGATTTGGCCAGTTTGTGCGTAGAGTTGGGTGCAACTTTTGTTGCCCAAAGTTTCAGTGGAGACAAGTCGCAATTAATTCCACTCGTAAAAGCTGCAATGGGGCATAAAGGATTTGCATTTATCAATGTTATTTCTCCTTGTGTTACTTTTAACAACAATGTGGGTTCTACCAAAAGCTACGATTATGTGAGAGAGCATATAGAAACTACCGGTGCAGTAGATTTGATTCCGCTTAAATCTGAAATTAAAACGGAATATGCCGAGGGTACAAAAGTGCAAGTAGAAATGCACGATGGTTCTGCTATACCCTTAACAAAAATTTCTGGCGAATGGGATCCTACAGATAGAATATCCGCAGCAGCAGCTTTGCAAAAGGCGCGCGCTGAAGGTGAAATTTTAACCGGTTTGTTGTATATAAATACACACCATCCAGACTTGCATGAGGTGGTAAATTCAAGCCACCGTGCATTAAATAAAATTCCAATGGCTGAGCTTTGTCCGGGCAATGAAAAGTTGCAAGGGGTGAATGCGGGGATGAGATGAACGAAGATCCTTAGGTATTTTTTTGTTGGGCATAGTTCTAAGACAAAATTTATTTATTTTAACAATTTTGTTCTTTTTTTTCTTCTTCTTTTTTTATCTATTTGAACTACATCGAGTTGAAAATTGCAACGATATACTTGCTTTTACATATGTAAATCCAAGAACATACCGAACGGCAAAATTGAAGCCAAGTATAAAGGTGCCGTTGATAAGTATTTTGTAAAGTTCTAATTAGTTGACCCTCTTAAAGCGGGCAAAGCCAGCGGTAATCAATCTATTGTTAAATAAATATGTGGTTTACTTTGCAAGAAATTTGCATAGGCGGTTAAAAACCCGCAAATTAGTCCAGATTTCTGGCTCCTGCGCCACGGCGTAAAAGCCAAATGTTTATCGAAATCAACCATCTTACAAAAAGGGTTTGGCGGCATTTTTGCGCGAAGCTGGCAAAAATGATGACAAACACCCAAACCAATTTCTCATGACATAGTAAAAATAATGACTTTATGAGGGTCGACTGATTACATAAAAATTCAAGGAAACAAGCCAAATAATCCCGCACTTTTCCCTGAATAAAAGATTTAATCCCTTCCCAGGTTTGACCAATTAAGCTTATTGGGTCTTCGCTTTCTTCGGCGTCTGCAAAATAAGTAATGGCATATGATATGGAGATTAGCAATTGGGTATTTGGATATTTTTGGGTATAATAGTCAATGCTATCCTCAATAGAATTGTGTTTTAAAAGTTCAGCAAGATCCCAAAAATCCTTTTTTGCAGCCCGTTTGAGAATGGCAAATATTTTCATAGCAATGGTATCTTTATCATCAAACATTCTGATCCCATCTTCAAGGATTGTATTTCCTATTTGCTTGAAATAATGATGTTTTACAATATCTGTTTTAACGTTTTGAATATATCCAAATACGTCTATGGGATTGATTGTATTTCGCAGTTGAAATTCAGGGTAAAATTTTTGAATTTCTGTTATAATTTCTATGTTGTCAAAATTGGTAGTAGAGAACAAATCAATATCTTCAGAAGTTCTGTGGCCATAACGCAGCGCAAGCGAAGTTCTACCCACAAGGTAGAAGTTTTCTAGGACCGGAATTGTCATCAACCCTTTTAATAAATCCAGGGTTGCTGGTTCAACGGTGTCTGTGTATAGCATTTGTAATCCGATAGTTGATTGTCGAAATCAACTTCCCAAAAAACACGGCGGTCGAATAGGGGTTTGGGTTTTTCTGGCATGGATTAAGATAAATTGATTTTTTGAGAAGGGAGGAATGTTTCAAGCAGAATTGTATTTATTCTTTCATACATTTTCCCCAGTAAACGGATGAATAGGAACGCAATTTTATGAAGTAAATCCCCTTGGAAAATGAATTCAAATCGACTGGATAATTGTCAACTCCAGGTAAAACATAGATACTGAATTCTTTCACTGTTTTGCCTTGTATATCAAGAATTGAACCGGTATATTTTGGGGTCTTGTTTGTAAATGGCAATTGGAGAAAAACCATGCCCGCAGTTGGATTGGGGAAGATTTCTATTTTGCCAAAAATGGGTTGTTTAACTCCTTCATACAAATACAAGAAACTATCAGAAAATGCGGAAAAACAAAACTTGTTTTTTACACGAACTGTATAATAATTAATGCCAATTGGATTTGAAATAATACTATCGGTGCTTACCAATTTTTTTAACTGGTACCATTCATACAAGGCCCCCCCTTTTATGTCGCAGCCCATTTCACCGCCTCCATAAATACTTATTTTTGGTTTGTTTGGAACAACGAGAAAATTTATGTTTAATGTATCAGACCATTCGCTTTTACAGCCTTGCGCATTGGTAACTTGCAAATTAACGCGACCCGCGAATTTTATAAAAATTGATTTCGTTGTTTCTGCATTCGACCATAAATATTTGTCGTAGACATTCACTGATGACACCATGACAGAATCCATAGGGCAAATGGATAAATTGCTAACAGGGTTTGTTATAGGCTTACCAGGAGCATTGGTTTTAGAAACTTTCACCACATTGGAAACAAGGCTATAACAATTATTCTTGTCTTTTATATACACAGAATAATATCCTGGATTCCGAATCGTCCGCACTGAATCACCTTTTCCATCTTGCCAAATATATTCTACAAAACCACTTGGTGCTTTTAATTTTATACTGTCATTGGCGCAATAGTTTGTATCCCTTTTGTTGTTTAAAATGGGCGCCTTTGGATTGGGACTGACTTTCACAATTACGGTGTCAGACGGCTTACTTGTGCAGCCATTTAGGTCTTTTACTTTTAAGGTGATGCTATCGGATTTTGCGACATAAATAAAAGCATTGTCTATCATTCCATTCCATAAATATTGATTGTAACCACTAGGTCCATCCAGTTCCGTGGTATTCCCATCGCAAATGGTTAAGCTGCCTTTTGCTGTAATTGTTGGTTTTGGTGGATTGTTGTAAACCTTAATTTGTATGGTGTCTTTTCCTGTGCAGCCCAGGGTTGATGTTGCCGTAACCGAAAAAATGCCAGAGGAGTCTATATTCACAATTCTATTTGTGGAAATTGTATTTCCTTTGGGCAAGGATTTCCAAACATAGGCAAGACTTACGTCGCTGTTGGCGGTGAGAATTACAGAGCCGCCTTTGCAAAATGCGGTGTCATTCCCCAATTGGATTTGAGGCGGTTTTACCAGAGTTATGATTACAGTATCCGTTGCTTCGCAATTGTTGTAATCCGTTACTTTTACCCATACGGTGTTGATTCCAACTTTTAATTTGCCAAGATCCAAATTGGCCGTTGCCGTTTTTACACCAGTGCTCCACTGGTATTTTAAGTAGCCCGAACCTGGTGTTCGGGTTAGCGAATTGTAGGAACAAATGCCAGTGTCATTCCCCAATTTTGGTTTGGGTGGATTGGCAATGCATGGGTCGATGCTGCCAATTTGTGCAATTTGGGTTGTACTTAAACAGGTATCAAACATCGCCAAAGAAGCCACATCTATGGTGTCATCTTCTTGGTTGTTGTCTGCAAAAAATAGAATTTGTGAACCCAAAGAAAAACGGTCGTCTATATTTTGGGTGTCTCCTTCCAAGATTAATTTTCCATTGAGGTAATACCGATAAAAATTGCCGTTGTTTACCGAAATCATGAGACGATACCACTTGTTTGGCAATACGGAGTCGGCAGTATACGAGGTTGCAGCCACTCCTATTCTTCCTGGAGTAGTTCCTGTTTTTGGGCGGATAAAACATTCTCCGTCATTCAAATTGGTACTATCTGTTTGATGAAAAGTATGCCATTTGTTAAAATTTAAAACTTTAAAATCATACATCAAAGTATACTGATTTACCCTAGTGCCACCGCCATTGGGTTTAATTTTGTGGGTAAACGTATAATAACTTCCAATGCCAATTCTTACGGCAGTATCTTTATATGCTGGACCATTTAGCCATGTTTGGGTGCCTGACAAAGATAGATTGCCACCAGTGGTAGCCTTGATGAGGTTGTTTTTATCTTGAAATTTCCAATAGCCTATGAGATGCGGCTGCTTCGCAGGAACTAAGTCTTGGGCTGCAACCAACCTAAAACAAAATACACAGATAAATACAAAAATGATTTTCATGTTATTTCAATATTAAATGCATCACGAATATACAGCCATATTGTATTCAAATAGGAATTTAATCCTCCTTGTTCCAATCAAATTAATTTATTCCACAAAATACATCTCCATTTTGCCTTTGTTTTTGCCTTCAATGAACCCACGAGAAATACAAGAAAAATTGTTTTTTATCAAATCAAAAGTTGCTGCAGAAATGTTGATTTTACCTAGCTCACTGCTTTGTTCCATCCGCGCTGCAGTATTTACAGTATCGCCCCAAATGTCATAGGCGAATTTTTTTATTCCAACAATTCCTGCAACCAGCGATCCACTGTGAATTCCAAATCTTACCTTTAAATCATACGGCAACATTCCAGAATCTAACTGCAATATAGGTGCAGTTTCTACAAAATTCGAAAAAAGACTTTTTGGTATAAAAAAGACAAAAAAAAGGATGAAATAATAAATAGAAAATTTATTGCAGTAAAAAAAACAATGTTTACCCACAGTTCAATTTTAATGGTTTTTTAACCGGGTAAAATGCAAATTGTTAGTATTTGCAAAGAAAAGGACTCGAATTATTTCCAAATTTAAAATGTGAAAGTAGTTCTCAGGGTGCCAATTACAGAGTTGTACCCAGTTTTTATAGCAAGATCATCCATGGGTTTGTTTTTGTTATAATTGCTATTCCCTTTTACATTCGAAGTCTCGGTAAGTTGACTTACATAATTGGTTTCCTTTTCATATGTGTCCATGTCTAGGAGATTGTTTGTACCCTTGTCGTCGTATTTTGTATAAATTTGGTTTTTGCCGGTGGCAGTGAACATGGTGCTTGAAATATTCAAACCAATATTGAAGTTTTTTGACAATTGATAATCTCCACCAAACCCACCCGTTAAACCGATCCCAAAATTATTGCGAATGGTTCTTTGTATGTCATAATCTACTACCCCTTTGTTACTAATGGTTTTTTTGAATTGTGTATTTGATCCAAGGAAAAAAGAGGGTCCAAAATTTGCCTGCCCATGCCAATTGCCTTCGCAACAAGTTCTTGCTTGAATTCCCAGCGTAAGGTTGTCGTAATTGCCTCTAAATTGTTCAGAAATTGTATAATCGTTGGGGTAGTCATCTTTTTCATATTGTTGCCAACTGCCAGTCAAATGTGAATAATTTAGGCCTACACCAAAACAAGGGTCTAAAAAATAGTTTACACCGGCCCCCAAAATGAAACCATTTCCAGCAGATCCGTAAAGTTGACGTTCGCCAATTTGCTGAGACATGGAGTTGTACGTGTTGTAGGTTTTTAGTGCATTCCCTTTCCCGAGTCCTGAAAACCCTAAATAAACATCATAGTTAAATTTAGGGTTAGGAATTAGACTTTGTATTTGTAGAAAATACATTGTTTTGTATTGATAATGAGATAGTTACTAGTAAAATTAGGTTTTTCATAGGTTAGTTTTTAAATACGAATGTAGGAAAATAAAAGCGAATTCAACAAAATTTATATCCGCAATATCATTTGCCTCCGTTTTTCTGCAAATCTTGGATACATGCAGCATCCAATGTAGGAATACCTCCCAAAAGATTCCCCACGATATCCGATGTTTCAGCGTTAAAGTACATTAAACATTTGCTGTTGTTGCAATGTTTCCCATTTGCATTATCTTGGTGGTCGTTTGCCATTGCGCTTCCGTTGTTTACAAGCCCTAAAATATGCCCTAATTCATGCAAAGAAACAGCCGATTCTAGAGAAGATTCACTGGGCTCGCCTATTCCTCCTGAAAATTGTTTGATTGTATTTTCAAAAATCACCATCGACGAATTTTCATAAGCTACGCCTAGGATACTTCGGCTCGCATTGCTCTCAGTATACGAGCCATCTACAAATAAAATGTACGCTGTTATTGTGGATTTTTCCGTAACTACATTTCTATTCTTTTTCTCAATATCTGAAATATCGGAAAGGGTCAGGTTCGATTTTCCTGGTGAATTTATGGAGCTGTTTACAATTTCAATTCCCTTTGACTTGTTTAAGCGTTCCAATAAAAATGCCCTTATATTGGCAATTGCAGTTGCACTGGGTTCGAATCCCTTCACACTTTGAATTTCGATTTTTAATTTACTGTATTTTTTGTTGGATAAAAAGTCAGCAGGAGAAACTTGGTTGTTTTTATATTCTTTTTTACAAAGAACCAATGTAAATAGAACCGCTGTGGTTAAAAGTATGTTTTTTATTTTCATGGCAGTGGAAGTAAGATTGACTTTTGAAATTTTTAGTTTGAGAAAGGCGAATATAGAAAATCTCTCTGGATTTGTAATTGGCCAAAACCAAATTAATTAATATTTTTACCTATATTGTTACCGAGCAGACCAGGTGAAAAGTCACAACTAGCTCAAATTGTTTGCGCAAATTTTAATCGATACAATGATATTTATGCGGGTGGTTTAAATTGTTTTAAATCGTTTATTATCGTATTTTTGCGGCCCCAAAATGAGTATATTCATTACATTACCAGATGGTGCCGTCCGCAAATATGACAGCGGGGTAACTGCACTCGACATTGCAAAAAGTATCAGCGAAGGGCTGGCAAGAAACGTTTTATCGGCCAAAGTAAATGGTACGGTAATCGATGCTACGCGCCCCATAACAGAAGATTCTGAATTACAATTGCTAACCTGGAAAGATGAAGAAGGAAAGAAAACTTTTTGGCACAGCAGTGCGCATTTGTTGGCAGAGGCGTTAGAAGCACTTTATCCTGGAATAAAGCTAGGTATTGGCCCACCCATAGAGCAAGGGTTCTACTACGACATAGACTTTGACGATGGTACTTTTACCTCCGATGATTTTGTAAAAGTGGAACAAAAAATGGCTGAATTGGCAAAGCAAAGCAATGTTTTTGTTCGGTCAGAAGTGCCAAAAGCAGAAGCCATTGCCTATTTTACCGAGAAACAGGACCCTTACAAATTGGAATTGATTGAAGGTTTGGCAGACGGTGAAATATCGTTTTACAAACAAGGCAATTTTACCGATTTATGCAAAGGACCTCATATTCCGGATACAAGTTTTATTAAGTCAATTAAACTGCTCAATACTGCGGGTGCATATTGGAGAGGCAATGAAAAGAACAAACAACTCACCCGCATATACGCCATTACTTTTCCTAAGAAATCGGAGCTGGATGAGTATATGCACATGCTGGAGGAAGCCAAAAAACGAGATCACCGCAAATTGGGCAAAGAGCTAGAACTGTTTACTTTTTCAGAAAAAGTAGGGATGGGGCTGCCTTTGTGGTTGCCACGTGGAGCCAAGTTGCGCGAAAGCTTGACCCAGTTTTTACAAAAAGCACAAGTGGAAGCGGGTTATTTGCCAGTTATCACTCCGCACATTGGCAATAAGAATTTGTATATCACTTCTGGTCACTACGAAAAATACGGTGCCGATTCATTCCAACCCATTTCTACACCCAAAGAAGGGGAGGAGTTTTTCTTAAAACCGATGAATTGCCCGCACCATTGCGAAATATACAAAGCCAGTCCAAAATCCTACAAAGACTTACCGGTGCGGTATGCTGAATTTGGGACGGTTTATAGATATGAACAAGCGGGTGAATTGCACGGCTTAACCCGTGTACGTGGTTTTACCCAAGACGACGCCCATCTATTTTGCAGGCCAGACCAAGTAAAAGAGGAGTTCTGCAAGGTAATAGACCTAGTGCTGTATGTTTTCAAAGCTTTGGATTTTACAGAGTTCACAGCTCAAATATCCTTGCGCGATCCAGAAAATGGTGCCAAATACATAGGTTCTGATGAGAATTGGGCCTTGGCTGAAGCTGCAATCATAGAGTCTGCGGCTGAAAAAGGATTGAACACAGTTACCGTATTGGGTGAAGCTGCCTTCTATGGTCCAAAATTGGACTTTATGGTACGCGATGCCATTGGCCGCAAATGGCAATTGGGAACCATTCAGGTAGATTACAATTTGCCAGAAAGGTTTGAATTGGAATACACGGGCAGCGACAATTTAAAGCACAGGCCCGTGATGATTCACAGGGCTCCATTCGGCTCATTGGAAAGATTTGTGGCGGTTTTGATAGAACATTGTGCAGGAAATTTTCCATTATGGCTAACACCAGACCAAGTAATTGTTTTGCCAATTAGCGATAAATACACAGAATATGCAAATGAAGTTTGTAAATTCCTAAAAAAGTGCGATATTCGCGCCTTCGTTGACGAAAGGGCTGAAAAAACGGGCAAAAAAATCCGTGATGCCGAAATTGCCAAGGTACCGTATATGTTGATTGTGGGCGAAAAAGAGGCTACAAGTAACGAAGTTTCGGTAAGAAAGCATGGAGGTGAAGACCTTGGATCGATGAAAACCGAAGCATTTGCAGAGCAGATAAAACAAGAAACCGCAATTTAACCAATAAAAATTGAGTACAAAAAAACCCGGACCAAACCGATTCGTCAGGAAACCCAAAGAGGCCCTGCACAAAATTAATGAATTGATTACAGCAGTTGAAGTTAGGGTGGTTGGTGAAAATGTGGAGCAAGGTGTTTATCCTACGGCACAGGCGGTGGAAATGGCATTCGAACTTGGGGTAGATTTGGTGGAGATTTCTCCATTGGCCGTGCCCCCGGTTTGTAAAATGATTGACTATAAAAAGTTTCTTTACGAGCAAAAAAAGAAACAAAAGGAAATCAAAGCCAACGCGGTGAAACAGCAAATTAAGGAGATTCGCTTCGGTCCGAATACCAGCGAGCATGATATTGATTTTAAAACCAAACATGCCCGTGAATTTTTGAACGAAGGGAATAAAGTACGTGCGTTTGTGTTCTTCCGCGGAAGATCTATTATGTACAAAGAACGCGGAATTGAGCTGTTGATGGGGTTTGCAAATACTTTGATAGAAGAAGGATTGGCAAAACTGGAGCAAGAGCCCAAAATGGAAGGTAAAAAAGTGGCGATTATGCTCGCGCCAAAAGGAAAAAAGTAATAAAATAAAAAAGAACGTATATGCCAAAAATGAAGACCAATTCCAGTGCTAAAAAAAGGTTCACCGTAACCGGCACAGGAAAAGTGAAACGATCCAAAGCTTTCAAGAATCACATTCTTACCAAAAAAGCAACCAAACGCAAACGCGCATTGGGCAATGATGCTATCGTAACCGATGCAGACATGAGCAATGTAAAATTCATGCTTCGTCTGGGAAAATAAAAAACATACTTGGCCGTAGCTTCCTTAAGTTCTGCTATAAAAGGGCAGGCGCTAAAGCCTTAAAACTAAAATAAAATGACAAGATCAGTAAACCACGTCGCGAGTAGAGCTCGCCGCAAAAAAATTCTAAAATTAGCCAAAGGCAATTTTGGACGTCGTAAAAATGTTTGGACTGTAGCCAAAAATACGATCGAAAAAGGATTAACCTACGCTTACAGGGATCGCCGCGCTAAGAAACGCGAATTCCGCAGTTTGTGGATTGTACGTATCAACGCAGCTTGCCGCGAACACGGCATCAGCTACAGCCAATTTATGGGCAAGTTGAACAGCAGCGATATCGACATCAACCGCAAAGTACTTGCCGATTTGGCAATGAACGAACCAGAAGCTTTCAAAGCAGTTTTCGATCAAGTGGTGGCTGGAAAAGCTACAGTTGCTGCAAAACCTGCGAAAAAAGAAACAGCTAAGGTGGAAGAAACCGCGGTTGAGACTGTTGCAGAAGAAACCCCTGCAACCCAAGCATAATTATTTAATGAAGTCAATTGAAAACCCGCTTAGTGCGGGTTTTTTTGTTTGTTCAATTGCCACTTCGGCTATTAAGCCAACTATTGTGTCTTTGTTTTTCAAAATTTAAAGCAGCCAACTTTTCAATTTTTACAAAACCAACTGTTTAAATAGTTTTTCCAATGCAGCTTCCGCATTTTCGCACAAGCCTGGATGCACTTTTGAGGTTTGAATGATGGTGCTTTTTGCCGCAGTGAGCCAGCGGAATCTTTCTGCTTTGGTAAAACTTGCAATGGTTCCGCCTTCTGGGTTTCCGCTGCAAATCATTTCAAAAGCTTTTAGGTATTTTTCAATGGCTTCAATTTCTTCTTCTGCGGCAAACAAGGCCAAACGGCCTTTATCCATGTGAAGGCGTAGATCTAAAAAATTCAATTTGGAGCAAAATAAAATTACCCCAACATTCATAAATTCCTCTCTTTCTACCTTCGGTACCACCCGAATTACTGCATATTCAAAAACCTGTTTCTCTTGCATGGATTGCTTCATTAACAAAAATGGGAGAATGGGCCAAACGAAGGTTCAGAAAATGTACATATGCTTTTTTGTGTTCTTCAGCCGTTTTGAAAGGGGCATCATAGAGTAACCAAGCCTCCGGAATTTGCGCTACAATATTTTCAATCAGGGATGTATTTAAAATAGCGCTGCAGATTTTACCCGCTTGTTCCAGTTCCGTTGCGGCATTTAACAAAACGTGGTTTTTAATCAATGGAAAAGGTTTGGAAGCTTGTTCCTCCCAAGCCTGCCAAGAGTGGTGAAAATACAAAGCTGCGCCATGGTCTATGAGCCACAATTCCTTGTTCCAAAGTAACATATTGGTATTGCGCACGGTGCGGTCTACGTTGTTTAAAAAGCTATCCAACCACACAATTTTTGAAGCAAGCAAAGCATCCACGGGGCTGGCAACTGGGTCAAAAGTGATGGACCCAGAAAGGTAGTGCAGGGCTAAGTTTGACCCAATGCTGGCCTTCAGCAAGTCCTGAATTTCTTCGTCGGCTTCTGTGCGGCCGAAAGCGGCATCCAGATTGGCAAAAACAATTTCAGGCATCTTTAAACCCAGCAAACGGGCAATTTCCCCGCCAACCAGTTCGGCAATCAATGCTTTTGGACCTTGTCCCGAACCACGGAATTTTAGCACATACAAGAATCCATCGTCCGCTTCAGCAATGGCCGGCAATGATCCACCCTCACGCAGCGGGGTCACATAACGGGTAACCGAAACGTTGCGTATTTGAGGAACAGTAGCCATTGGATTTAGAAAGGTTCAAAAATAGGGCAAATGGCTGTCCAAAAATATGAATTTGGAAGGGTTAGATATTGCTTTTAAAATGTTGCAAGAAAAATTGAAGCAGTTTCCAAGGGGTTTTAAGGTTTGATTTGGATTAAATCTTCAATCAAGGCCATATTCAAACATGAACTAAATGTTATCTAATAATAGTAATTGTCCCGCGTAAACGCACTTTGATATTTGATTTTTTAACGACATTCACCGAATAAACATACACACCATCTATAAGTGGTTTTCCCATATAACTGCCATCGAAGGGTTGATTGTGTTCCCCTCGCCATAGAATTTCGCCCCACCGATTCAGAATCAGTATTTCATACCAATCCATATTGATACCTAAAGGTGCCCAGGCATCGTTGGTTCCATTTTCATTTGGAGTAAAGCTATTGGGTAAATAAACGGTATCTGATTTGTATATAGTTAATTGGAGTTTAAATATTGAATCGCAGCCCGAAGGACTTTTTAGGTTTTCAAAATAAATACCGCTAGAATCGTAAGTGCTGTAATTTACTGGCCATAAATATTTGTCTTTAACGTACACATTTGAAGTGCCGAAATATGATTTATTGATCGATAATCTTAAATGATAATTGGAGTCACAGCCTTGATTTGATTTTAATGAAAGCAAATAATTTCCGCTGCTGTAGTAAGTTTGATTCGTTTTATCCCAATAAAGTGAATCGCAATTGGTTGCATTTATGATAAAGTTGAAACTTTTATTAACCGTAAGGTTTAATGTAATTGTTGAATCACATCCATTTTTGTTTTTGTTAAAACTGAAATACTTCTATAGTAAGTTTTTTCATTGTCAATCCAAAAAAAAGAGTCACAACCAACCATGATTTTGGTGTAAAATGTAGGTTTATTCAAGCTGATTTGCAGATTCAAAATAGAATCACATCCATATCTATTTTTTAAGGTGGCAATGTAGTTGCCGCTTTTTTTATATGCGATTCCAGTCTTTTTCCAACAGGGTACTTTGCTTTGGTCAAAAAAACTGAATTGGCCCGTTGCCACCAATTTGGCGTCTTCAAAATCCTCGTTACATAGAGAAGTGCAAGCATTTTCTTGCCCAATAAGTTTTACTGGCATTAAAACCAATGAAAAAAAGGTAAAACTAGCCAAAAAGAAATCTTTAGCGCTGGGCATTGCTTTGAATTCTGAATACAAATTTAACTGAAATCTTGAATGATTTTTCTAATTCAAAAAAATCACCAACTCCCTCCAGCACCGCCGCCATCAAAGCCGCCTCCACCGCCAAAGCCTCCAAACCCACCCCCAGAATTGCCACCACCGCCCCAGCCCGATCCACCTCCGAAAGTACCTGGAAACCAATAGCTGCCTCCACGCTTGTATCCCCTGCCATAGCGTGAGTTGTTGAAAAAACCGATAAAAAACACAATACCCATGATGATCAAGAAAAACACCCAACCTGGCATTCTATCTTTCACTTTTTTAGAACCAGCTACAAACTCACCTTTCAAGGCTTGCATATAGGCCGTTGTTGTTAAATCAATGCCTTGATAGTAGTTTTTTTGCTTAAAATTAGGAACCAGAAAATCTCTTTCAATTTGTCCAATGATTGCATCTGTAAGTTTTCCTTGCGTAGCTTGGGAAACAACGGTGTAATAGCCACGTTCATCTCTTTGGTCGCTTATGGCAATATAGAGCAAAACGCCGTTGTTGTTCTCTTTACTTCCCACACCCCATCCGCGGGCATAAGCCATGGCGCGGTCAAAAGGTGTTTTGTTGTCTTTTAACGGTCCGTCTATAACCACCGCAATTTGGGTAGTGGTGCTGTCTTCAAATTTGCGCAACTTCGCTTCCAAGGCTTGCTTATCTTGTGGAGCCAAGGCATTTGCAAAATCGTTGACCAAGCCAGTTGCATCACGTAATTTTTCATCCTGTCCAAATAGGGCAGAGACCAATAGAAAACTTAGTATGAAAAGAAGCTTACCCACGTGATATTTTATTGCTAAGTTCATTGGGGTTGGGTCCTTGGTTTAAGGGAAAATACTCTTCCAATTTTGCACCTGCTAATTCTATGCCTTTGATGATTCCATTTGCAATGTCGCCGCTTTTAAATTCTTCGGTCATGGCATCGCGCACTTCTTGCCAAAATTCATCGCGCACTTTCTCGTGTATACCCACATCCCCAACAATGGCAAACTCCTTGGAATTGGGTACTACATAAATCATTACAGCACTGCGCAACTGGGTCTTGTACAAACCCAGTCGCTTAAAATTAATTACAGCATCTGTATAAATATCTTTTCGTATTTTAGACGAAAGGTGCACCCTAATTTCGGCACGGGTATTTTTTTCCGAATTGCCAATAGCAGATACTATGCGTTTTTCCGCATCGTAATCCAGATATGCCCTGCGGCCAAAACCTAGCATTTGTTTTTATTACTTATTCCAAATTTTGTCGTAATCCGGTGCGTTTTCAGCGCCAGGTTTAGAACTAAATTCTTCTTTGGATTTAAAGCCAGCCATGCCAGCAATGATATTGCCTGGAAAAGATCTTACGGATATATTGAATCTTTGAACTGCTGTATTATAGTCGGTTCTAGCCTGCGTAATTCTATTTTCTGTGCCTGTCAAATCATCCTGAAATTTCAAAAAAGCTTCGGTGCTTCGTACTTGAGGATAAGCTTCAACAGCGATTGTCAATGCACTATTTACAGTGCGATTTGCTGCCTCCAGTTGTGCCGGAGTTGTAGCATTTGCAATTTGGTTTTTGGCATCCACGATGCCAGCCCTTGCTTTGGTAACATTTTCAAGAATGGCTCTCTCGTTTTTGGCTGCTTCTTGCACGGTTTTAATTAATCCCGGGATAAGATCTGCACGACGCTGATACTGCGCTTGCACATCACCCCATGCTTTTTTTACTCCTTCATCATTCCTTACCAATCCGTTGAAGCTATTACAGCCCCAAAAGCCAAGTATGGCAACGATTCCAACAATTACGAGTAGACGAATGTTTTTACTGTTCATTTTTTTAAATTTATTTCAAATATAGACGCAAATTGTTTGCCCAAAATTATTTTTACATTTTCCATGTCACTTTGGCGTTCTTTTTCTTTTTCAATACTCGTTACTTCCTTGTCTGGTATGCCACAGGGTACAATATGACCGAACATAGATAAATCTGTATTCACATTCAATGCCAAGCCATGCATGGTCATATATCGACTGCATTTTATCCCTATGGCCGCTATTTTTCTCTCTCTGCTTGTGCCTTCTCCCACCCAAACACCCACCCGGTCTTTGATTATTGTTCCCAAAATGCCAAATTCAGCGATGGTCTTTATGATACACCTTTCAATGGATTCTACATACTTTTTTACTCCCATGTCCAATGCCTCTAGATCAAAAATTGGGTAAGCCACCAACTGTCCAGGACCGTGGTAGGTAATATCTCCACCACGTTCTATTTCATACACATCGGCGCCCACAGATTTTAGCATTGCTGGAGAGGCCAATAAATTGGTTTTTTCAGCACTTTTGCCCAATGTGTAGACTGAGTTGTGTTCTGTAAAAAGCAGTTGATGCGTGGGTTTTTCTCCCTTTTCTTTTTGATGGATAGCGCGGTTAAAAAGGTCGAGTTGTAGGTTTCGACAAGTGTTGTAGTCCGTTCTGCCAAGGTCTTGAAAAATGCAATCTTGCAAGGAGGCAAAATTAAGTCAATTCCATATAAATAAATTTTGCAATATTATCGAAATATAAGGATTGTGTCACAAATAAAAATCTTAAGAATGTTTTCATTTACCTTTAGTTATGTGTAGGTATGGAATAAAAAACCTGCACATGAAAAAACCAAACGCAATTCAAATATTAAATCCTTGCCATGAGGATTGGGAAAAAATGATTCCAGAGGTTCAAGGTCGTTTTTGTGCAAGTTGCGCCGCTGTTGTGTCTGATTTTAGCCAAATGACAGATACCCAAATTGTGGCGTATTTCAAAAACCACAAGGACCAAAGCTGCGGTAGATTTACCCAAGATCAATTGAACAGGCCTTTGGTTCCGTTAGAAACACAAGGCATCCGTTTTTGGCGTCAGGCTTGGGTATGGTTAGCCATGTTTTTTGTTGGATTGCCAAAAATAGCTTCACAACCAAGGAAACAAAAAGTGGTTTCTAGCTTTTCTAAGTCTATTCAAGAAAATTTGGAGACGGTAGAATTCGTTCTTGTAGACTCAAAAAGTGGCCAAAAAATTACAGAAGCTAGGGTTGTGATTAACAATTCTGATTCTTTACTAACTGATTCAATTGGAACATTTAGTATTCGTATTTCTAAATTGACGGACCAGAAAAAAATCTCAATTCAACTTAATCGCGTTGGATATGCTTTGGTGGAATTCAAATCGGACATTGCAGATTTAGATGTAACGAATATAATTGAAATGGATCAAATAGAGATGCAAGCCATTCAAAAATCCATTCCACTTTCCATTTCAGCATCCGTTCAACCGAACAATGAAACCATGGATACTTTGCAAGAAATACAAATGCCTACAATAAATATTCATGGAAGCACTATAAAAGGTGCCATGGGAATTGTTTATATAGATGCATGCGAAAAATGCAAAATTGATTTTTTGGTTTTCAATGAAGATGCAGAGCCCTTAACAGATGCAGCAGTATCATTTCTATCAAAGTCTGGTAACCAAGTTTCTGGCACTACGGATAGTTTTGGTAGATTGCAATTGGCTTTAAATCCAAATGACAAATACCACGGTGTATTTATCGCCGAAGGGTATTTAAATTTTGAAATGGGTGAAATTGTTTTCAACCCTGGCATAAATAACCCTGTAAAAATAAGAATGTTACAAGAGATAAAAGTTAGAGTTATTAAGGTTGTAGGAAAAATGAAAGCTCCCAAATAAAAAAAACGCATCTTTGCGATTTATCTGGCAATCATTTTGAATACACAAGAAATAGGCAAAGCCGGTGAGGACTATGCGGCATTTTGGCTTTCATTTACCCAATTGCAGATATTGGAACGAAATTGGCGCTTTGGCAGAAATGAAATTGATATTATAGCCAAAGATGGAATGCGTTTGGTCTTTATAGAGGTTAAGTCCCGGAGTAGCGAAAAATTTGACTTCCCAGAAGACGCAGTAAACCGAGCAAAACAGACAGCAATTTTAAAAGTAGCCGTAAATTATTGTAACAAAGTGGAGCATGAAGGGCCAGTGCGGTTCGACATTATTTCTGTTTTGTTTAGCCATTCTGGCAAAAAACTCATACACACCAAAGATGCCTTTTATCCTATGGGAGACACGTATTAGTTTCATCATTAGATTGTCAACAAATGACCAGAATTTCAATCTTCGCCCAATTACCCGTTAATTTGCAGACACACTGATGTCTAAAATAAAAGTTTATTTATATATTGTTTTCGGTTTATCGACGCTATTTAGCCAAGCCCAATGCGGAACAGACGAGATGATGGAAATTGTTATGCATCGCGATCCATCCTTGAAACAAAGGCAAGAAGAGATGATGATTGCAGCGGCAGCGAACAAATTAGAAGTACACTCAAGGGCTGCCATTTATACCATTCCAGTGGTTTTTCATGTCATTCACACGGGTGGTGCTGAAAATATCAGTAGAGAACAAATTTTAGACCAACTGCGCGTATTAAATGCAGACTTCCAATATAAAAATTGGAACAAAGCCGCCATCCGGAGTCAATTTAAAGCCCGCGCGGCCGACTGCCAAATTCAATTTAAACTCGCAAGCATAGATCCAAGCGGAAATTGTACCGATGGAATAAATAGGATTTTTTCTCCTTTGGGCGTTGAGGTAGACCAAAGCTCTGAAAATTTTAAAGCATTGAGCTATTGGGATTCCAAGAAATACCTGAATGTGTGGGTTGTAACTTCCATTAAATCTGTAATATCAGGCGGCACCACATTGGGCTATGCTTATTTCCCATCTATGTTACCTGCCAATAAAAATGGCATAGTGTTGCGGTCTGATGTTTTAGGATCCATTGGAACTGGTTTAAAGTCTGGCGATAGCGGAAGAACCCTCACCCATGAAGTAGGGCACTGGCTGGGCTTGTTGCATACCTTTTCTGGCGACTGTTTGGGCCAAGGTGATTTTTGTGACGATACCCCTCCTGTTACGGGTACTTTTACCAATTCAAGCTGCCCTGTTGCGGGTAATTCTTGTACCAACGACAATCCGGATGAACTTGACTTGTGGGAAGATTATATGGATTATGCAAAGGGAACTTGCTCGGGAATGTTTACTGCAAATCAAAAATCAATCATGTTTTCGTACTTAGCAGTTTCGCCTAGGGCAAGTGTGGTAAGTGCATCAAATTTAATAGCTACCGGTGTTACACTTTCCAATACAAGCCCAATTGCGAATTTTACCAGTTCTCAACGTGTGGTTTGCGCAGGTTCTCCAGTTGTGTTTTATGATATTTCATGCAAAGCCGCAGTAAGTGGCAGAAGTTGGACTTTTGCAGGTGCCTCTACACCATCCAGTGCTGCTCAAAATCCTGTTGTAACATACCAAACTGCAGGTAAATACAAAGTTACCCTTTTGGTGCAAAATGCAAGTGGCAACAATACCAAATCGGTGGACGAGTATATTACCGTAACCCCTCCCTCAGCTTCCTATCCAAATTTGGAAGAGACTTTTGAAAATGGCGATCCAGCCGGTCACGGTTACCGTTCCATAACGCCACGACCCTGGGAATGGATAGCAACAGCAGGATTTACGGGCAACCATTGCTTCGTAGCTCCCGTAAAATCTACAGACACACCTGGTACTGTTTTTAGTTTTGTAACACCAGCCGTAGATCTTACCAAATTGAGTGCGGCCTCTTCCAGATTTACATTTTACGTGAGTTATGCCCAAAAAGTAGCCACAAGTAGTGAGGTGGTTCGGGTTTTTATCTCCACCGATTGTGGCAACAGCTTTACAAATATTTATGAACGTGGAAGTAATGGAACGCTTTTGCAATATTCCGGAGCCCCATTAACCAATAATTTTTTTCCAACAAATGCAAACCAATGGAAGCGTATAGGTCTCACATCATTGTCTGCGTATACAACCTTTAAGCAGGTAATTTTCAAAGTAGATGTTGTTAGCAATGCAGGTAATCCTGTTTATATCGACAATGTTAATATTAGTGAATGGTATGCAGGCAATCAGACTGTGCCTTTGGAAAAAGTAAAAGCAGTTGTTTATCCAAATCCGGCGCAAGATGCGGCAACCATTGAGTTGGATTTTAACCAAACGAGCTCAGGAACTATAGATTTGTATGATTTGACAGGTAGGAAAATTAGCAATCTTTATACTGGTAATTTTGCCATTGGGAATAATAAGTTCACTTTGAACAATCCAGGCGCTGCTGCCGGAGCCTTATTTTTAGTAAAAATCACAACACCTGATGGGCAGATAACCAAAGCCATTACATTTGCACCTTAATTTTTTTTGAATATAATGATTAAAAACCTTGTTATAGTTGAGTCACCGGCAAAGGCCAAAACAATTGAGAAGTACTTGGGTAGCGAATTTAAGGTTACATCGAGTATGGGGCATATTCGGGATCTTGGCAAAGGAGATGCGGCAATCAATGTGAAAGATGGTTTTAAGCCAACCTATGAAATTTCTCCAGAAAAGAAAGAATTGGTAAAGCAGCTAAAGAAATTGGCTGCTGATGCTGAAACGGTCTGGTTAGCAACGGACGAAGACCGCGAGGGAGAAGCCATCAGTTGGCACCTTGCGGAGGTTTTAGGCCTAAAGGATAGCAATACCAAAAGAATTGTTTTTCATGAAATTACCAAACCGGCTATTTTAAAAGCCATAGAAAATCCGCGTAAAATTGACAAATATTTGGTAGATGCGCAGCAGGCAAGGCGTGTTTTGGACAGGTTGGTAGGTTACGAGTTGAGCCCTGTATTATGGAAAAAAGTGAAACCATCTCTTTCTGCTGGCCGTGTGCAAAGTGTAGCAGTGCGGTTGGTGGTTGAAAGAGAAAGAGAAATCAACGATTTTACATCCAAATTTGAATACAAAGTAAGTGCCGAATTTTTAACCAAAGATGGCAAAACGCTAAAAGCAGATTGCCCCGTAAAATTTGAAACCAGCGAGGATGCCAAAACCTTTTTGGGTCAGTTGATAAGTGCCAATTATTCTGTAGGAAATATTGAAGTAAAACCCGCATTTAGAAATCCAGCACCCCCGTTTACAACATCTACCTTGCAACAAGAGGCAAGTAGAAAGCTGGGTTATGATGTTTCTAGAACCATGCAATTGGCGCAAAGACTTTACGAAAACGGACACATTACTTATATGCGTACAGATTCAGTGAATATGAGTACACTTGCTCTGGGCGCGGCTAAAGCAGAAATTATTCGCACGTTTGGCGAAAAGTATTCAAGCACCCGTCAGTTTACCACCAAAAACGAATCGGCACAAGAGGCCCACGAAGCCATAAGACCTACTTATTTTGAAAACACTGCCGCTGGCGATGACAACTCCCAAAGAAAATTATACGAATTGATTTGGAAGCGTGCCATGGCATCCCAAATGTCAAAAGCCGAGTTGGAAAGAACCATCATTCAAATAATTATAGAAGGCGATAAAAAGAATTTTGTTGCTGAAGGGGAAGTAATAAAATTTGATGGATTTTTGAAACTATACATTGAAAGCAATGACGATGAAGACGAAGAAACTACAGAGGGTTTGTTGCCTAGGGTTGTTGTGGGTGAAAATTTAAAAGCATCTGTTATTCAAGCCCAACAAAAATTTTCTAGACCTGCGCCCCGTTACACAGAGGCAAGTTTGGTAAAGAAATTGGAAGAATTGGGTATAGGTAGACCTTCTACATATGCACCAACAATTAGCACCATTCAAAAAAGAGGGTATACAGTAGGAGAGAGCAGAGACGGAAAAAAACGCGATATTGAAACCATTACTTTGAAAAATGGCAATATTGGTTCTGAAATAAAGTCTGAAAATTATGGCTTTGAGAAAAACAAACTTTTCCCAACTGATATTGGCATGTTGGTTACTGATTTTTTGCAAGCCAATTTTACTGAAATCATGGATTATGGTTTTACTGCCAGTGTAGAGAAAGAGTTTGACGAGATAGCCAAAGGGAAGAAAAGTTGGCAAAGCATGATGGAAGGATTTTATACTCCTTTTCATTTGAGTGTAGAGAAAACCACAGAAACTGCAAGCCGAGTTACGGGTGAGAGAGCACTTGGCAATGATCCCAAAACAGGGAAACCTGTAATTGTCCGTATCGGCAGGTATGGCCCATTGGTGCAAATTGGAAGCAAAGAAAACGGTGATGAAACGCCACAGTTTGCAAGTCTTCAGCCTACACAAAGTATTGAAACCATTACTTTAGATGAGGCCATGAAGCTTTTTGCGCTTCCAAGACAGTTTGCAGATTATAAAGGCGCACCATTGATTGCAGGAATTGGGCGCTATGGCCCATTCTTAAAGTATGGAGAAAAGTATTATTCAATTCAAAGGGGAACTGATTTATTGGGCATGTCGGAATCTGACGCCATTCAAATGTTAGAAAACGCATTGGCTCAACCCCAATACCCTATTGAAGTAGGGGTTTTTGAAGGTGAAATTTTAACTGTAAACAAAGGAAGATTTGGCCCATATCTTAAGTTTAAAGATAGTTTTATTTCTATTCCCAAAGGGGATGATGCGCCAACCTTGTCGCTTCCACGTGCCATTGAGTTAATTGCTGCCAAAGCGGAATCGGATAAAGCCAAAATATTGAGGACTTATACGGAAGATGCAGAATTGCAAATATTAAAAGGCAGGTATGGTCCGTATATTTCATGGAAAAAACAAAACATTCCTATGCCAAAGGGGTTGACACCTGGTGATTTGACCTTCACTGCGGCTATGGAAATTGTAGGGAAAGCAGAATTAGTGCCTGCAAAAGCGGCTAAAAAAGCGGCTGCCAAAACACCTGCAAAAGCCATTGCAAAAACCAACACCAAGGCAAAACCAAAAGCCAAAACAGCAAAACCAAAAAAGAAATAAGGAAGCTTTGTGCTTTTTTTATTTTATCCAAAGTCAAATAAATTTGTATTAATTTTGATATACACTTGCTGACACCTGGCGAAATAAAAGCAATCATTCACTTGTTAGACGATTCTGATGAGGAGGTAATGCGCACAGCAGAGAATCGCTTGTATTCTGAAGGGACGGAGGTGGTCTCATATCTCGAAGATTGTTGGTCTGCAGAAACGGATCCTGCAATTTCCTCGCGCATTGAAGAGGTAATACATAACCTACAACAAAATGAACTCCAGCATGAGTTTATGGTTTGGAAAGATACAGGTGGTGCTGATTTACTAGAAGCTTGCATATTGGTTTCACGCATTCAATACCCTGGCATGTCCTCAGATTCAGTTACTAGATTCGTTGATAAAATTAGATTGGATGCATGGATGGCTATGTACAGCACCCAAAATCCATTGGATAAAGTTCACATTCTTAACCATATTCTTTTTGAAAGACATGGACTTACAGGAAATAGCGACAATTACCATGCTCCTGACAATTCGTTTATTTTTCGTTTGGTAGAATCTAAAACTTCTAATCCAATAACTATGTGTAATTTGTATAGCATTATTGCACAGCGACTTGGAATGCCGGTTTTTGGGGTAAATCTACCCCAACATTTTGTGTTGGCATGGTGCGAAGAAGAAGTCATAAGTAAAGCTGTGCCCTACAATTCAGATTTGTTTTTAGATAGAAAAAGCTTCGGCAAAGTTTTGTTTTATATCAACCCCTTTAGCAAAGGTCAGGTTTTTCTAAAAAAGAACATTGATGAGTTCTTAGAGGCTATTAAAGTAAAACCGCGCCAAGAGTTTTTCGAACCCTGCAGCAATGTTGAAATTGTGCGCAGAATGCTTCGAAATTTACATTTTTCGTATGGCGAAATACAAAATACCCAAAAAAGAATTGAAGTAGAAAATTACATGCGCATTTTGGGAATGGAAGGGGAAGTGGGGGAAGATGAAAATTAAAAAAAAATTAATATTAAAAAATCATTAGCGTCCTAAATAAAAAAATGAGAGAAGCGGATTAAGTATCTCAAAGTTACCTTTGAGTTGTTAAACAAAAAACAACTTCTCTCATGGCAAATTTAAGTTTATTCTCTCAGATTGTCTCAAAATTAGACCGACAATCATT
>JBBQBB010000036.1:0-34887 GCA_038317095.1 Bacteroidia bacterium | reverse complement strand
AATTTTTTCAAACCAAAATACGCAAGAATGCGATTTTCGCCACGAATATCCACCAAATCGCTGGCAATACTCACGGCAACTAGGTCTAAATATTCTTCTTGTATACTCGTGGGCAAACCGTGTTTTTGGGAATATCCTTCCACCAATTTAAAGCCAATGCCTGCGCCAGAAAGTTCTTTGAATGGGTATTCACAGTCTTTGCGCTTCGGATTTAGAATGGCCGTTGCATTTGGTAGTTTTTCTCCTGGAATGTGGTGGTCGCAAATAATAAATTCTACCCCTTTACTTAGGGCATAATCTACCATTTTATTGCTGCGAATGCCACAATCTAAGGCAATGATTAAAGTAAAACCATTGTCTGCCGCATAGTCTATACCTGTGGTTGAAATGCCGTAACCTTCCTTATACCGATCGGGAATATAATATTCAATATTTTGGTTGAAATTTCTAAAATAGGAATATACTATGGAAACAGCCGTGGTGCCATCCACATCATAATCGCCAAAAACCATCATTTTTTCGCGATTTTCAATGGCTTTTTCAATGCGGGAAATGGCAATATCCATATCCTTCATCAGGAATGGGTCGTGTAAATCTTCTAATTTGGGACGGAAAAAACTTTGGGCTTCATCATACGTTTCTACCCCACGTTGAACCAATATGGTTGCCAGTTCTTCGCTTACATTTAGGGCTTCTGACAGATTGGCGACCTTGCCATTCTCGGGTAAAGGTTTAGCACTCCATCTGAAATCCATAGACTTGCAAAGGTCGTCCTTTTAGGGCGACTTTAAAAATCGGATTTCAATTTTAGTCGACAATCCTACGCCAACCAACAAATTCAGCGGTGTCTTGCATCGCAGAGTCCCCTGCGGGAGACTCTGCGATTTGGGTTGTTGTGTTAACTGAATTTGTGTTGATGTGTTGGTACGATTTAGGTTATCCTGTTGGTGGGATAGGGGATGCCACATATGTGTAAAAATGGTTGTTTTATTCCACCAAACACCGTTTCCAGAGTCTCCCGCCAAACACATTTTCCAGAGTCTCCCGCAGGGGACTCTGGAAAGATTACCGCCCAATGCTCCAGCGTTGTTTGGCTGTATACGCTGCTTTGTCTGGGTAAAACATCAATGCAGTCCTTGACGGAGCCGTGTAAAAAGTACCATTAAACTTCGGAACCAAATATACTGTAAATGTGTGGTACCCAAATGGCAACTCATCACTGAATATCAAAACACGATCTGTTAAATATTCACGGTGGCTCTCAAAATAACTTTCGCCTTGAATTTTTTGTTTGTACACACATCCTGCAGGAATGGGAATATCAATAACTGCATTAAACTGATTCCGTTTTGCGAATACGGTCACTTTCATTTCAACGGGCTCTCCAGCGGTAAGTTGGTTTTGTTTGGTCGCGGGTATGTTACATGTTATTTTAAATTCATTGGTATCACTCACAGGGTTGTCAGTTTTAAATTTGCGATTGGATGCAATATAAACAGGTGCACCTTTATGCTTGATATTCAGCGTTTCTCCTGGTTTCAATGTGTATTTTTTTGGCATACTCCTTAGAGAAATCAATTCTCCATTGGCATAAACTTCTGGGGTTAACTCTTTTTTAATGCTGCTGTCATTCAATGCTTCGGCAACTAGCGCTTCCGCGGCATGAATCAAACTATTGCCATAGCTATTGCTTTCCGAACCCATGTAATTCACCAATGCTTTTCGACGGCCTGGCGTTGCTTTGGCATCGAACAAAATTTGCCAAGCTTTAAAAGTGTTCGATACATCATCCGTAACAGGTGCATATCTCCAATCCCAACTACCAGCCATCATTAAGTTGCCTTCAGGCGTGGTTTGCATTAAACCGTTAATCTCAGATACAGGCACTTTTTTGCCTAACAATTGTTGCAAGCGATACAATTTTAATTTGTTGGAAATATCCAATTTGGAAGGCGAAAAGATTTTCATAAAACTATCATAATTTAAAGTGCGTTTCATGTTTTTTAAACAAAGCAAATATTCCAATCTTTCCATTCCTGAAACTTGGGGCAATTGTTTTTCCATGTTCTTTGCCGTGTTTAACCAAGTATTGTTTTCAAATCCCATTTGATCTGCGCGAAACATAGCATCCGCAACTGCGGTGCTTACCATAAAAGTAGATTTACTGCCTTTAAACCAACCAAAAAATCCATCATCGCTTTGCGATTTTTTTATTTTCGACATGGTTTCTTTAATTTGCTTGTCCTGCAAAAATGGAATGGAAAGCGCATGGCAAACCGATTTTTTAATCAGTAAAGCCGTTAAAAAATGGGCCAAACTGTGGTTGTCATAAGCAGGCAAATTTTCTATTTGTTTTAGCATATCTAAAATCAATGCCAATTTGTGGTTATACACAACCACTTCCATCCCAATGTCCCCGCTGTCTGCTTTAAACGTTAGGCTTGTGTCTAAAAGAATTTCATCAAAAGAACTTTTCCCACCAATCACACTTGCTGCATTTATCCATATTTTGCGCATTTCTGCGTCGCGGTATCCGTTAGCCAATTCAAAGGCACTTTCTACAGACAATGTATCCCCTGGTTTTGAGCCAATGACACGCATACTATCGGTATAAAAATCTTTAAAAGAAATGTCTTTGTCCAATGCAATTTGGTTGTATTTTAAATTGTATTTTCCGGTAATATTTTTACCCGTATAATTCATGATTTTACCATAGGCCATTAATGAATCTCCTTCGGTTAAAAACAAAGGCAGTGCCAGCGTTGTAACAATAGGCTTGTAAGACTTAACGGTAATATCCCCCAGTCCGCTGTGGCGTTTGCCATCCATGGCTGGTACAAAAGTGCGCCAGCTTGTAACGTTATCTGGGTATTTTACAGAAAAACCTGCCTTGCCCTGTTTGTTCGTATAAAAACTGGGCTTCCAATAGGCATAATCTTTAAAATCTTTTCTTGTTTTTTTCGCATTGTTATCGCCTGCCAAAAGATTCATTCTATCCTCTTCGCGCTTTTGATTTGCACTGGCCCAACCCAAAGAATATACGGTATCCAAAGAGTTTTCTTTAAACTCTACTTCGCGTTTATTTACGCTAAGATAACCAGTAGAAATAGACTCGGTGGTTTTCATGGAAATACCATCCAAATAAATAACTATTCCATCAGAACGATTCATTTTCCCAGGTGACTTTTTATTCTCATATGCCATTCTAGGTGCATTACCTCCCCTGCCACTGTTATTGCCTTTAACACCATAACCATTGCCAATGGCAATGGGCGCAAAAGTAAACTTTCCAATTTCTGCTTGGTCATATAAAATATTGTTATACGTAAACCAGGCATAGGGTTTCATTTCTGCTTGCACCAAATGGTTAAATCCAGCTTTAATTTCCAACGCATAATGCAACCAATAATGGTATTTTTCCCCTTTGATTTTTAACATATAAGTGCCAGGCAATAAGTTGTCCATATTAAAGCGGCCTTCACGGTTGGTAAAAGCACCACTCACAAAAACGCCATTTCTTTCCAACACAACAAATGCATTTTCTACAGGGAATTTAATGCCAGGACCTATTACCGTTCCTTCTATGGAGGTTGAACCTTTTACTCCCCGCAACGGAATTACCACCAAACCTTTATTTACACTGGGCGTATCTATCCATTTTATCAAGGCTTCGCGGGTTAAATTTTTCGCCAATCGGTCGTAAAATATATATTCCCTTTGGCCTAATTTTCTGAATTGTTTCGGATTTAATGTTAAAAACAAATTCACACTGCTGTCGATGGAAATATTATTTACCAACCAAGTGGTATCATTCACTTCCAATACCATTTTGTATTCTTGTCTCTGCTTAGCAGGTGCTATTGTCCATAAATTTCTCCTTGCATTCATCCCTATCTCGGCATAATTGTTGCCAAAACTGCTGTAATTTTCTAAGTTGGAAAAAGAGGAGTCTTGTCTGTTAAATAGCCATAGTTTAATGGGGTTAAAATCGCTAGATATGTACAAATGCATCAAACTATTGTACACTTGTTTGGGTTGATTTGGACTGTAATTGGTGTATTGAAATTCTGGCAAAGCACTTGGGTAATGTTGCGGCTCATAAGGTGGCGGAATTGCAGGTTTTGGCTTCGTTGTATCTTTATAATAAGGGTCGAACCAAAAGGTATTTAAATTGTAATTCAAATAGTTTTGAGCTTGGATATATTTTACGTTTTCGGCCCAATTTTTCAGTACATCTACCACTTGGTCATTCTTTGTGAAACTGAGGGCATTTCCTGGTTTAAATTTAATTAAGTGCGAATAACCGTTTTTCCATATCAACTCTATTTCGTCACCTTCATTTACTGGCCCTAAAAGCATATAGTTTTGTTGTGTAGTAAATTTGTTTCTATTTGCATTTCCAGTATAAATATTGGTTGACAATTGCACAAATTTGTTTGCGTTTTGCAAAATACTTCCATACGGGTAAGCCCAATGGATTTTCCCATTTATTTTTATAATAAAAGTATCATACAAAACATTGTCGTAGCGGTAAACCAAGGTATGGTTATAAATGGATTTAATCTCCTCTTCGGTGAGCATTCCCATGTTTGTGGTATCTCCAATTTTCAACAAATCCAATGAATCCAAATGGAAGCATAAAAAATTCTTTTTGCCTTCGGTAATTCGCACGTTTTTAAATTGATAAACACGGTCGAAAGTGCGAATTTCGAATTTGTATTTACCAGATTTTATCCTTTTCACAGCGCTACCCTGTCCGCCATTGGGAAATATGGATAGAAAAGTGTCGTTCATTTTTACCCATTGTATTTGCTGGCGCACAGATTTACCGTGGGCGTAAAAATCGATTTCTGTGGATTTGTGCGGCGTCGTATCTGTCAAAACTTGAAATCCTTTTTCTGGATAGACCAAATTAAAAACTTTGTTTTTGCGCAAGAAAAAACCACCAATTTGCCAAGGTTTTAATGCAGATGTGCTGTACAATTCAATTTTATACAAGGGCCAATTTTGTGTCGGCAATGGTTTCTGTGTTTTCACCAAACCCATGTAAGGAATGTCTGGCGTAGTAATGCTTTCCATTTGTGTATTTACAGCCCACGCCGCTAAATTCACTTTATTCACCGGTTTGCCATAAGCGTTTTTTACAAATATTTCAATGGCTACCTCTTGTCCAGGGTAAACCGTAGTGGGTTGAATGATTTCTACTTTTAATTCTTTTTCCGCCAAATGAAAACTTTTGCTATAAAAGCGAGGGGAAGTAACTCTGCCTTCCAGTATGCCGTATTGTATATGGTAGGATGCTTTTTTCTTGTCTAAAGTATGCCAATTTAATTGGGTACTTTTTCCTTTCGCCACCAAAATATTGTTGCAATAAATTCTGTAAAAAACAGGAATGTCTTTCGCCGATTTAAAATAAATATGGGCTGAATCATAGGTGCGTTTGCCCCAAACTTCTGGCAGGGTAGTTTGGCGGTAAAATGTGCCAGTCAAAGTATCTCCTTTATAAATATTGGCACTAAATACATTGGGCGGAAGGTATAAATTTAGGGGTGTTTGAAAAACGGAATCTACCAATAAATCTTTTTTAGAATAAATTTTAATGCGCATGGTTCTCTGCACACTTTTCATGTTGTACAAACTTTTTACGCGCAAGGTATCGCTTTCTAGGTTGGCTTCTTGTCTATCGCGGGTGGTTTGATACCGAAAACTCCCACTCCCTTCGCGCATCTCATTGTCGGCGGTCAACAAAATGCAACGCACTTCAAATGTTCCATCCAAAGGCATAAAAACAGAATCTGGAATTTCGAAAACGGTCACACCCGATGGATCGGTTTGTACAGAAACAGAATACCAATTTTCCATTTTTTTGAAGGGTATCACCACAGAATCACCATCGGTAAAATTTACATTGGATAAACGCATTTTGAAGGTGAGTTTTCCATCCATTATGGGCAGTCTATTGGCGGTGGTTGCAGAAGCATAAAACTTAATGCCTTCCCCAGGAGTTACCAAAGCTTTGTCGGCTCTAAATTCAAAAAAGATATCTTTCAATTCATAATTTTCCAACATTATGTTTTGGTATTTTACAGTGGTTCTTTGCTCCGTCAACAGCGCCATGGTTATGGGTTGGTCTAGTGTAAAGCTATCGTTTATAATAATGTATCCATGATAATCCCCTTTATTCGCAGGTTTAATTTCTATTTCTCTGGCATACCCGCTGTAATTTTGATAAAGTCGAGCAATGAGTTTTTCTTTGATGGGTTTGCCTTTCGTATTCACCAAAAAACTTTTAAAAAACAAAGTATCCCATTGTTTATATCTTGGTTTATTGGTTACCAAATAACCCTGGTATTTTATTTTTGCGTAATTGTAGCGGTCTTTAGGGGGTTGAGTGTTGTTCGTTTTGTCTTGGTACCCGTTTAAATGTGAAAGTGTAAATATGCCATTTCTTTCTATTCGCAAAAATCCAAAAATATTTTTCCCCGCAATTTTATATCCTCCGATGCTGCTATCATAGGGACAATTTGACGTGTCCAAATGCACGGATGCATTGTAAACTGGCAACCCAGCGGTATCTTCTACAAAAACAAATGTTTCATAACCTATACGGTGCACCCCTGCATTAAAAAGTGGATTTTCGATGATTTTGTAGCTGACTGTATTTAACGTATTCACCGTTACTTCAATAAAATATCCATTCTCTTTTATATCCCATACATTAAAGCGAGGCCAACATTTGGCATACCTGTTTTTATCTGAAAAAGGGTGAATGGGGAAGTCTTCAATGGGTTGTCTAAACAAGGGTATGATACTGTCGGTATGCACTTTGCCTACTAACCTGGTGTATAGAAACTGGCTGTCTATCTTTTCCGGATGTTTGGCCACAAATTCCATTTGCTTGTCTGTAAGTTTGTATAAAAGCAAATAGGGGCCATTCATTTTTTGCTGGTAAAGCGGCTGTGCATAGAGGTTTACCGACAATAGCGGCAACAAGAAGAATATAATTCGCTTGACAAATTGCATGCTTCGAAAATACAATCTCTTTTTCATAGGTTGTTCTAGAATGTGTAAATGGTACTTTTGGGGTGATAAAATGGCGGACTGCATGTTTATGTGAGTAGATACGCAAACGCGGAGAAAGGTAAATGGGGGGTGAGCAAAAAATCACCTTATGAGAAAGTTATTTACTAACTTTGAAAAGTGAACCGTTGTGATTTGATAGATCTAATAAAAGAAATACTATGGAAAACGAGGCCAATTCAGACGAACAAATTGAACCTATACAAAACCCGGTTTCTGTAGAATCATTTTATTTGCAGGAAGATGCTTTTGAATATGTAAAGTTATTAAAATCGCATGGCGTTTACTGTGAAATTTACAATGAGGGTGGACGGACTATTGAAGTATACATAGGTCAAATGAATGCACCAACCATACATTTAATTGTAGATGAATCGAATATGAAGTGGGCATTGGAAATCATTGCAGAAAATGCTTCGGAAATGGATATAGAAGAAACTGGAAAAGAGGAAACTATGGCACTTGAAATGGCCGAAGAAAGCCCCTCTGAAAGAGAGGATGTATTGTATCCAAAATCTGGAACAAAGGCATCACTCAGTTTGTTGATGGTTGGCTATTTGACCGCATTTCTAGGTGGTTTTTTAAGTATTATTATCGCCTTTAGACTTATGAATTTGACCAATGAATATGCAGGTGGAGAAAGGCGTTTTTATTATGACGCAGCAACACGGATGCATGGAAAAATTATTTTAATTTTGGGAATTATTATTTTCTCCTTAGGGTTGTTTTTCTATTTTACGGAATTTAGAAACAATTAAAAAAGGATTAACAATTTAGGAATTAGAAAGCAATTTAGAAAATCAATAATAAATAAGGAATATCTTAAATGACGAAATATATAGCTGTATCAAATTTGAAATATTGACCGGTTATAAGAAGCCCAATGCGAAGAAGAAATAATGAAAATAGGGTAAATTGAACGATTGCAATACCAATAACTAACCCCCAAACGATGGCTCCTTTGGATTCATTGCGCACGGCACCAACTCCCTTTCCATCCATTTTACGGTGTGCCAACTGCCCAGTTTATATCCTGCATTTTTATGCATGGCCATATCTGTAAAACCGCAAGCAGCGTGCAAAGCAACGCTTGCATCATTGGGTAAAGTAATGATGCCATAAGCAAGTGTGAAATTCCTTGAAATCAATTCATTCATTAGCGCTAGATATAAGGTTTTGCCCAAACCTTTTCCTTTTGCCTCATCCGCCATATAAATACTCGTTTCCGCGCACCACCGATAGGCGGCCCTTTCTCTATGCGTGCTTGCATAGGCATAGCCTTTTACTATGCCGTTTTCTAGCAAAACCAAGAACGGGTATTTTTTGGCTATGCCGCTTACCCGTGTTGTAAATTCTTCCAAGCTGGGGCTTTCTGCTTCAAAGGAAACGGAAGTGTCATCTGCAGATGGCTTGTAAATTTGATGGATTTGGGGAATGTGCGTTTCCTCTAGGTTTATAATTTGGGACATTGGAGGCGCAATTTACAACGGCTTTGATAAAAAATATTCTGTATCGTATTTTCCCTTATATTTGTATCTTAATCATTATTCATGAAAAAAATATTTCAGTTCAGTTTGTCAATGCTAGCCTTTGTTTCAATGCCCTTGGTTGCCCAAATTACCATCGGCCAAAGTGCAATGCCTGTTTCGGGTGACACCATTCGCTACTCCACGGCAAATATTGTTGGGGCTGATTTGCTTCTAAAGACAAAGGGAGCCAACAAAACCTGGGACTATAGCGGTCTTAAACCAAACGGTCAGGATATGTACAAGTATTTGGCTTCCAGCAAAACGCCCTATGCTTTTTATTTTATCAATCAAATAGGCTTAAAAGCGGCAGATAGTATTGGTGCAAGCACTTTTACATTCAAAAATTTGTATAACTTTTATACTAAAAACTCCACGGTATTTAAGGCAGAAGGTTTGGGGTATAGTTTTTCAGGGATTCCGCTTGCTGCAAAAAATACAGATGACGACGAAATATATCAATTTCCACTGGATTATAACGACAGCGATATCAGTACTTTTCGGTTTGTTTTGAGCATTCCTGGCCAAACCTTATTTACGTATATCCAGGCCGGCAAGCGCACCAATGTGGTGGATGGCTGGGGTAGTATTACCACTCCTTATAAAACGTATAGCAGTGTGTTGCGTGTCAAAACCTATTTGGATGAAATCGATTCTTTGGTTACCACGTTTGCAAAAATTCCAATTCCACGCAAACAAGTGATTTACAAATTTCTTTCCACCACCGAACATATTCCAGTACTTGAAATTACGGGCACGGAAACGCTTGGAGTTTTTACTGCCACGCAAATTAGATATAGGGACAAATACAATGGGATGCAATCTCCCTTTAGACCCCGTGCAAATTTTACCGTGAACAAAACTTCAGGTGTGGTGAATAAGGATACATTTAAATTAACCAGCCGTAGTGTTTTGGCTACCAATTATCAGTGGCAGGTTACCCCGTCGAATGGTTCAGTAAAATTCGTTTCTTCAACAGGCCCAAATACCCAAAACCCAATTATGGTATTTACAAAAGCGGGCCTTTATACTGTAAGTTTATTGGCAACCAATACTTTTGGTACCGACGATACTACCGTTGCGGATTTGATTGCGATTACCGACCCAAATAGCTCCACGAAATCAATTTCTGAAGGTTCAATCCAAGTGTATCCGAATCCAGTTGGCGAAAGTATTTCAATATCTGGATTAAATGTGGATGCAACCATTTCCATTGTAGATTTATCGGGTAAAAATATTTTGGACATTAAGGCTCATTCTAATTCGGCTATAGATGTAAGCCATTTAAAAGCGGGTCTTTATTTTTTAAACTACATGGATGGATTAAAATCTGGAACTGTGAAGTTTATAAAACAATAAAATTTAAAATATTGATTCATCAAAGCCCAATCTACAAAGGATTGGGCTTTTTCATTGTTTAAAAACAGAAAAAGTGAATGTTAGTTCGTTTCTCTGCATGAAAAACAATATCTTCGCACCACCATTTAAGAACAGTGAGAATTGCAGTTTTAAAGGAGTCCAGGGATGGCGAAAGACGGGTTGCAGCAACGCCGCAACTCTGTGCCCAATGGACCAAACAAGGCCATGTTGTGGCCGTTGAAAGTAACGCAGGCATTGCTGCAAATTATACAGACGAAGTTTACAAACAATCAGGCGCCAGTGTAGGCTCGAGAGCAGAAGTGCTTGGCGGAGCCAATTTGGTTTTAAGGGTGAATCCACCTGTTGGAAGTGAAGTAACCGAACTGCCTGAAAATGCTGCTTTGATTTCTTTGCTTTACCACAGAAGCAATCCACAGTTGGTTGCCGACCTAAATGCGCGAAAAATATCCATGTTTTCCTTGGATGCAATTCCACGTATATCTCGCGCCCAAAGCATGGATGTATTGAGTTCGCAAGCCAATCTTGCTGGTTACAAAGCGGTAATAAAAGGCGCGGAAAACTTGGGTAAAATATTTCCAATGCTTATGACCGCTGCAGGTACCATTACACCGGCAAAGGTTTTGATTTTTGGTGTGGGTGTTGCCGGTTTGCAAGCCATCGCTACCGCCAAAAGGCTAGGGGCAGTGGTTGAAGCTACTGATGTGCGGCCAGAAACCAAAGAACAAGTTGAAAGTTTAGGGGGTAAATTTATAGAAGTAAAAGGTGCTGAAGTTGGCAGCGAAGGCGGATATGCCAAAGAAGCTACTGAGGAATACCGCCAAAAACAGCGCGAAGCTGTAAATAAAAGTTTGGCCTTGGCTGATTTGGTGATTACCACAGCATTGGTGCCCGGCCGCAAAGCGCCAATTTTGATAGATGATGAACAATTGGCCTTAATGAAACAAGGCAGTGTACTGGTGGATATGGCCGCAGAACAAGGTGGAAACTGTGCAAAAACAGAAGCCGGTAAAATTATTCAAATCAATGGCGTTACTTTAATTGGCTCCACCAATTTGCCTTCAGAATTGCCCATGAATGCCAGCGAATTGTTTGCAAAAAATATAGATGCTTTGTTAAAGTTAATCGCACCCAAGAATGACTTACAATATGACATGAATGATGAAATTGTTCAAGGCTGTTTGGTTTGTCATGAAGGAAAAATATTGTTAGGAGAACCTGTAAACGCGTAAATTAAGAATGGAACAAATATTAGAATTTATCGGCGAAAATATTACAATGATTTATTTAATCATTGTAATGATTTTTGTTGGAATTGAATTGATTACGCATGTACCCAGTGTTTTGCATACACCTTTAATGAGTGGTGCAAATGCAATCCACGGCGTTGTTTTAATAGGTGCAATTATTGTGCTTGGCCACGCCGGACCAGAAGATTATTTTAGTATGGTTGTGGGTTTTGTAGGTGTAATTGTGGGAACATTAAATGTGATTGGCGGTTTTGTAGTTACAGACCGTATGCTTGAGATGTTTAAGAAAAAACCAAAGGGAGGTACCAAATGAAACATTTACAAGAATTGTTTTATCTAATTGGTTCCGTAGGATTTGTTCTAGGACTTAAAATGATGGGCAAACCAGATTCTGCCCGCAAAGGAAATTTGGTTGCCGCTGCTGGAATGGGCTTTGCACTTATCGGTGTTTTGTTTTTGAACTGGTCTACCGATTCTGAAAGTTTTCAGATCATTGGCAATATTGGTTTGATTTTAGGCGCCATTGCAATTGGTACCATCATAGGTTGGCTTATGGCCCGCCGTGTAAAAATGACTGCAATGCCAGAAATGGTATCTTTATTTAACGGAATGGGTGGTCTTTGTGCTGCATTGATTTCTATTATTGAATGGCGTAGTATTACCGCTGAGATATCAAGCAATACGAATGGTGGCATTATTGCTGACTTTGTTGGAATGGGACATTATTTGCCCATTGTTGCTGGTTTGATTATTGGAACTATTTCCTTTATTGGAAGTATGGTGGCTTGGGGCAAACTCAGTGGAAAATTGGCTGATTTTAGATTCCCAGGTCAACAGTACATAAATATCCTAGTTTTTGCCGCGATTTTGGCTTTGGCTTTTATGAATATTAATACTGAAATTGGTGCAGATGGTTCCATTAGCCCAATGTGGTTTTATGGCACTATAGCTGCTGCAGTTATCTATGGTTTACTTTTCGTTTTCCCTATTGGTGGCGCAGACATGCCTGTTGTAATTTCACTTTTAAATTCCTTTACTGGCGTTGCCGCTGCCTGCGGTGGATTTCTGTACCATAACAATGTAATGCTTATGGGCGGTATTTTGGTAGGCAGTGCAGGTACTATACTTACAGTTATTATGTGCAAAGCCATGAACCGCAGTTTGGTAAATGTGTTGATTGGAGCAATTGGTGGAAACAATTCTTCCGCTGCTGCAAGTGGTGGAAAACCAGGTGGAACCGTTCGTGAAGTGCAAGCCACTGATGTTGCCATAATGATGAAATATGCAACCAAGGTAATTATTGTACCCGGTTATGGTTTGGCAGTTGCGCAAGCCCAGCACGTGGTGCACGAATTAGAAAACATGCTGGAAGCGGAAGGTGTAGATGTGAAATACGCCATTCACCCTGTAGCTGGCCGTATGCCAGGTCATATGAATGTATTGTTGGCAGAAAGCAATGTGAGTTATGACAAACTGGTTGAAATGGAACACATAAATCCGGAATTCGCAACGACCGATGTAGTTTTGGTCGTAGGGGCAAACGACGTTGTAAATCCAGCGGCTAAAAATGACCCAACGAGCCCAATATATGGCATGCCTATACTGGATGTTGAAAATGCCAAGCAAATCATCGTGCTGAAGCGAAGCATGAAATCAGGTTATGCTGGTATAGACAACGATTTGTTTTATGATCCAAAATGCGGAATGTTATTTGGCGATGCCAAAGACAGTATGCAAAAATTGGTGAATGAATTGAAGGTGGTTTAAAAACTATAAAAACATTGCTAAAGGGCGCGTTTAGTTGCCCTTTTTTTTATGCATTACATGTAACCTTTGTTGCCGTTTTATGTAAAAGAGATATTACTTTTGTATAGTCTTATGAAGCGCATATTATTTAGCCTCCTTTTCATGCTTGGATTCCATGTTGGCTTTGGTCAAAGTTATTATTATCAATACCAGAATTATGGATACAAAGATCAAAATGGTAGCAATAAATTTTTAAATCAAGAACAAGATGACGCTGGAATAGGCGAGGGTTGGAAAATTGTATTGGATTCGGCAAAAACAGACCGATACAGCAAAAGCATTAAAATCCCATTCGCGTTTTCATTTGCTGGAGTACCCGTAAGTCATATCAAAGTTTCCTCCACAGGTTTTGTGACTTTTGACACCACGGTGTCTGGCACGCCATCCAGTCAAGTGGAAAATTTGCCTTCGACAAAACTGCCCGATAAAACAGTTTCAGTTTGGGGAATCAATGGCAAGGGAAGTAACGACCAAGTTTTAACCAAAGCATTTGGTTTTTCGCCCTTCTTTCAGTTTTGGGTAAAATTCAGTTCATACTCCACCCCTGGCGACACCACCGGCAGTTGGAATTACTGGGCCATTGTGTTGGAAGCTTTAACGAATAAAATGTATGTCGTAAGTATGAATTCTAACAATGCTACGGGCAAATTTGTGGCACCAAAAATGTTTGCCGGTGTACAAGAAAATCAAGCCACAGGAATCAATTTTGCCCCAATTTCGAATACTTTGCCAAGCACAAATTCTTTCAAAGACAATAAATATTACGAAATTTATTTTGGCAATCAGTTGAGCAGAGATTTGGCTATGATAAGTCTTACTGGTCCAGATTTTGTTAAAGCAAATGAAAATGCCGAAATTCATTATCAGTATTTTAATTTTTCAAAAGACACAGTTGATTCATTGTATTATTGTTACCGCATGAATGGCGGACCTGTGACTAAAAGTAAAAGTACTTTAAAATTAAAACCTTCTGGAATTGGTGAAGTTGTTAACGTAACTTTTGTTAAGTGCACAGCTCCAGTTGGATTAAATAATTTATTGGAAGTTTGGGTGCAAGAACCTAATGGACAAGAGGATCAGAACCATGCCAACGATACCTTAAAAATAAATATCTTGTCGGTGGGTGGAACGTGGGCAAAATCAAAATTGCTGGTAGAGTCAAACACCGCAGCGTGGTGCGGTGAATGTCCTGCCGCCGATTTAAAACTAGCAGCATTTAAAACAAAATTTAATGATAGTCTGATTCTTGTAAAATACCATACTTTGGATAACATGTCGGGCAATGGCGATTCTTTGGTAAATCAATTTTTTGAAAAAACCAACAGCAGTTCATTGAATCGTGAAATTGACAAATTGGGAAATTTAAAACCCTTGGTTACGCAAAATATAACAGATAGCATTATTTCAAAAAAAATATTGGCTGCAAAATCGCCAGTAAATGTATTTTTGTCAAATGTAAAAATTGATACATTAACTGGCGATTTTACTTTTAAAGTAAAAGTAAAATTTGTCGATTACTGTCCAGCAAATATAAATGTGGGCGGCATTGCCATTGAAAACGCGGTGCGCGGTGTGGGAACGGGTTGGGATCAAGTTTTGGCTGGCTCACTTTCATCCAATATAAACAGTCCGTTTTACGCAAAGGCCAATCCCTTAAAATCCTATTACCATGATGATGTTGCGTGGAATTTGACAGGGGGTATAATGGGTAAAAAAATAGCCCACAATGGGGTTTATAAACCTGGCGATTCTTTGGAAGTTTCTTTTGCTTATAAATACCCAAAAATATTGCAGACTACCATTGTTTCCACATCACCTTATTCACCCGTTGGTAAAATTTATAGCTACGGAAAACCCAGGGATATGAAGGCAGTGGGCTATGTTTCCATACAAAATGGCAACGAAATGAGTTATAAAATTCTGAATGCCAATGAACAACAAACTTGGGATTTTGCCGCGAGTGTTAAAAAGCAAATTACCAGTAAACTTACTGTATATCCAAATCCAACAGAGGGGGTTTTTTATGCAGAAGTTGAAAATGGAAATTACCAAATAAACTTGTTTTCTGTTTCTGGAGCCAAATTAATGGACGAAAATGCAACTGCCCATTTTGGTGTTCTAAAAATAGATGCAGCCAATTTAAACCGGGGTTTATATTTCGTTCAAATCATTGCAAAAAGTGGACTTAAATTCAACAGCAAAATTGTTGTAAAGTAATTTTTTTCGGTTCCGTTTTTTAATTTTAAGGATTATTAATTAATGATTAATAGCCAGTGATTTGTGCTCCTACTTTCATTTGTGCCCTTTGTGGGCTATTTTTTTAAGTCAAGTAGGTATATGACAACCCAAAAAACTCGACCTTTGTTTTTTCTTGGCAACCCTTGAGGGTTTTCCTTTTTTTTTAGGTCAAAAAGAACACAAAGAATATTTTATTTAGCCTTAAGTTTTTAGTTTTATTTTTGCCACAAAGGCTCCAAGACACGAAGATTTAAACACTGCACTTTTTGTTTCACTCAGTAAATCTTATTGAGCTATTTATTTTGAATTCTTTAACCAATATTAATCTTCAAACCCCAATAAATCTCTTGCTAAATCAATGGCATTTTCTGGATTTTCAATTGGATCATAACAGGTATTGCCAAGGCAAACAAATATCTGATTTTTATTTTCCTTAAACTTATTATTAAAAATGGGCAAATCACTTTGATTGACTGCCGCGCAATAAATTCCCCAAGAAGGCAAAGTCTTTTGAATCATCATTACATTTTCCAACGCATTCGGTCCTGTACATTCTATTTGCAACAATCCTATAGCTTCAATTTGCGCAGCCCTCGCCCAATAACTATACCAGCCTGGGTGCTGTTTTACTTGTTGCTTAACGGATGTCAATTGTTTTTTCCCAATATTAACCCATTCATTTTTATCCAACAAAACACCCAATTTTTGAAGTTGGATACACATCATGCTATTTGCACTGGATATAACATCATCACCTAAATCTGTTTTGCGCAAAATGAGTTTTTCTGCAGTGTTTTCGGTGAACCAAAAAATTCCATTTTCTTCATCGTAAAATTCATTAATTAAAGTTGTGCTAAGTGTCTCTGCATAAAAGATCCATTTAGAATTTTGATCCAACTCAAACAATGCAATCAATCCGCCCACAAAACAAGCATAATCTTCCGCGAAAGCAGCAATGCTCGCTTTGTTTCCTGCAAAAATACGCCACAATTTTCCTTTACATTGAACATGATTCCACATCCACTCTGCCAATGATTGTGCCTCATCCTTCCAAGTTTGATTGTTCATGTACAATGCCGCTTTTGCAAGGCCTTCTAGCATCAAACCGTTCCAAGCCGTGATGATTTTATTGTCCAATCCTGGTCTATTGCGTCGCAATTGGATTTCTAGCAATTTATTCTGAACCCGTTTAAACGATGCATTGAACTTTGCAATATCCATATCCTTTTCTTGCAAAATTTCAGGAATGGCATGAGGCCAGTGCAATATGTTTAACCCATGCTCCCAATTTCCTTCTTCTTTGCAACCAAAAATATAGGCAGCCATTCCATAATCTGCTTTGTTCAATGCAGATTTTAATTCTGCTGCTGTAAAAGTATAATATTTCCCCTCAATGCCATCGGTATCGGCATCAAGTGCAGAATAGAATCCACCGGTTGGCGACTTTAATTCATGCAAACAAAAATGAATTGTATTTTTAACGACCTCCTTGTATTGGTATAAATCTGTGTAAGAAAATGCACGCGCATAAAGACCAATAAGTTGGGCATTGTCGTACAGCATTTTTTCAAAATGCGGTGCAAACCAATATTTATCCGTACTGTATCGGCTAAATCCGCCCCGTATTTGATCGCAGATTCCACCATTGGCCATTTTTAACAACGTGAGGTTTGTAAATTGCAAGGCTTCGTTTTGTCCCGTGGTTAAATAATGATCCAATAAATATTCATAATTGTTGGGCATTGGAAATTTGGGAACCCTGTTTGGACCTCCATCGTCTGGATCAAAATTGGCACTTAGTGCGTCGTACATGGTTTCTAAATCCAGTCGTGTAAATGTATCGCTACCCTTTTTTTCAACCAAGCTCATTTCTTGCAAACCCTTTTCAAGATTTTCGGCATAGGCATAGGCCTTCTTTCGGTCGCTTTTCCACAAAGCTTGTATTTGCAGCAGCACTTGGGTCCAACTTTCATTCGGAAAATAGGTACCTGCAAAAATGGGTCGTTTGTCTGGCAGGCAAATTACATTTAATGGCCAGCCACCTCTGCCCGTCATCAATTGGCAAGCATCCATGTATACCATATCCACATCAGGCCGTTCTTCGCGGTCTACTTTTATATTCACAAACCATCGGTTCATGATTTCTGATGTGGGCACATCTTCAAAACTTTCATGCTCCATCACATGGCACCAATGGCAACTGCTGTATCCTATACTTACAATCACAGGTTTATCCAAATGATTTGCCATTTCCCAAGTTTCAGGGCTCCAGTCAAACCATTCTACCGGGTTATGGGCATGTTGCAATAAATAGGGACTGGTAGAATTTATTAGGCTATTCGTGTATTCGTGGTTTGTATTCAATGGACTTTTTATTAAATTTGAATTCCAATGGGCAAATTACGTTTATGCTTGCTTTGTTTGTTGCCTTTTCAAATTGTTTTTGGTCAGAATTTTCCGATTGATACAATAAAAAGGCATGGATTTGTGGATTATAAAGAAGCCGCAGATACTTTGTGGTCTCGTTTGGCGGGTAAAAAAGTAACATCGCTAAAGAAATTTACAGTAAGTGAAAAGAATTTCATTTTGGAAACACGCAGGTACGATACTGCGGTTACATTGCAAATGATCCATGGGGAATGGCTGATCTATTGGTACCATGTAGATAAAAGTTTCAAAAAAGTATTTAATGGTTTAAAAAAAGAAAAAATTGATTTCAAAAAAGCAATATTAGATACCGTGCTACTTTACAAAAACAAGGGAAGCACAGATTTACAGCGAGTGGAGTTGTATTTTGTTAGAAATAAAAAACGCGGGTATATTAAATTTCAACTGTGGCAATTAAACGACCTTTGGTACTTTAGCGATCGTATGGATTTTGTGGAGGATCCTATGCCGGTGAAATTGAAGTGACTTTTTCGTCATAATCAAACGGAAGCCCAGCGTTTTACCTGCCATGGACCTTGGTAAATAAATCCAGTGTACACTTGCACCAAGTCTGCTCCATTTGCTATTTTCTCTTCCATATCCGCCTCGGTTTCAACTCCTCCCACGCCAATAATAGGAAAATCTGCACCCAAACTTACCCGTAAATAATGCAGAATTTCGTTGCTTTTCTTTTTTACCGGTTGACCACTTAGCCCGCCTGCACCTATGTCCTCAAGAATGCGAGTTGGAGTTAATAAATTTTCACGAGAAATGGTTGTATTCGTGGCAATGATTCCGTCTAAATCTGTATTTTTTGCAGTTTCAACAATCTCATCCAAAGCCTCCACGGTTAAATCTGGTGCTATTTTTAGAAATACAGGTTTCCTGGTAGGTTTGGCATCACGCAATGTTTTTAAAGATAGAAACAATGCCGTCAAAAATTCTTTATCCTGCAATTCTCTTAAACCCGGGGTATTGGGTGAGCTTACATTTACGGTTATATAATCCACATGATCATAGAGTGCAATAAAACATTTTACATAATCTTTAATTGCATTTTCATTGGGTGTTATTTTGTTTTTACCAATATTTCCGCCAACAATCAATCCTTCTGGTCTATGCTTCAATCTCCTCACCATTTGATCCAGTCCTTGGTTGTTAAAACCCATACGGTTGATCAGCGCATGGTCCTTTTTTAAACGAAAAAGTCTGGGTTTGGGATTGCCTTCTTGAGGTAAGGGTGTTACAGTGCCCACTTCTACATGCCCAAAACCCAGTTCTTTAAGCAAAGGAAGCCATCTTGCGTCTTTGTCAAAACCTGCTGCCATGCCAATTCTATTTGGAAATTCAATGCCACAAAGGATTGCTTTTTGTGAATGAGAAACTTTAAAACTGCTTCGCAACAATGTATTTATGCCAGGAATTTTGAGTGCAAAAGACAACAAGTCCATGGCTAAATAGTGGGCTTTTTCCGCTGGAAATAAAAAGAAAATAGAACGCAGAATTTTGTACATTATATTAAATTTAAATCAATTTATTTTTAGATTTTACGAATTAAAAATTGCATTGAATCAATGAACAATCAATGTTTAAAATGTCTTATTCCAGTTACAACCATGGCAATTCCATTGGCATTGCAATAATCAATGCTCTCCTGGTCTTTGATGCTTCCCCCTGGCTGCACCACTGCTTTGATTCCCGCTTTATCGGCAATTTCAACACAATCTGGGAAAGGGAAAAATGCATCACTTGCCATGGATGCACCTTCCAACTCAAACCCAAACCGACTTGCTTTTTCAATGGCTTGGTTTAATGCATCTACTCGGCTGGTTTGTCCAGTGCCACTGGCCAACAATTGTCCATCTTTTGCCAACACAATGGTATTGCTTTTTGTATGTTTTACCAATTTAACGGCAAATTCTAAATCACGAAATTGTTCTGAAGTTGGCAACATTTTTGTAACCGTTTTCATGGTTGCTTCTGTTTCCAATGCAGTATCTCTGTCTTGCACCAATTCGCCATTTAATACCGTGCGATAAGTAGGCGTTTTAAAGGATATATATTTCGACCGCATTACAATCCGATTCTTTTTGGCGTTTAAAATTTCGGCAGCTTCTACATCATAACCTGGAGCCATCAATACCTCAAAAAATAGGGTGTCTATTTTTCTTGCAGTTGCCGCATCGATGGTTTGGTTCGTAGCCAATATACCTCCAAATGCGCTTACTGGATCGCATGCCAATGCCGCATCCCAAGCTTCACTCACCGTATTTTTTGTTGCCACTCCGCAAGCGTTGTTGTGTTTGATAATTATAAAAGTAGCACCTTGGTTTGGATCAAAATCATTCAACAAACATTGCGCACTGTCTACATCCAATAAATTATTATACGACAATTCTTTGCCTTGTAATTTTTCAAATGCCGCTTCTAAATTGCCATGAAATTCTCCTTTTTGATGCGGGTTTTCGCCATATCTCAGAGCATAAATTTTGTTGCCGGCAAACCAATCGCCAATTTGCTTGTCATATTTGCCGGTGGTTGCAAACGCGCGTTGCGCAAGTTCACGTCTTCCTTCATCCGAAATGCCACCATTGCCTTTGGTCAATTCTTCAAGAAACCATTGGTAATCTGATTTGTTTGCAACAATGGCGGTATGCTTAAAGTTTTTTGCGGCTGCTCGAATTAAAGAAACGCCACCAATATCTATTTTTTCAATAATATCTGCGTCGGTTCCACCACCCGATACTGTTTCGGCAAATGGATACAAATCTACTATAACCAAATCGTAAAGCGGTATCTCGAATTGCCCGATTTCTTGCATATCCTGTGCTTCTTCTCTTCTAGCAAGAATGCCACCAAATACTTTTGGGTGCAAAGTTTTTACCCTACCTCCCAAAATAGAAGGATAGCCGGTAACGTCCTCTACTGCTTGACAAGGAATTCCTAGGTCTTCAATAAATTTGTGTGTACCGCCAGTTGAATAAAATGTTACTCCATTTTTGTGAAGACTATGAATGATAGGTTCTAAGCCATCTTTGTAAAACACCGAAATCAGTGCAGATTTAATTTGTGCAGCCACGCTGCAAAATTAACAGGTGATTGCTGGCTTACCTCATCCGAATAGAAGAGGTTTTAGACAATCTGTAAACAGAATGAAAAATATTCAGTAAATCACCAAAAGCACTGGAAGCAATAATGGAGACTTTTCTGCACTCCGCAAACAACGGTTTTATTTTGTATTGTAATGATTTAAAAGGTTTTGCTCTGTAAATAGGCGAGTTCACTAAAGCGGATCAAATCTTTTCCTCTGCTGTCTTTGCGCCCCTGTCTTTGCCGAAGCCCGGTTCGCGTTCCATTTTATACTTTTAGGCAAAAAGGAAGACAATCTCCAAAAACTAAAATGCATCAATAAATATCAGTAAAACAAATTGCACGCGGGTTCTACAAATTGTTATTTTTTTGAAAAGGCTAAACTCGATTTTATTTTTTCAAATCCAGCGCGGGTTAGAGGGCTTTTGCCAAAGGCATTTTTAAATTCAATTTCCGTTAAATTTTCCCATTTTTCTGCATTCCATCCTTCCCAATCTGAAATAGGAGAGAAGCGGGGCTCCAAATGGGGGCTCCCAAATCGATTCCAAGGACAAACATCCTGACAAATATCACAACCAAAAATCCAATTTTCGGTTTTCCCAATGAATTCATCGGGTGTTTCAGTTTTTAATTCAATGGTAAGGTAGGAAATACATTTACTTGCATCTATCACTCCGTCAGCAACAATGGCCTGCGTAGGGCATGCGTCTATACAAGCGGTGCAAGTGCCGCAATGGTCGGTTGTGGGTGAATCTGCCTCTAGTTCTAAATTACAAATGAGTGTAGCAATGAAAAAAAATGAACCTTCGCTTTTACGGAGCAGCAAACTGTTTTTTCCTATCCAACCTAAGCCTGATAACGCCGCCCATTGTCTTTCCATTACTGGGGCGCTGTCTACAAATATTCTACCTTCTATTTTACCTGTTGTTGCTTCCAGTTCATTTACCAGTTGATACAATTTGTCTTTTATTACTGTGTGATAATCTTCCCCATATGCATATTTGGCAATTTTCGGTGCCTTTGTATTTTGAATTTTGTCAGGAAAATAATTGTATAAAAAACTAACCACGGATTTGGCTCCAGGAACCAGTAAAGTGGGGTCTAGTCGTTTTTCAAAATGATTTTCCATGTAAACCATTTTGCCATGATAACCGCTGGATAACCATTCCTTCAAATTTTCTTCCTCTTCCACCAATTTTCTCGCAACAGAAATGCCACAAGCAATGAAACCAAGTTTTTGGGAGAGAGATTTTATGATTTCGCTTGCTTGGATTTTCATAATTAATTATGAGTTATTAACGTTTAATGATTGACGATGAGTGAATAGCCATATAATTGTCAAATTTGGAAGTGTTTTGTTATCAATAATAATGAATTATTCATTTTTAGCGGATCTAATAATGGGGGTTCCAATTTTTAGTAATTCAGTATTTAATTCGAGCAGCTCATTTCCTTTTTCATTTGATACAATTTCCGATTGCAATAATAGCCGCAACCAACAATCCGTCTCTGGTATTTCCTTTTGTGCAATTGAGAATTTATGAACAATATCTTTTTTGGGTTCATAGTTTCCCATATTGTTGATTTTAATTATTTGAATTGAGGTTTTTTTGAATTACTATGAGTTTAACTGCAATTTTGTTTACTTAATAATTAACCATTAATCCTTATTTAAAACAATCCTGTATTTTTCTGCTGAGGAACTTTTCCCAAATGCTGATAAGCCAAATGCGTGGCTTCCCTTCCCCTTGCGGTTCTTTGAATATACCCTTCCTGAATTAAAAAGGGTTCATACACTTCTTCTATGGTTCCTGCTTCTTCACCTACTGCAGTCGCTATAGTGTTAAGTCCTACGGGCCCGCCTTTGAATTTGTCAATGATGGTAGCCAAAATTCTATTGTCCATCTCATCAAGACCGTGGGCATCCACATTTAGCGCATTCAATGCATACTGGGCAATATCCAAATCAATGGTTCCATCTCCTTTGATTTGTGCAAAATCTCTAGTTCTACGCAGCAATGCATTGGCAATTCGCGGGGTGCCTCGGCTTCTTCGTGCAATTTCAAATGCAGCTTGCTCCTTTATAGGTGATTTTAAAATATCGGCACTGCGCAATATGATTTTGCACAGTACCTCGGCGGTATAATATTCAAGCCTGAAATTGATTCCAAACCTTGCGCGCAGAGGAGATGTCAACAATCCACTGCGGGTAGTAGCCCCCACAAGGGTAAACGGACTCAAAAGAATCTGCACACTGCGTGCATTGGGTCCGCTGTCAATCATAATGTCAATTTTATAATCTTCCATCGCGCTGTAGAGGTATTCCTCCACAACCGGACTAAGTCTGTGAATTTCGTCAATAAACAACACATCACCCTCTTGTAAATTCGTAAGCAATCCCGCCAAATCACCCGGTTTTTCTAGTACCGGACCACTGGTAATTTTCATGCTTGACCCCAATTCGTTAGCTACAATATGACTTAGCGTAGTTTTACCCAAGCCTGGGGGGCCATGCAACAAAATATGATCTAAGGCTTCGCCGCGCAATTTTGCGGCTTTTACAAATATTTGCAGGTTCTCAAGAATCTTGTCTTGCCCAGTGAAATCGTCGAAATGCTGGGGCCTAAGCACCTTTTCGATGTCTTTGTCTACCTTATTCAGGTTGTCGGAATTGGGGTCAAGGTTGGGATTCATGAATTTCTTCAAAATTCGGAAAAAAAACAGACATTTTTAGTTTAATTTTTAAGTAAGCCATCGAATGAGAATTCCAGAAAAAAGGAATAAAATGAACGATGATAAAAATAAAAACGAATACACCCAAGCGATGCCTTTTGTTTCTTTGGCCTTCCCTAAAATGTTTATTTCACGAATCGCGAGTAATCCGCATATCACTGAACCCAGCAAAGCCACCAAATGCAAAATAGTCAATATTGGTCCAATCGCATTCGAGTCATAGCCAATATTTGAGGTAATAAAAAGGAAAATTGCAATCACCAAAAATAGAATGGAAAACATATACTATTTATTCTCGGTAGGGAGCCATTTCCAGGCCAATGGACTCCATTTTCTGCGTAAAAAAAATTTCCATTCCAGCGTAATTTTCACAATCAATTTCATCGAAGGAAATATTAATTGTGTGGTTAATCCAAATAGCCATTTCTGTGTAATTTGGAATGCCTTCATTCCCAGATTGTGATCCAAATCTTTCCCTTACCTGGTATGCAGTTACCGCAGAATAAAGGAACTTTTTTCTATTTAACCCATATAAATTATACAACACAAAATAATCTCCAAAAAACCCCCATTTTTTAAACCTGTTTTGTACAATAAATTGAAAATAGAAAACCACAACCACAAAAATTATGCTTCCAGTTTTGAGAAATGCTGGGTTTTTAATTGTAAAATAAACATACAAAACCGTGGACAAAAGCCATTTTAACGCCGTCTGCGAAGATGCACCAATCGCTGTGCTGCTATAAGTTGAATTGCACAATAGACCATTTGAATTTATTGGCTTCTCTGGTTCTATTTTAGACTGAAAAAGTGTATCATTTGGAACTTCTTCAACCGGTATGTCAAACCAATCTTTTTTTATGGGATTCTTCTCTTCAACGGCTGGCAAACCTGCCTGCGGCAAAGGCGGGGGTGAAGAAATCGTATTTTCATCGTCTTCCGTAGAATTTTGATTTATTTCGTCTTCTACGTTTTGCCAGGAATTTGCATGGTTTATCGTATTACAAGGCCGCGTAATTTTTTCTCTACAGATTCATTCACAGGCCAAAGTGGAAGTCTAACCGCAGTTTCGCAAATTCCCATTTCATTCAGCATCACTTTAATCCCTCCTGGACTTCCGTCTGCAAATATGGCAAGTGCGCCTTCAAGAATTTGATATTGGCGTATTTTTGCTTCAGCCCAATTGCCGTTTAAACAAGCGCCAACCATACTGCTAAACTGCTTTGGGTAAGCATGGTTTATAACCGAAATTACACCCACTGCGCCGCACGCCATCATTGGAAATGTAAGTGCATCGTCGCCACTTATCACCAAAAAATCATCTGGTTTTCTGGCTATCAATTGCATCACCTGTTCCAAATTGCCACTGGCTTCTTTGGTGGCTGCCATTTTGGGCAATTCGGCAATTCTGCACTGGGTTTCCCAAGTCATATTGCTTCCAGTTCTAGACGGCACATTGTATATAATTACGGGCAGCGGGGTTGCGGCAGAAATAGATTTATAGTGCTGAAAAATGCCTTCTTGGTTGGGTTTGTTGTAAAATGGACTTACAGATAGGATGTGGCCGAATCCAGTTAAGTCTTCTGTTTGCATGGCATCTACCACCTCCGCTGTATTGTTTCCTCCAATCCCTAGAACCAATGGCAACCTGCCTGCATTGGCTTCCTTAATTGCAGCAATGACTAGCTTCTTTTCGTTTTTGCTCAATGTAGCACTTTCGCCTGTGGTGCCCAATACCACAAAATAATCAGTACCATTTGCCACTTGGTGGTCCACCAATTTTCCTATTGCCTCAAAATCAATGGAGAAATCTGTTTTAAATGGGGTGATTAAGGCAGTTCCAGTGCCGTGTAATGTTTTCATCCGACGGCAAAATTAACCAATAACCGAACAATTGCTTTGAAATTAACCGATTTTCTGCAAATAATACTCTAAATCTTTAATGTATTGCTCCATCGATTCATTATCTGGGTTGCCCAACAACAAATCATAGAATTCAATGGCTTTTGTTCGGTTATAACCTATTCTGCAAGCCGATTTAGAGAAACCTGCAATGCTTTTAAGTGGTAATCGTCCATCCATATTTAAATTGATGAAATAGTCAAATTGCAAGGCCATCACTTTTTTTACTTGCACAGTTTTGGGCATGCCAAAAGCATTAAAATCTAGCCTAGATAGGTGCAATGTATTTTCGTCGGGTGCTGGCGGGATGTTGTCTTTTTTTCTTTTATGGAAATAAATAACCTTTACAATATGAATGTTGTTTTTTTTCCAAAAACGAATGAATTTCTCAATGGAATTTTTGTCGGACTCCAGTTGACCCTCATCCCATGCCAATAAGACTTCCTTCACTTCGTTAAAAAGAGGAAACCTACGAACCTGTTCTTTTAGGTTTATTAGTTTTTTTAAGGCACGAATGCCTATGTTGTATTTAATTCCTTTCGCCAAGTCTAATGTCTTAGTACAGGCAATATTAACAAAAACTATGCTATTCTTAACTTTGAATTTTAAAATAGAGATTTTTGAACCTGAGTGTCTTCATCCACATGGGTTGGCGTCGAATCGATTTGAACTATCATTTCTAGAAATTCCGCTTCTGTAATCAGTTTTATCCCCAATTGCTCCGCCTTTTCCAATTTGGCGGGTCCCATTCCCTCGCCGGCAAGCAAATAATTGGTTTTGCTACTGACACTGCCGCTGCATTTGCCTCCGTTTTTTTCTATCAATTCTTTGCCTTCGTCTCTGCTGAATTTGTTAAAAACACCGCTGATAACAAACGTTAATCCTTTGAGAATTTCAGAAACCGGACCTTCAGCACCTGCTTTTTCAAATTGCAAACCTGCCAACTTTAACCGATGAATCATTTCAATGTGGGCAGGCTTCTGAAACCATTGAATCACGCTGTCAGCAATGACACCCCCTATTTCACTTACCTCGAGTAATGCTTCTCTTTCGGCAACTTGTAATTTGTCAATCGACAAAAAAGCGGATGCTAGTTTTTTTGCTACGGTTTCACCCACATGGCGCAAGCCAATACCGAACAACACCCTTTCAAATGCGATGGTTTTACTAGCTTCAATGCCATCCAAAATGTTTTGTATGCTTTTTTCGCCCATGCCGGTCCATCCATCAAAGCTAGATTCTTTCAAATTATATAAATCGGCAATGTTTTTTACCAATCCTGCTTCATAGAGTTTTGAGGCCATTTGACTGCCAATGCTGTCTATATTCATTGCCTTTCGTGCCACAAAATGTTCTATTTTCCCTATTACCTGTGGTGGGCAAGCATCTTCATTGGTGCAGTAATGTAATACTTGGTCTTCCATTCTTTCTAAGGGCCAATTGCATTCTGGACAATGGCTAATAAATTGGGTTTCCAAAGAATCAGGCTTTCTTTGGCTAAAATCTACCGCTGTCACTTTAGGAATAATTTCACCGCCTTTTTGCACAAATACCATGTCTCCAATTCGCACATCCAACCTTTGTATTTCATCTGCATTGTATAAGGATGCTCGCTTTACAGTGGTTCCCAATAGCAATACAGGTTTTAATTCTGCCACTGGGGTTATTGCGCCCGTGCGGCCTACCTGATAAGTTATCCCTAACAATTCTGTTAACGCAGATTCGGTTTGAAATTTATAAGCAATGGCCCACCGTGGAACTTTAGCTGTAAAACCCAATTCGTCCTGCATGCGCAAATCGTTCACTTTTATTACAACGCCATCTGTATCAAATCCCAAATCGTGTCTTTTTTTATCCCATAGTTCTAAGTAGAGCAACACTTCATCTATACTTTTGCAAACCCGTGTAGAGTCTGCAACTTTTATACCCCAACTTTTGGCACCTATTTGTATAGCGTCGTAATGGGTTTTAAAAAGTATTTCATCTGCTAAAAAATGATAAAGTGTGATATCCAACGGGCGCTTGGCTACTTCATTGGCATCTTTCATTTTTAAAGATCCCGAAGCCACATTTCTGGGATTGGCATAGGGCGGTTCTTCGTTGGCAATTCGTGCGGCATTCAACTTTTCGAACCCCTTACGGTGCATGAAAATTTCGCCTCGAACCTCAAAAGATTTGGGATAATTTCCATGCAATTTTTTGGTGACACCACGAATGGTTCTTACATTTTGAGTAACATCATCGCCTTGCACCCCGTCGCCCCGCGTAACTGCCTGTACCAAAAGTCCGTCTTCATAGAAAAGGGATATCGCCAATCCATCAATTTTTAATTCGCAAACGTATTCAATAGCATCACCAGTCACTTTGCGCACCCTCTCGTCAAACTCGCGTAAGTCTTGTTCATTGTAGGTGTTCCCCAAAGACATCATCCTCCTTTTGTGCGGAACAGTTACGAAATCTTGGGTTACAGCGCCACCTACCTTTTGGGTAGGACTGTCTTCTTGTGCGAATTCAGGAAATTCTTTTTCCAAAAATTCCAGTTCCTTCAGCAATTGGTCAAATTCAAAATCAGAAATGGTCTCTTCACCCAAAACATAATAATTGTAATTGTGTTGTCTTAACGCCAAGCTAAGATTCTCGATTTTTATTTTGGCTCCCTCAGATGTCATGTTCAAATATCAATCGACAAATTTAACGGCTAATTATTTAATTATTTGTTTCCTGATTGCAAACGTCCGTCCAAAAAAAAATCCCGTTTGTTTTTAATTTTAACCTGGTTGAATTTGCCAAAAGTTGGATTTAAAATCACATTGTACTCTTCATGCAACAATGCGCTAGGAACAATAAAACCAGCTATATTTGGATTGTTTAATAGGGTATCTCCCATTTTTTGGGTATTGCGGTTCATCGGGTATTCATTCCAGTTTATTGGCATTTCCTTTCGCAGGTCGGTAAAAATAAATCCAGGTGCAAGTATTTCCAACAATTGGTAGTTTTTGCCAAGCAATGCCGGATTGAGATGCACTGCCATTTCCAATGCAGACAATGAACGATATACCGAGGTGTACAATGCAAGAACTCCGGGCGAATTCCACCGCCCACCATAAAGTTTTGCACCAAATCCGCCAATGTCATCTGCAAATTGGGTTTGGCAAATGCGGTAAACGATCATGCAAATATGCCGTGTTCTATGCGGCCTAGTTCGCTAAAAACCAGCTGTATGCCTGTATAACTATCCAAAAGCGAAAATGGAGAAACCCCGCCTAAACCAATGGATGGTGTTTCTAGCCAGTTTCTGTAATTGCCGGTGGAGCCTAAGACTTGTACACCTTTTAAATTTAATTTTTGAATTTCAATTATGCGTTCTGATTGCAAAGGCTCAAATGATTTTTTTGCCGTTTCGTAGCGTTGAATGGTGCGTTCGCTGAGGTGCAACATTTGTGCCCATTCTTTAAGTATAAACGGACTGGCCTTTAATGCGTTGAGAAAATCAAAAATATAAATACCCCCGCGCACCGTGTTTATAATGGCAGCAGGAGAAGGCTCTTCAACGAGGTTTAGGATTTCAATTTGAGTATATTTTTTGCTCTTTGACATATGCCTTCAAAATTACGACATTTGTCATGGATAAAAAAGCATTTCCCCCATTTTTAATCATTATTTTTGAATTTTAATGATCAATCCTGATATTCCCTTGGCAGAAAGATTGCGTCCCCAATCCTTGGATGATTTTGTAGGACAAGAACACCTGGTTGGCAAGGATGGACCCATAAGAAAATCCATTTCCATGGGCATACTGCCAAGCATGATTTTTTGGGGACCCCCGGGCACGGGCAAAACCACTTTGGCAAATATTATTGGACAATCCATGCATTTGCCTGTGAAGCTGCTAAGCGCAATTAGTGCGGGTGTAGCCGATGTGCGTAAAGTAATTGAAGAGGCAAGAAATAGGGGCAAAACGCTTCTCTTTATTGACGAAATACATCGGTTCAACAAAAACCAACAAGACGCGCTGCTAGGAGCAGTTGAAAAAGGATGGATCACTTTGATTGGGGCGACTACTGAAAACCCATCTTTCGAAATAAATCATGCATTGTTGAGCCGTTGTCAAGTATACGTTCTTAAGGAGTTCGGCAAGGTGGAGTTAAATCAAATTCTTACCAATGCAATTGCTAAAGACGAGTGGCTCCAGAAATTCAAGATAGAATGTGCAGAAACAGATGCTTTATTTTTATATTCTGGCGGCGATGGAAGGAAATTGATGAATATGTTGGAAATGTTGGTTTCGACTTCCAGCAAGAAAACGGTTAAAATTACCAATGTTTTGGTTACAGATTTAATGCAGCAAAAATCTGCTTGGTACGATAAAAGCGGAGAACAACATTACGATATTATTAGCGCATTTATAAAAAGTATGCGTGGCAGCGATCCCAATGCTGCCGTATACTGGCTTGCCCGCATGCTGCACGGGGGCGAGGATATAAGATTTATAGCGCGCCGTATGGTTATCCTTTCATCAGAAGACATTGGAAATGCCAATCCCAATGCTTTGCTCATAGCCACGCAATGTTTCCAAGCTGTGGAGATGATCGGCATGCCAGAAGCCAGAATCATATTAAGCCAAACAGCAATTTACCTTGCTTGCAGCCCCAAAAGCAACTCAAGTTATATGGCTATCGACGATGCTTTGGCCTTGGTGCGGGACACAGGTGACCTGCAGGTGCCACTTAACTTAAGAAATGCCCCAACCAAATTAATGAAAGACCTTGGTTATGGAAAAGAATATCAATACGCGCATTCCTTTCCAGGTCATTTTGTCAACCAAAATTATTTGCCAGAAGAAATTACGGGTACGGTTTTCTATAAACCTGCCAACAATGCCAGAGAACTGGAAATGAAAAATTTCTTGGATTTGCGCTGGAAAGACAAGTACAACCCAGAATCTTAAAGTTAATTTAGTAAAAAAAATATGTTAATAAAATGCATACATTGATTAACAGAAACGTAATCTAAATTGCTATTCTATTAAATTAAAGGGGAATTAAGGCTCATGAAAATTGCTATTTCCATATCTTTAATATTTGTAAATAGTTTATATATAGTATAATACAGTATATTCTGAAGAATTTAGGCTTATTTAACAATTACATAACATAAAAGTAAAATACCGGAAATCTAATAATGTTTTCTTTGCACAAAATTAACATAACGATAAAATACTTTGCAAAAATTACTGAAATTATTATTACTTGCAGTTCATGGCCTTATTGGTACCTTTTTGACTGCTCAAAACACAAAGTCAACCCAACCACAGTTTATATCAAAGAATGGAATAGGACTGGTTATGCCAGACAGTTTATTTAGTATTAATTTCCGTTTTAGAATTCAAAGCAGGGTTGGAATTACAGGTGCAGAGGATAATCTTGCCAACATTTCAGAATTAGATATGCGCATTCGACGCATGCGTTTGCGCTTTGAGGGATTTATGCTTAATCCAAGGCTTACCTATAATGTCCAACTAAGTTTTACAAGGGCTGACCAAGATTGGGATAATAGCGGAATTCCACTGGTATTAAGAGATGCGATGATTCATTATGCCCTTACAAAACATTTAACGATTAGCATGGGTCAGGGCAAGCTTCCGGGAAATCGCCAACGGGTAGTTTCTTCGGGTGACATACATTTTACAGATAGAAGCATAGTTAACGGAGCATTTACTTTGGATCGGGATGCTGGGCTTTTTGGCACATATAGATTAAACCTGGGTAAAAAAACATATTTGCTTTTTAAAGGAGCCATTTCAAGTGGTGAAGGCAGGGGTATTGCCAATACCAAAGAGTTTAGCAATACAGTTGCTCCAAATGGTGGGGCTGCCTATACAGGGCGTGTAGAATTTCTACCATTCGGGGAATTTGCCAATAAAGGTGATTATTTTGAAGGTGATTTGGAGCATGAGCCAAAACCAAAGTTAAGTATCGCTGCTACCTACCATTATAATGACAGGGCCATTCGCACCCAAGGACAATTAGGAAAAGCTTTATATGCCACACGTAGTTTCGTAGGAACAAACGTCGACCTTTTATTTAAATATAGAGGCTTGGCATTTGCAACAGAATTTATATGCCGTAAAATGGATGCTGGGCAGAATTCTTTCACCAAAAAATCTGCATCCGACTCTTTGTGGGTTATCGTAGGTTCCGGCATATGTTCCGAGGTCAGTTATGTTTTTAAAAATATGTGGGAAGTAGCGGCTAGGTATGCATTTGTGAATCCAGATAAGGCTATTTGGAAAGTTGGGAAAGATGGACAAAAAAGCGAAGAATTTTGTCTTACATTCAATAAATACTTAAGAAAACACAGGGTAAAGGTTGTTAATGAATTTAGTTATTACAAGCGCAGTGACATGTCAACCGGAAATAAAATTTCAGGTCTGGTAGGCTTTAAGTGCCAATTGGAATTAGGTATTTAATTTATGGCGTTTGAAAATTTGGGTTGAACATTCTTCGTTTTCCATGCATATCTCAAAGATATTTCGGAAGAAGATGGAATGGCGCTGCGGCCTTCTGGGACTCTAAAATCATAACTGTATATAAAACTAAAACCGCGGATAGTATATCCCATATTTGCAGATATACCTGTGCTTTTTACACCGCCGCTGGTGTACTTAATACCCCACAGCCCATAAGATAATTTACCTTGGTTTGCGTTTACGCCAAACTGCAATGGAGGAATAGATCGTTGAACTGAATAAACAAATTGAGGCGTTAGTTGGAAGTCCTGCTTTAACGTAAAGGTATAACCGCCTTGCACTGAAAATCTGCGATGCAAAAACGCATTGGGATTTTTGTCAAACGACCAATTGGGCTCCAATTACGTTGTGCAGAGAAGAACCAAAATAAAAAGATTCTCCGGTGATTAGAATTCCCGTTGCCGCATTTGAAAAAGAAGCAGTCGTTAAATTGGATGGGATTAAAGAAACATCCATCATGGCATCAATCTGGTCAGCAAATTTCAGCTTGTTATAATTTACACTGCGGATGGCATACCCCAGTTGAACACCTGCGCGCAATTGCACTTTTTCGCCCAAATTGAATAGAGCCGCATAATTAATATTTACTGCCTGATTTTGTAGAAAACCATATGCTACACAAGATTGAGAATATTGAATCCCCAAGCCACCGTGCAGTTTGTCCATGTGTTGATCCGCACTAAGGTTAAAAGCCTTATAGTTACCAGGCAATCCTGGTTGGTGGTTTCTATAGTTTGCAATCACCCTGCCTGAAGACAACTTGTCGCGAAAACCACCACCCGTATTTGCTGGATTGGTAAAGATTGGATTCGCATAAAATTGGCTAAACCTAGCATCTTGCGCGGAAAGTTTAAATGCGGATAAAATTACTAATCCTAAAAATTGAAATTTTTTCATGCTTTTTGGTTATTCAAAGCTAATAAAATAGTATAAAATTCCAAGCTTTGTTCGCAATGTATAGATTCTGCGATTTTGGATATAAGGTTGCCCATATATGTCACATACCCTTTGGTATGTTTTAGGTAAATGTAACCAACACAATGGTCTTCATTTTTAAAAATAGCGCAAAGAAAATATTTTGTGCTCCATACAAATGAAAAACAATTAGCTCATCTTTTTGGATATTTTTTTCTTCAATTCTCGTTTTTAGACACTTTATTTTTGATGCACAATTAAATAGAACCATTTGTATAATAAAAAAGAACATACTTTTTGGTATGAAATGGCTATGAATATTGAATTTATTCAATATTAAATGTCTATTAAACAGGAATTCTAGGTACATTAAAATTAAAAAAAAATTGTAAACTATTCAAAAAAAATTAAAAAAATGAATAAATACAGGGCAATGTATAATCACATTGTATGGTATAACAAACACAATTTTTAGGACACTTCTAAAATCCAATTTTACTTAAAAAAACGAGTTTTCAGCCAATATTGGTAATACGGATCTAAAAACTCCAACCCATTTCCAGCATCATCTAATATTTCCTTTTCTAACAAAGCTTTTTTTATACGAGCTACATTTGCAGATGTGCCCAAATTGTATTTTTCAATGCTGCTTTTGGCGCTAAGTTTTGTTTCTCCGTCGCACAATGCTCTCAAAAAATTTAATTGCGTAGTTGGCAATGCGTCTGTCATCATTTGAAACAGCAATCCCAACTGGCTGCACAAGGATTCATGGGCCGCCATTATTATGTCGGGTTTGCAGGTTTGGGTACTGCGGAGCCACACCTGCTGTGCCAATTGTTGGGTGTAGTAAGAGTGCTTTTGGGTTAATTGACATATCTGTAAAGCTAGTTCCGAATCAATTTTTTTACCAGTTTCCGAAAATCGCTTTACAATAAATTTTTGCCAATCTTTTTCACTTATTTTTTCTAAAAAAAGCAGGTCGCCAAACTTATAAAATGGCATGGATGGTTTGGTAAATACATCCATCATCATGTGTCGCTTGCTGCCATACAAGCAATAGCTTACGTGCCTCTGTTTTTGCCATTCTGCGCGCAATGCTTTTTGAAACGCCAATGGGTTTTCAAATGCGGCGATGTTTTGAAACTCATCTATACATACCACCAACTTTATTTTTTTCTTCATGGCAATTTTTTCTGCCAGTTGCAATATGTCGGATGGATTTTTTTGAAGTTCGTTCCAATTTAACCCTATGGATATTTCGCTGTTTGCATCTGGACTGATGCTCAGCGTGGGAAAAAATTTACCCAAAAACTCCTTTGTATTCGCTGCAATTTCCTCAAATTTATTGGAAGTAGCGGACAAAACAGATCTAGACAACTGCTCGTAAAACTCTTTTTCGCTTCTAACACTGAATAAATCCAAGGTACAAGTTTTTGTTTTTTTCCCTTTTATACCCGCTATGGCATGCTGCACCAGTGAAGATTTGCCCCACCTCCGTGGTGAAATAAGAATGGTGTTTATGCCCGATTCGAAGTTGCGAAGTAGACGCTGGGTTTCAATACTGCGATTGGTGAATTCCGCAAACCCAGCTAGTTTTCCAAATACAAAAGGAGTAGCCATACCCCACGAAATTAATACTTTATACTCGAACTAACAAATAAGTAACTTACTTTATTGTAACTTATAAAAATATAACTTATAAAAATATAACTAAGAAATAAGTAACTAACAAAAATGTTAGTTACAAAATGTAATATGTATTTCCACATTTCCAATTCGCCAAACGTCTCACTCATCCCTCGAATCCGCCGTATACGGGGGCTTTTGAATATGCTCTGCATCTACACCGATTAAACAAAAGTTGTTGATCATTGTGCCTTGCATTAAATACACACCGCGCCCTTTGAATGGCCATTTACGTGAATATTATTGGACAATAAGCGTCATTCAAGGTAAAAAAATGACAAATACTTCCTAATTGCATTAACCTCATAGACGTAAGGATTGGACTTGC
>JBBQBB010000035.1:0-36266 GCA_038317095.1 Bacteroidia bacterium | reverse complement strand
GGGTTTATACATTTTATAGTATTCCCTTAGCATATTTATCATTTTATCTGAAATGGGTGCTATCCGATCTTTCTTTCCTTTTGCCGCTTTAATAATTACCAGACCACGATTGCTGTCAATATGGTTAGGTTTTAAGTTCAACAACTCACTTCTTCTCAAGCCGCAACCCGCAACCCATAACCCGAAACTCTGCCCAACCTATAAACCATAACTTCTTGTTATATCTTTGCCCCCTTTATGGCAACCAACGATATTAACTTTAACAAAAACGAGGATGTGAATATGCAGCTATGGGATGCTGTGAAAGCCAAACTGGTAAAAATACATGAAGGCGGCGGCGCCAAAGCTGCGGCCAAACAAAAAGAAAAAAACAAGATGCTGTGCCGTGAAAGGGTGGAATACCTGCGAGACAAGGACAGCGCGTGGATAGAGATGGGTGCATTTGCGGGCTATGAAATGTATGCGGAACAAGGGGGATGTGCTGCTGGTGGTGTGGTAGCCGGCATAGGCTATGTAAGCGGCAGACAGTGTGTGATTGTGGCCAATGATGCGACGGTGAAGGCTGGTGCCTGGTTCCCTATTACCGCCAAAAAGAATTTACGGGCCCAAGAAATAGCCATGGAAAACCGCTTGCCTATAATTTATTTGGTAGACAGTGCGGGTGTTTTTTTACCCATGCAGGATGAAATTTTTCCGGATAAGGAACATTTTGGCCGCATGTTTAGAAACAATGCGGTGATGAGCAGCATGGGCATAACCCAAATAGCCGCTGTGATGGGAAGCTGTGTTGCAGGTGGCGCCTATTTACCCCTGATGAGTGATGAAGCGCTGATAGTGGAAGGCACGGGCAGCATTTTTTTAGCTGGCAGCTACCTGGTAAAAGCGGCGGTGGGTGAAGATGTAGACAACGAAACGCTGGGTGGTGCCAAAACCCAAACTGAAATAAGCGGCATTATAGATGACAAATTCCCAGACGACAGAAGCTGTTTGGATCGCATAAAATACATTATGGACAAAATAGGCAAATACGAAGAAGCCGGATTTGACCGGGTGAAAGCTGCCAGCCCTGTAAAAAGCGAAAAAGAAATTATGGGACTGCTGCCAGCCGAGAGAAATATACCGTATAAAACGGTGGAAATTATAGAACGACTGGTGGATAAAAGTGAGTTTGAACAATACAAAGCGGATTATGGCAAAACCATTATATGTGGCTATGCTAGAATAGATGGCTGGGCGGTGGGCATTGTGGCCAACAACCGTGAAATTTCTAAAGCCAAAAAGCCGGGCGGTAGCGCAGAAATGCAGTTTGGGGGTGTTATTTACAGCGACAGTGCGGACAAAGCGGCGAGGTTTATAATGAATTGCAACCAGAAGAAAATTCCATTGGTTTTTTTACAGGATGTTACCGGTTTTATGGTGGGCAGCCGCAGCGAGCAGGGTGGTATTATTAAAGACGGTGCCAAAATGGTGAACGCTATGAGCAATAGCACTGTACCTAAATTTACCATAGTACTAGGCAATAGCTATGGCGCTGGAAACTATGCCATGTGCGGCAAGGCTTATGACCCAAGATTAATTGTAGCATGGCCGAGTGCAAAAATAGCAGTAATGGGTGGCGACCAAGCTGCAAAAGTATTGCTGCAAATAGAAGAGATGAGTTTAAAAGCCAAGGGAGAAACCATTACCCCGGAAGCAGAAAAAGAATTGTTAGACAAAATAAAACAAAGGTACGATAGCCAGACAACACCCTATTATGCAGCCGCGCGGCTATGGGTAGATGCAGTGATACACCCCCTAGACACCCGCCAATGGATAAGTATGGGCATAGAGGCAGCGAACCATGCGCCTGTGGCCAAATACAATGTGGGTGTGTTGCAAACTTAAAAACGCTTTTTATTGATTCATTTTTTTTAGAAATAGTCCATTGGTTTGGCAGACTTTTTGGCTTATTGATATGATTCCAAATTGATAGGTCTCAAAGTAGGCTAAGGAAATTACTCCGGCTCGAGGGAGGTCGCAAATTGTGTAAATTGAATTTATTTACTTTAACAGAACAATTTAATAACGATTTCCAAATTCATTTGCAGCATTAGAATAACAAAACAATCGTTAATTTGTCCAAAGCATAAAAAATGGACAACAAACGGCAATTGGAGGTAGCGGTTATTAGCGATTTGCACTTGGGCACTTTCGGGTCCCAGACGAAATCCATCATCTCCTATTTGCGCAGCATAGACCCAAAGATTCTGGTTCTAAATGGCGACATTATTGACATTTGGCAATTTAACAAAAGGTATTTTCCCGAATCGCACATGCAAGTGATAAAAGAAATTTTTAGTCTATTGTCTCGTGGCACCAAGGTCTATTATATCACCGGAAACCACGATGAAATGTTAAGAAAATATTCTGATTTAGAAATGGGTAATTTTACCTTAACAGACAAATTGGTGATTGAAATGGATGGCAAAAAAACGTGGTTTTTTCATGGCGATATTTTTGATGCAACAACCAAAGGCTGGGTGAAAGTATTGGCCAAGTTGGGCGGCAAAGGATATGATTTATTGATTTTACTAAATCAAGGCATCAATTGGTGTTTAAAAATGGCGGGTCGAGAAAAAATGAGTTTTAGTAAAAAGGTGAAAAATAGCGTGAAAAAAGCAGTTGCTTGGATAGACAATTTTGAAACCACTGCGGCAGAATTGGCAATAGAGAACGGATATGATTTTGTAGCTTGTGGCCATATACACCAGCCACAAAACCGCAAGTATAAAAATGTACAGGGTGAAGTTACTTATTTAAACTCTGGCGATTGGGTAGAAAATTGCACCGCACTTGAATACACAGAAAAAAACTGGAATATTCACTATCACCAAGCAGAAGCCGGGAATGCTATAAATGTAAATGAGAAAAACATACCCTCGCCCGATTTGGTTTCAGACACCATTAGCCTTCTTTTGCAACCCATTTAAATGAAAATTTTTTATGCGGTACAAGCCACAGGGAATGGGCATATTTCCAGGGCGGCAGAGCTTTTGCCCTACCTAGAAAAATATGGGGAGGTGGATGTATTTTTATCGGGCAGTAATTCGCAACTAAAAACGCATATTCACGCTAAATATACAAGCGATGGATTAAGTTTGGTCTACAACAAAAATGGAGGTCTCTCCTATTCTAAAATACTCAAAAATTTAAATCCCATTCGAATTTATTCTGAAGCAAAAAAATTGCCTGTGGACCAATATGATATTGTTTTAAATGATTTTGAGTGCATTACTTCACTCGCATGCAAAATTAAAAAAATACCTTCTTTGCAATTTGGACATCAAGCATCCTTCCTTTCCCCAAATTCTCCGCGACCCAAACACAAGGACCGGACTGGAGAATTTGTTTTGAAGAATTATTCAAAAAGCACAAAATATTTAGGGCTTCACTTTTGGCCTTATGACAAAAACATAGTATCTCCTGTTCTGCGCAATTCAATTCTGAATTGCACTCCAGAATTTCATCATTTTATAGCTGTATATCTTCCACAGTATAGCTGCAACGACATTCTAAAAAAACTCCAAGAGTTTAAAAGTACAAAATTTATAGTGCATGCAAAAGAAATAAAGAAAAAAGAAGTGATAGGAAACATTACCTTAATGCCTGTTGATTATGAAATGTTTGCAGAAAGTTTGATTTACTGCAAAGGCCTAATAACTGGGGCCGGCTTTGAAACCCCAGCGGAGGCTTTGTATCTTGGAAAACAATTGGTGGTAATTCCTATCAACGGACAATATGAACAGTTGTGCAATGCGGCGGCTTTAATGGAATGGGATGTTCCTGTTTTGCGCAAATTGGATGAAATTACCCAAAATACAATAAATACTTTGTTGCTAAAAAGTAAAAATCAAGAATTTCAATTGTTACACAATACAGAAGAAATTGTAAAAATGGCTATAGAAACTGCGCTGGAAATGCACAAATAAAAATACAATTATTCAAAACGCATTTTTAGCGATTTTTGCGGTACCTTAAAAATGTGGTAATTTTTTCCAAATCTTCATTTGTCAGTCTTTCAGGAGTCATGGAATCTTGGTGGGCCGTGTATTGAAAACGGATTTCATAATCCAACAATTGTGGCAAAGAAAATGTTGGAATTGAATCTCTATTATCCAATTTTATGTTGTGGCATTTGGCGCAATTTAGGTTGTACAAAATGTTGCCTTGTTTCAATCCAGCGGCGAATTTTTTTTTGTTTTCTTTCGCAATATCATCCGGATAATTGAACAACAATAAGTCCTGTGTTTTGCATTGCCAAATGCAAAGTATTGCAACTAAAATGAAGATATACTTGGTTTTAAACATATTACTTAATATTCGCCACCCACTTTGCGCCACTGTAGGTTTTTGCGCTTGGATTTAGGCAGATTTGCTGGTGGAGCTTCAAAAGGAATGGATTCATTTAATGTGTGCATAAATGCAATTAATTTTTGCTTTTCTGCACCAGTTAAATTTAACGAATCTGAAGCCAAAGTTTGGTTCTCAACTCTTAATTTCTTCCCAACTCCGCCGCCCACATTGTAAAAATCGACAACTTGCATTAAGTTCTGGAAAACACCGTTGTGCATGTAGGGCTTTGTTTTAGCAGTATTTCGCAGGGTTCCAGTCCGAAATGCATGCATGGTTTCATAAGCAGAATTTATTATATACCGTCCGCTATCTGCACCAAATGTGCGATACAAACTATCATCAGGCACCCCAAGCACTTCGAATTCTGAATTTACATAGGGTGGTTTCACGCCGTTAAAAAGTGGCAAAAAATGGCATGTTGCACATTGGGCTTTGCCCATAAACAAATTAAATCCATCGATTGCAGGTTTGTCTATTTCCGCATTCTTGTTCATCGCGTCATCAAAAGGAGCTAAACCTTTGCTAAATTTACTATAATAAAGTGTAATAGCCGACGCGATATGATCCATATTTATTTTGGGTTCCCATGGTGTATATTTTGCAAGTTTTGTTAAGGATTCTTTATATTCTTTGCAACTTAAAATTTTTGTTAAAATATCCTTTTCCGTTCCGCCCATTTCAAGGCGATTTAACACCACTGCTTTTGTCTGCCGTTGCAAAGTAAAATGCATCCCATCCAACATTAACAAGTGATTAAAATTTGCATTTATGAGAGACGGTGTATTGCGCAAAAGCGAATGAACCCCATCATATTGCAAGGCTGTTTTTGCTACAGTATCTGTGAAAAATTCGCCCGATTTGTGGCAGGATGCGCAGGATCTTCGGTTATTTCCCGATAGTATTGGATCGTAAAACAACAACTTTCCAATGCGATCAATTTCCGCCAAAACATAGGGGTCATTGACTCTAGAATAAATCCCCTTTTCATTCTGCCCTTTGTATAAGTTTTTACTAAAAATAGCAGTGGCATCATTGTTTAAAGTATAATCAACCAGACTGTGGGAAACAATGCGGTATTTTTTAATCAATTCTTGATTTTTTGCAAACAGCGGATTTATAAAATCACGGATGAATGTATAATGGTCGAAAAGGCCTAGGGATTTGGGTTGACTTTCAACAAATTCAATACACTCAGCATATTGCGCCAAATATTCTTGGGCAAAGGGAGTTGAGGGAAAATCCCGGTTAAATTCAGCATAAATTTCATTCACGGATTTTAAAGCAACGAGCAATTCAGGGATTACCTCTTCTTTATTTGGGCATTCAAACCCTGTCGTATATAGAGTTGCTAGATTAAGCAAAAACAAGCGATTGCAGAGGAATGCATGTTGGAATGAATTGAGGGTGCCGGTGGTAGAGTCTGCCAAGTAAATAGGCATAACTTCTATGGATGCGCTTACCAATTGCAATAAAGTATCTTTTTGTATGGCATCTTCCGCAAGACAAAGGCTTGCCAAAGCCAATCCTGCCCCTAGCCGTTTGTATGGTTTTTCAGACTTTTCAAATACTTCCGTTTCCCATTCTACTGGCAACGGACCATTTATTTTTTTATAGGCGAGTGGATCTAAATAACGCAACCAAAAATCGGCTGCTTTCATGGCATACCTGGCTTCCTTTAATTTATTTTGGATTTCAATTTTATCCTGATTTGAAGAAAGATTACTGGTTTTTATGGTTTGCCACAATGTAACTTCATTTGCTTTTAACGCGTTCATTTTTTTAGCGTAAAATACAGCGTAAGAATGTACCCGCGGTGAAGTCCTAAAAGAAAACAAGATGACAACAGCCAAAGACAAATAAAAACCACAAATCCATTTGAGCATAATAAGGTTGCAAAGAAAGCAATCAAAATTTTAACGCAACTTGCCACAATGTGAACTATTTGTTAGGATTTGATTACCACAATACGCGGCATAAGGATTAATTATTTAATTTAGTATTGGTTTGTTAATTCTTTAAGATTTAAACATTTGCCAGCCTTCATATATTAAGGAGAGACTGAACGGATGAATAAAGGAATTAATCCAGTAAATTTATTATTTTACAATCCCAGAATACAATTTCATAATAACAAACTAATTATTTAATCAACTTATAGGCATGTAAGGGAAATATTAAAGGTAGAATATTGCGTCGTAAAACAAAACTCAATTTTATATGAAAAAACTCTATGCAAAAGCAATCATCACCATGGCTGTCTTGTTGCTAACTCAAAACAAAAGTAAGGCGCAAATCACATTGCTGCAGGACTTCTCTAACAAAAATTCCGCCACAATCGGAACTTATCAGGGAATTAAATTCCGTGAAGGTGGATTTTCGGGATTGTTTCCCATTCCAAATACAGGAGGCAAGGAATTCTGGACCGTATCAGACAGAGGTGTAAATGTGGATGGTGCATTTGCAAATCCATCCACTTGTAGACCGACTTATGACAAGATTTATGCATTCCCAAGTTATGCACCAAAAATTCACCGCATTCGCTTGAAGGGTGACTCAGTTCAAATTTTACAGACTATAACTATTAAGAGGCCAGATGGCACACCTGCAACAGGAATTATTAATCCAGCAGGTTTTGGCAGCACAGTTTTAGAAGTAGCGAGCACGGATACCGTACTGAATTGTGCAAATTTTAATTTAAAAACAACAGCAAAAGATATCTGGGGAATTGACTCTGAAGGTATACTTGTAGATGCCGAAGGCAATTTCTGGATTTGTGAAGAAGGCGGACCCACCATTTGGAAAGTAAACCCGAACGGGGTTGTATTAAAAAGATACACTCCATATGCCAACCTCGCTGGAGCACAGGCTGAAGACGTTCAAATTGATACTTGTTTCAAGTATCGTAAAAACAACCGCGGATTTGAAAATATTGCCATTACTCCGAGTGGTAAAATAATAGCTATTATTCAAAGCCCAATTTTGTTCCCAAACAAAACCATAGGCGAAGGAACTCGCATTCATCGCATACTTGAAATTGACCCTATTACCAATGCACAACGCATGTTTGTGTACCTAAACGATGGTATTATTGGAGCATCTGGATCCAATCAAATTCGCTTAAGAGATTGGAAATTGGGCGATATGGCTGCCATTAATGACTCAACTTTTTTGGTGTTGGAAGCGGCTATACGGGGTACTTCGGATTTTAGACGTTTGTACCAAATAAACTTGAACGGTGCAACTGCTGTAAAATCTGGGTATTCATACGGTGGTCTTACTCTTGAAAATTTAATTGATTCTGCAGGATTGGCCTTGAAAGGCATTAAGGCTGTGCGAAAAACTTTGGTTATGAATTTATTAAGCAATGGATGGCCAGTTTTGTTAGAAAAGGCAGAAGGATTGGCTATTCTCAACGACAGCACCATTGCCATCGGCAATGACAATGACTACAGTCAATTTTCGCTGCTCGAAGATGGAATTGCAACCGCAACCACCAATACTTCACATGTTATCATTTATGGACTAAAAGGAAATAGCAAATTAAAAAACTACACACCATCTAAACAACTTTTGGGAGATGGTATTACTGGACCTAGCACATCTCAATCACCGTATTTGAAGGCTACCGCGAAAGATGCTTGGTTTGCCTCTATTCTTACTGCAGGTGATCAAGTGGGCGGTTATAAAATGACGGGTATACCTGATGGCGCTGGTGCTTATGACAATGGCAACGGAACATTTACTATGTTGGTTAACCATGAAATTCCAACTGGGGGCGGAGTTGTAAGGGCTCACAGTAAAAACGGCGCATTTGTATCCAAATGGACCATAAACAAATCGGATCTAAGTGTTATTTCTGGCAGCGATCTAATCCAAAATGTGTATCTGTATACTCCAGGCGCTGGATATGTACTTTCAAATACAGCTGCAAAAGCATCATTTGGTCGCTTTTGTTCTGCAGACTTGCCTGAAGTCGCTGCTTTTTATAACAGCAGCACCGCCTTGGGAACACAAGAACGCATTTTTATGAACGGTGAAGAATCGGGTGCAGAAGGCCGTGCCTTTGCACATATTTTAACTGGCACAAATGCTGGGACTACTTACGAATTGCCGGGTCTCGGAAAATTCTCATGGGAAAATTCAGTAGCTTCTCCGGCAATGTCAAACAAGACTATCGTTGCAGGTACAGACGATGCAACTCCTGGTCAGGTGTACATTTATGTTGGTACAAAAACCAATGCCGGAACTGAGATAGATAAAGCTGGTTTAACCAATGGCAAGCTATTTGGTGTTGCAGTTGCTGGTCTAACTACTGAAATAAGTGGTTCTATTCCTACCGCAAATACAGCTTTTACCATGGTAGATCTTGGTAACATAAAAGATTCTACCGGTGCAGCTTTAGATAAATTAAGTACATCTAAAAGTGTAACAAAATTTTTGCGCCCTGAAGACGGTGCATGGGATCCTTCCAACGCAAATGATTTTTACTTTGTAACTACCAATTCATTTACTGCACCAAGCAGGATGTGGAGATTGCGCTTTGCGGATATCAACAACCCTGAAAATGGCGGAACAATTACTGCGGTGCTTGATGGCACTGAAGGACAAAAAATGATGGATAACATTGGTTTTGATAATACTGGACGTGTTCTTCTTCAGGAAGATATCGGAAACCAAACTCCACTTGGAAAAATTTGGCAGTATAATACCACCACCGATCAACTGGTTCAAGTTGGCGAACATGATCCAACAAGATTTTTAACAGGTGGTTCTAGCTTTTTAACCCAAGATGAAGAATCCAGTGGAATAATTGATGCACAATCCATACTGGGTCCAGGAATGTTCTTGCTCGTAGATCAAGCGCATTATACAATAGCAGGTGAAGTTTATGAAGGCGGCCAATTGTTGGCTTTGTATAACCCTGAAACGGCGCTAATGAATCCTGAAATTGGAGTTCAAGGAAATAGTCTTAACATTCTCATGGCTGATACATTCCCATCCCTTTCAGACAATACGGATTTTGGTTACACCAGCACTAGTAGCGCGATTGCCAAATCTTTTGTAATTAGAAATACGGGTGCAGGTCCTTTGAACATAACCAGTTTCGCAATATCTGGAACGAATGGTTCCGATTTTAGTGTGGTTGGCTTGCCAAGTTTCCCATTGCAAATTGGCGCCAACAGCTTGTATACTTTGGTTGTGAGATTTGCACCAAGCACAGTTGGATCTAAAAAGGCGATGATAACCATCAATAGCAGCGATTATAATGAAAGGAACTATAACTTTTCACTTGCAGGCACTGCATTTGTTAGCGGTCCAACAGGTCCTTCTAGTTCTCAATCTCCCTATTTGGTTGGCGTTAGTACCGGAGTAAGTTTTACTTCCATCCTTACTGCAGGCGATGCAGTTGGAAGCTATAAGATGGCTGGAATTCCTGATGGTGCTGGTGCTTTTGACAACAATAACGGCACCTTCACCATGTTGGTTAATCATGAAATTCCTAGCGGCAGCGGTGGGATACGTGCACATGGTCAAAAAGGTGGATTTGTTTCAAAATGGGTAATTAATAAATCCAATTTGTCCGTTGCAAGTGGAAGCGACCTAATTAAAAATGTGTATTTCTATGCCAAAGGAACTGGCTATACGTTAGCCAATACTGCCAATCCAAATGCAAAAGGTATGTTTAGTAGGTTTTGTTCTGCAGATTTGCCAGAGTCCAGTGCATTTTATAACAGCATAACTGGATTGGGTTCTAAAGAGAGAATCTTTTTAAATGGAGAAGAATCTGGAACTGAAGGTCGTGCATTTGCGCACATTGTAACTGGAAGCGCTGCTGGTAATTCATACGAGCTTCCTGCATTGGGCAAGTACTCTTGGGAAAATGCAGTTGCTAGTCCTTTTATGACCAATAAAACCATCGTAGTAGGTACAGATGATGCAACCCCAGGACAAGTTTATGTATACGTTGGTAGCAAAACTAGCAGTGGCACGGAGGTAGATAAAGCCGGTCTTAACAATGGCAAATTGTACGGCGTAGCTGTTACAGGACTTGCTAATGAAGTAAGCGTAGGTGTTCCTACGGCTAATACTCCTTTTACACTTGCAGATTTAGGTCTCATGCAAGATTCAACAGGCGCAAGTCTTGAAATTATAAGCAATGCAAAAAGTGTAACCAAATTTCTTCGCCCAGAAGATGGTGCTTGGGATCCTGCTAACCCAGCAGATTTCTATTTTGTAACCACCAACTCTTTTACTACCCCTAGTAAGCTTTGGAGATTGCGTTTTACAGATATAGCCAACCCAGAAAATGGCGGTACCATTACTGCAATTTTGGATGGCACTGAAGGTCAAAAAATGATGGACAATATTGGCATTTCTGGTTCTGGACAGATTTTGATTCAGGAAGACATTGGAAACCAAGCTCCTTTAGGAAAAATTTGGCAGTACAATTTGTCCAATAAACAATTGACGGTTTTGGCTGAGCATGATGGCTCCAGATTTTTAACTGGCGGTTCTAACTTCCTAACACAAGATGAAGAAGCAAGTGGTATCATCGATGCACAGAGCATCCTTGGACCTGGCATGTTCTTGTTGGTTGATCAAGCTCATTATTCAATTTCTAGTGAAGTGTATGAAGGTGGACAGATATTAGCCATGTTTAATCCAACTTCATTTAATAGCCAATCTGAAATTGCTGTTACTGGAAGCAACGTGAACATTGTGGATGGTGACTTGGTTCCTGATGCTGCTGACAACACGGATTTTGGATATACTGGGGTTGGTACAATAATTTCGAAAACATTTGTTATTAAAAACACCGGTGCAGGTTCTTTGAATATCTCAAGTATCAAAATTAATGGATTAAATGCTTCAGAATTTTCAATCAACGGAACACTTAATTTCCCGCTTGTTTTGGCCACAAATGCTACACAATCTATAACCCTTAATTTCACACCTCAAGGCAATGGAAACCGCGTTGCAACTTTGCAATTGTTGAATAACGATTTGGACGAATCTTTGTTTGATTTTGCCGTTCAAGGACAAGGTGTGACTCCAGAAATTAATTTACTTAGTAACGGAAATACAATTAACAGCGGTGATCAGACTCCAGGAATCGGCAACAATACCGATTTTGGTTGGGCCGACTTAAGTGGAACTGGTGTAACAAAATCATACCAAATTCAAAATACAGGTTTGACTGCTTTGAAAATTTATTCCATTCAAATTATAGGTAACAATGCTTCTGATTTTGTTGCATTAAACCTTCCTGTTTTCCCTGCTTCCATCGCCCCATTTAGCACACTGAACGTTGACGTTAAATTTACGCCAACAGCAACTGGAACTAGAATGGCCAAATTGATTGTAGCAAGCAACGATGCAGATGAAGGAAGTTATGAATTTGTTATTGCGGGCAACTTGTCTACATTAAAAAACAACGTAATTGCTGTCGAAAACAATGTTCATTTGTATCCAAATCCAGCCAATGAATTCACAAATATTTTAGTGAATTTAAGCAAGGTTTCAACAGTACAAATTCTTGTGAAAGACATTCAAGGTAGAATCATTTCTCAAAACAATTTTAATTCAACTTCCCTTGGTGAAAACCAATTTAAAGTTCCTACAAATAATCTTGCCGATGGATTGTATATTGTAGAAGTAAAACTTGAATCTGGAATGTATCCAATTAAATTGATTATAAAACATTAATTCTTTTCTCTACTTTTTTAAAAAGGGCACTCCATTTGGGGTGCCTTTTTTTTTAAAAATTTATACTAAACAATAAAGCAATTATATTTGCCGACCTATTCATTTGCTATTCAGACACAACAACTATTTTGTAAAAGAACATGTGGGCATGTTTAAAGCTTCAAACAACTACGATGTTTATGACCCCGCAACAAGTCAAATGATTCTGACCTGCCGTGAACCCAAGTTGGGATTTTTTACAAAATTTTTTAGGTTCACAGAATACAAAAGAATGACCCCATTTGAAGTGGTTATTTCTCAACCGAATGGGAACCCACTTGGAACGGTGAAACGCGACTTTACCTTTTTCAGAAGTGTGGTTTATATTTTTGATGAGTCCAACAAATTGCAAGGAACATTCAGGCAAAGAATGCTTTCCTTGGGAGGCAAATTTGATATTTTGGATGAGAACAATCAAGTGCAATGCACGCTTTAAGGAAAATGGTCCAGTTGGGATTTTACTTTCGTGCGAAACGAAGAGATAATTGCGCGTGTTTCAAAAAAATGGGCAGGAATGGGCAAAGAATTGTTTACCTCGGCAGATAATTATATGCTTGCCATTGAACCCACAGTAAACGAGCAGGACGATGTGCGAATTCTTATTATCGCTGCCGTTATGTGCATTGACATGGTGCTGAAAGAGTAAATGCAATGCCGGATTCTTAATTTTGCCCCAAAATATTTAAATCTATTTCGGTTTATGCATTGTTTTGAAAAAAATAACGAAACTAAAACGGGATATATTATGCCTATGTAATGTGTAGAATACACTGCTGCCAAAATTTGAAAGAATACAATTGGCTCTATTTGTGAACATTTGCACCCTAAACATCCTCAGATTCCATTCTAAAAGTAGATAGGGCTGAGCTTCGGTAGTTTATCTCAATTTGCATAAATATTGCATTCTAATATATAATTTCGCATATTTGCATCTATATAGACGGGAACGACGATTTGGCAATTGGAGGTGTATTTGCTGGCATTGCAGATTTTGATCCACGAACTGTAAAAGAAGAAAAAAGTACCGCTAAATCAGGTATGTTTTTGACAAAATGGTCTAACAATGCCGTATTTCAATGGGTAAATATGATTGAAGTAAGTGCAAATTCCACCTCTTTTATTCGAAAAATAGGGTTTGATGGGATGAATAATATCTCCATTTCAGGCACCTTTACTGATAGTGTAGATTTCGACCCACGTTGGGAAATATCCAACAAACTTGGTTCAGGTATGTATACTTCTAGTGTTTTTAATGCCAAATACGACAATTTAGGGGCATTACTGATTGCCCGAAAAACCATAGGTTCTAACAAACTACCAATAACCCTTGGTGGAAGTATTTTAAGCAACAGTGGCGCATTATACGAATTTGGCGGATTTGGCGATTCGGTCTATTTCTTTGACTCAAAATCCTCAAACTTGGTAGTTTCTTCAGGTTTTGGAGATGGTTTTATACAAAAAATTACTTGCGACTTAGACAATAAAATTCAAGCCATTGGAAATACTTTAAAGGCTACAAAATCTGGAATCAAATACCAATGGATCTCTTGCAGCGACAACAAGCCAATTGCTGGCGAGACAAACCAAACTTTTATTCCTAAGGTCAATGGAAATTATGCCGTATATGTATCGGTCAATGGTTGCACTAAATTGTCAAAATGCGGGCATTTTCCATCAATGAAATTAAGGATGCAATTGCCATACAGACTGATATTTACCCGAATCCGGCAAATGATTTATTGTAAATTATGAGCTTGTTAGAGATAGAAAATATAAAAACTTATAATCCCCAAGGAAATTTGCAATTCACTGCCATAAAGCCAGGAAAAAGTATGGATATTTCTTTTTTATCTCCAGGTTTTTATTTTATAAAACTACAAGACATAAATGGCAATATTTCGAACATAAATTAACCAAAATATAGGTGTTTTTAAATTATCTACATTTCAGTAAAATTAAATGTATCCCAAAATATGCAATAGAAATACTGTAAGATTTAATTTGCCTTGGTTAAACTTGCGAGGATCTAGTTTTTATATACCTTTGCCAAATGGCAAAACACGCATATATTTTTCCGGGTCAAGGTAGCCAATTTGTTGGCATGGGAAAAGACCTATACGACACCAATTTAGAGGCAAAAGAACTATTTGAAATTGCCAATGAAATCCTAGGTTTCCGCATCACAGATCTTATGTTTGCTGGCACGGATGAAGATTTAAGGAAAACCAATGTTACCCAACCTGCCATTTTTTTACACTCCGTTATACGAGCCAAAATGTTGAAGGATTTTCATCCAGATATGGTTGCTGGGCATTCCTTGGGAGAATTTAGCGCCTTGGTTGCCAACAACACCCTTTCTTTTGAAGACGGTTTAAAACTCGTAAGCCAACGTGCTATGGCAATGCAGGAAGCATGCGAAATTAAACCTTCCACCATGGCCGCAGTTTTGGCACTTGACGATAAAATTGTAGAGGAAATATGCGCTTCCATATTGGGTATTGTAGTGCCTGCAAATTACAATTGTCCAGGTCAGTTGGTCATATCCGGCAGCATTGAGGCAATCAATGAAGCTTGCGAAAAAATGAAAGCAGCAGGTGCAAAACGTGCGCTGGTGTTGCCAGTAGGTGGTGCTTTCCACTCTCCTCTAATGGAACCCGCTAGGGAAAAATTGGCAGCCGCCATTGAAAATACAAACTTCAATGATCCCAATTGCCCAATTTACCAAAATGTAACCGCAACTGCAATTACGGATAAAAACGAAATACGCAAAAATCTTGTGGCACAGTTAACGGCACCTGTACGTTGGACCCAAAGTGTAAAAGCCATGTGGGCAGACGGCGCCACAATGTTTACCGAAATAGGACCTGGAAAAGTGCTGCAAGGCCTGGTAAAGAAAATTGCACCCGAGGCAGAGGCAGAAAGTATTGGTTAATCTGCTGCCATGAATGTGCGCGCAGAAGAATGGATCTACAACCTTGAGCCAGAAACAAGAAATACAATGCTTAAGGTTCGAGAATTAATACTTCAAGCCCACCCCATGATTATTGAAAAATATAGCTATAAAATTCCATTTTATTATTTAAACGGAATGTTGTGTTATTTTGCCATTCTAAAAAAAGGAAAACGTCCTGTTCTTGGGCTATGCGATGGCCATTTAATCCCAGATACTTATCATTTACTAAGGGCCGATGAAAACCAAAAATACATTAGACATATTCTTTTAAATATCGAAAATTTAAAGCCAGAAATTGTTCTCCATTATATTCAAAAAGCACTAGATATTAAATTAAATAAATACGAATAAAACCATGAAATTCTATAAAACCATTTTGTCTCTCTTGGCAATCTTAATTTGCACTACAACATCGTTTGCCCAAGTCTCCACCATTGCTTCCAGAAAGTTTGACGCCGATGACTTTCTTGACAATTCATTGTCTTTAAATAACAAAGGCATCATTATGTATGGTTGGGAGGACAAAACCACATTTACCATCAAACAAATGGATACAACATTGGCAGATAAAAACGCGTGGAAAATTGTTACAGAAAAAAGAACCTCTCTGATTGACATTAAATATTCGGAAGATTTGGGCGTATTGCTGGTGCTTATGAAAGCCTCTAGAACAGAGTATATTTTAAACAGCATAGACATTGATACGAAAAAGAAAAAAGCGACAACCCTTATGGTACCCAAAGGCACCGACTTGTCGGCTATGATTTTGAATGGCGATGTAGCCTGGTTTATTGCAAGTGCTAAAAAAGAAACTTTTCTCTTTAAATGTCCATTAATATCTCCCAAATTAACACCCTTAAATCCGCAAGTGGGTCAAGAGAAAATAAACATAACCACACTGGAAAATATTGAAAACAATGAAATGGCAATGGGGTACTTTTATGGTCCAAAAAAACACAGAGCATATGACATGGCTGTACTTTCGCAAGAAGGTAAAATAATAGTAAAAGGCATTATGTCTTCCCTAAGTTCCGAAGAAAAACAATTGTTTATTGATGGTACGGCAACCCGTTTGGGAAAAGATGACTATGCCATTACAGGTACTTATAATAAAAAAGGAAGAAGCATAGGAAACGGGGTATATTTTGCCCGATATTCTGACAATAAAATTAAATACATGAGCAAATTTGATTACAGCGATTTTGAACATTTTTATGATTATATGAGTGAAAAATATAGGAATAAAATTGAAAGTAAAATTGCCAAGAAAAAAGACAATGGAAAAAATGTTACAATTAATTCACTTTCTATTATGCACAAAGCCATTTTGACTGAAAAAGGATTGGTATTTATCGGTGAATATTATTATCCAACTTATAGAACTGAATACCGCACTACCACCACTAACGGAGTCACATCAACCACTTCTACCCGGGTGTTTGATGGGTATCAATACACGCATGGCATGGCTATAGGAATTAGCAATGAAGGAGCCAAAATGTTTGACCTCCATATCCCCATGAATGCCCCCTACAAACCCTATCTTCCTGTCAAGTTTTTGCGTGTAATTTCAGATTCATCTTCTATAACTTTGTTTCACACTTCTGGCAGGACTATACTATCCAGCATCATTAGGGTTGATGAAATTGGCAACAATGAATATGCAGTAATAACAGATATTCCAGAAGACCAGAAAGTAAAATGGTCTGCTTCTAGCGGCATTTACTGGTATGAAAATTACTTCTTTATTCTAGAATTGCAACGTGTGAAAGAAAAAGGATTTTTAGGCAAAAAACGGACAGAATTTTTTGCCGTAAAAGTTGCAGTGGAATAGATAGGTACAACTTCTAAAACTATAAGATTTTATTGCGTTTTATCAATATTTAGGGAACCGATATTTTATTTTGCAGAGTCTAATGCAGGAATATCTAAAAACATCCGATTCATTTCCGACTGCAGCGGAATCAAGCATTCATAAGAAAAAATAAAAATTTAATTGCGAATATTGGTTAAAGAAAATTACCGCAACAAATTAATTGACCCAGAAATTACGCGTTTTTTTCCGGTGCCAATACTTTTTAGAAACAGTTGATAAAAATACGTACCTTCTGGCAAGGTGGCTCCCGTATTTGCGACCGTACCATTCCAGCATTCCGATAAATCTTTGGTTTGAAACAGCAATTCGCCCCAACGGTTGAATATTTTTATTTCAGCTTCGTCGCAATCTTTTGACAAACCATAAACCTTGTAACAATCATTCTTACCGTCCTTATTTGGTGTAAAAACATTGGCTAAAAAAACTTCCGTAAAACTATCCTTATTAATTGAAATGTTTTTTGTAATTGAATCCTTGCAACCAGAAATAGGATTTACCGCCACTACCTTAATTTTATAATTTCCCTGGTTGTATATATGCTTTACTACATCTCCAGATGCAGTTGTTTTGTCTCCCAAATCCCAAGTGGGATTGGTATAATTTTTACCAGACAATTTCAATTCTACTGCTGGCTGACAGGGTTCTGTTTTAATTTCTAAAGCTATTTCTGGCCCCGTCATCACTTTAATTTCCTTGGTCATTGAATCCACAACATTGCAACTACCAGAATCAATTACCCGCAATTTAACAGTATACGTTTTAGGAATGGTATAAATATGAAATGGATTGATTGCGTTGGTTTTTGTGCCATCCCCAAAATCCCATTGAAAAGATTTTCCATTCGTATTCGTTTGATAAAAAAACACGGTATCTGGTGTACATATTTCAGTCGGATTCACAGTAAACCTTGCTTCAACCGCATAGGTTATCTTAAAATCCAATTTAAAACTGGCGTTGCTGCAGCGATAACTTACGTTTGCAGGAAAAGCAGAAGTGGAGGTGGTTGGGAAATCGTTTAATCCCGGAGGATTGTCTGGGCAACTTGCACAAACAGATTGGTAGATAATTCCACGTTTGTCAAATCTACTCGTACCGCCGTCTACATGGTCTTCACTCGCATCCCCTCCAAAATACGTGGCATACAATAAAGACTTGGCGTCTTTACCCAAAACAATGAGATAAAAATCCATATCATCGGTTGTTTTTTGAATCGCATTTGGGGTTATCTCCAATCCTTGCGTTGTTCCCGTGGTTAAAATTGGACTGCCCCATCCTGAAAAATAAATATTGTAACATTTATCTACCATAAAAGCACATGGACTTAACTCCGGCGTACCTGTGCGGTTCCCAAACGTCGTTGCAAATTCTTGCGAATCTAAATTGTTACTGAGCCTGGCAATAAATTGGGTGGTTCCATTTTTTCCATAGGTTCCTGCTGTTCTGGTAATTAAACCTTCTGTCTGTCCGGTAACATAGATTTTGTCATAATTGTCAAAATCTATAAAATACGCTTGTTCATATTTGTCGGTTCCCCAAAATGTAGATGTAGTAAATTTACCAGAATCACTGGTCATTTTTATAATGAATGCATCTGATCTTCCACCCAAATAATTTGGATGCAATGCTTTTCCAACAATTGGAAAATTACTGCTTGAAGTTCCACCACTTATGAAAATATGGCCCGAAGCATCCTGCTTAATTCCATAACCTGCGTCATCTGCATTTCCACCCACAAATGTACTCCACCTCAATTTAGACAAATCGCTATTTAAACTTACCACTACCCCTTCAAGGCCTGCTTTTAAAGTCGTTTGCATGGCTTTTGGGGTAACTGGAAACCCCGGTGACTTGGTGCATGTTGTAAAATATATATTCCCCAAATCATCACAAATAATATCTCCTCTAAAATCATCCGCATAATTGTAATGCAATGTGCCCGTATTTATCCCATCATCGGCACTGCCACCCAAATAGGTTCCTGCCAACATTTTTTTTCCATCTGCACTTAATTTAACTACGTATAAATCGTGCTTTCCATTGTATCCGCTGTCAAAACAGGTTTGCCTTGTCAGGGGAAAATCACTGGATAAAGTGGTACCCAAAATGAGCAAATTGTTTTTTTCATCAATACCCAAACTATGCGGATATTCATTGGATTTGCCACCTAAATAGGTAGCATAAACCAAGCTACTTCCATCGGGTTTGTATTTGCTAATGGCAACATCGCATCCTAAATTAACGGGGGCTGCTGCTGGTCCTTTGCCACCATAAACCGTTTGAAATGACCCTGTGGTAACTGGATAATTTCCTTGGGAATTGTCTACAATGCCGCCTGCATATAAATGACCTGCGGTATCATAGGTGGCAGTAAAGCCAAAGTTATCGCCCGCAGAACCACTGTATGTGCTAAAAACCAAAACAGGATCAATTACCAAAGGTTTTGATTTATCCCATTGAAAATTATCGGTATTAAATCTAAATAAGTTGGGATTTTCACTGCGAATAAATTCACAATTCAATTGCTTTTCGTTTTGTATAGCAATGGGTTTTTTAATTGTAAATGGACCAACGGAAGTATTGGCTGTCATTTCACCAAAGAGGGATTGCATTGAATTTTGGCCTGTAAAATTCAAATAAATTCTGCCTGGATCTCCGCCAGGTTGCACAATCCAATCAAATTCGATTTCTTCTCCTTTTGTATAAGCAACAAAATCAATGCCCGGATAAACATTTTTTAACCGAACGCGTTTTACAGGATAGACCTCAGAAACCCAATTTGCTGCATCTGCACCCAAATAGTAATTTTCATACCAAGAAGTTTCATCTTCAAATTTTACTTCTATTCGGTCGGGTAAATTGCAATCTCTAAAACCAACATCAACCACATGGCCATGAATCACAAATTGGGTATCAACATCCCTCATATGAAAAGCTTTGTGAATATTTGGAAGGTCTTTTGGATCAAACATTTTTATTCTAAATCCATCTCTTCGAATAAAAAATGCACCCCCTTTAAACAAACATTTAGCAACGATAGGTTCATCCCACTGACCCAAATTAGGGGTAAAATACAAACCCGTTTGTGCTTTTAATACAAACAAATTAACCCCAAACAGTATGGCAAATAAAACCCGGCGCACTTTATGCGAATATACTTCTCAGACGCGAATATTCTTCAATTGTTGCCTTATTCCAAAAATAAAAACCCCTAAATTTAGGGGTTTTAAATTTCATTTATATCAATGATTGCATTTTCAGTCAATGGTGACTGATATCTGCAAAGCTTTAGAAATGGTTTTAGCCATTTGTTCAGGGCTAGTGCCTGTAGCAAATTTACCTGTAAATAATTTACTTGCGTTTGTGGCTTCAAATTTCATGGTTTTGCCAAAGCGATGCTTAATTTGAAGTGCTATGTCGTTCAACTTTGCAGCTTTAAATATCCAGTTCTCATTTTGCCAAGCCAAATTCACCAAATCCGCTTCAACCTTTTGAACTTTGGAGGCTCTTGCATCATACTTGGCTGCATCGCCTTTTACAAGCATTACATTGTCCTTTGTTCCAGCAAATTTAACTTTTCCATGGGTTACCGTAATTTTAACATCTTCTCCTTCGAATGCGGATATATCAAAACCAGTTCCTACAACCTGGGTTATAGTTTTGCCCGCAGTAACAACAAATGGAATGTCTTTATTTGGGGCTACTTCAAAATTCGCTTCACCTTTAAGTTCAATTGTACGGTTCGTTTCGTTAAAACCAGCAACAATAGTAACTTCACTGTTTGAATTTAAAACAACAACAGACCCATCAGACAAACTAACAGTCTTTATTTCTTTGTTACCCGTTTTTTCATGAATTGCGGCTATAGAATTTTTGTCTGGTGAATTGTTCATCATCCAAAAACTTGTGCCTGCCACAGCTAGCAGTGCAATTGAAGCCGCGACTGCAAATGCATGCTGGCGAATCCAAGAAATTTTAATTGGCGCAGGTGTTGATATTCTTTTTTGCAAATCCGTCCATGCCGCATCGGAATTAGACAATTCAGGGTAATTATAAGAACCCGCTGAATCCCAGATAGATTTAATAGCGGATAAGTCAGCATCCGATGTTGTTGCTTTTTCTTCTCCCGAAAGTAGTTTACCGATTTTATTGTAGTCTTTCTCTTCCATCCTGTTTACCATCTAGCCGATGAACTTGTAACCATAACATCCACCCTTTGTTTTATTAGGGCTAACGTAGTCATAAATTGCGGATTTTTGCGCAACCAATCTTCCATACTGCGCAATTCATCATTGTTCATAAGACCTGCTGCGTATTTGGTAAGCAAATTTGATTCCAATTGTTCTTTCATATGCGTAATTAATCACAAGCATATACAGCAAAAGGATAAACTACCCCCAAAAATAAATGAAAATAATTCCCAAACCCCCCAAGCAAAGGCTATTGTTGCGTGCCGGTGGCTAAAACATTTCTTTTTTCGCGAAAAAATTGATTCTGTCGGTAGATATTTTCAATAATTTCAACCACTTTTAAACCTTCCATAGCGTTGGTTGTAGGTGTTCCACCATGTTTAATGGCTTCAATTACATTGTCAAAAATATAATTGTGGTTTGCAGCGCTGCCTTTATAAGGACCATAGTCGTTGGCAGGGTTTGAAGGCGGCAATACCGGCATTTCATAGTTTTTAATATGGCAATACTCAACTTCGTTCATATACTGGCCTCCTATCTTTACGGTGCCATTTTCTGCGATAATGGTAATACTGCTTTCAAAGTTAACATCCCAAACACCCGTAGAATAATTTATGCAACCCAGCCCACCCTGCTTAAATTTAAAATTAACCGTTCCTGAATCTTCAAATTCTGTGGAATTTTGGTGGGTAAAATCCGCAAATGTGGCATTGATATCTTCGATATCTCCAAAAAGCCAATACATAATATCTATGAAATGCGAAAATTGGGTAAACAACGTGCCGCCGTCCAATTCTTGAGAGCCTTTCCACCCTCCTTTTTTATAATAACGGTCGTCCCGGTTCCAATAACAATTTACTTGAACCATAAAAATCCTGCCCAATGTCCCATCACTCGTAATTTTTTTTATCCATTCCGAGGGTGGTGAATACCTATTTTGCATAACACAAAAAACCATTTTATGCGCCGCCATGGCATTGTGAATGACCATCTCACAGTCTGATTTGGTTAAGGCCATTGGTTTTTCAATAACCAGGTGTTTTCTAGCTTTCAACGCCTCTAGTGCATGAACTGCATGCAATCCATTGGGAGTTGCAACGCACAAAACATCGAATTCTGGCCCATCGTTCAATAAGGAAGTTAAATCATGATAAAATGGAACATTATATTGGTCAATTCCTAGTTCATTTTTGGGTTTTATATCCGCAAGCGCAACCAATTCAGCTTCTTCATTTCTAGAAACCATTTCTGCATGCCTCTTTCCAATATGCCCAGTGCCCAATACTGCAAATCTTACTTTCATTTCCTTATTGTTAATTTTTTGCCTTCAAGGTTCAAAACAAAGTCGCAAATTTCGAATATTCTTTCTCTATGTGCAATGATAATCATTGTTTTTTTCCGTAATTTTAAATCTCTTAGCGTTTTGATTATCCCATCTTCAGTTTCATTGTCAAGTGAACTTGTTGGCTCATCTAATATTAAAACAGGTGCATCCCTATACAATTCCCGGGCCAATACCAATCGTTGTTTTTGCCCTTCACTTAACCGAGAACCACTTTCACCTACAAACAATTCTTCAATTGAATTGGCACCCTCTATTTGGAAAGAAGCGTCTGCTAAACATTGGGCAATTTTTTGATTGTCTCTATTTTCAGGCTCCACCCCCAATGCCACATTATCCGCAACTGACCCAGCCACAATAAATGGATCCTGGCCCATAAAGGAAAATAAGGATTGAATATCAAATTCGTCTTTAATAGCCAATCCATCCACTAAAATACTTCCACTTTGCGGAAAATAAAAACCCAATAGCAACTTTACCAACGTAGTTTTTCCCATTCCCGATTTTCCAGATATACCGACAATGTCTCCCCTTTTTATTTTTAAATTCAAATTTTCAAAAATCAATGGATCTGACTTATTTTGATACGCAAAATTAATTTTATCCAACACAATAGAATGTTCAAAAGTGCGTATTGCTGTTTTCAATTTCTGCTTTTCTGTTTTTAATGGCATCAGTTTTTCAATGGTATATGCATTCATTTTTAAATGCATTAATGCTTGTAAAACCCGATTCGCAGCTGGGATTAATCGGAACACAGAAATAGCGAACAAAGCAGCCAAAACCCTTACTTGACCAAGGTTATCTCCCGAGAAAAAATAAGCGTAAATTACCAAAATGACAATTCCCAACAAACTCACAAATTCATTTATTCTTGATGGAATTAATTGATAATTTAAACCTTTAACTCCGTTCAAGACATATTCATGAAAATGTGCTAAAAATCTTTTTTTGAAATATTTTTCTACGCCGTGGGTTCGAATATCTGCAAAACCTGAGATACCAAAATTTAAATCCTTGATTGCTTTTTCCCGGCTTTCACTTACCTTTTCTCCCAAGTTGGAAATGCGCTTTCTTGTAAAACGATTTACAAGCACGAATGCGGTCCCTAGCAAACCCACAATGAGAAAAAATATCATTGGATTATACAAGGTAAAAACCAAAATCAACATAAATGCAATTGTTGATTCAGCAATAATATTTATAAATGGAAAATAAATTCCAGATACAAAGTAATAGGGGGTAAACATAACTTCGTCGTTAAAACCCAAGCCATCTGCAGATACTTTCTCGTAGGAATTGTTTTGAAATGATTTGCTAAAACTTTCTGCCGCCAATTCGGTAGACAAATCAATCGCCGTTAATCGAATATGCTTTTGCAATGCTATGGCCAGCAAGCTTTTTAATACAAAAAACAACAATATTGCTACAATTAATATTTTTAGAAAGGTTGCTTCATTTGATAGGTCCAAAGCATGGTATATTGCCCTTAGTTTGCTGCTTTTTTCTAAAAAACTATGGTCAATGGCCAACATTAATACAGGCACCATACTACCCAAACCTATGATATCTGCCAAGCCTATAAGACTGCTGAAAATATATATAGTGTATGTACGGCGCTTTAATGAAGGCGACAATAATGTATGTATTCCCTTCCAAGAATATCTTATAGATTCAACGGCATTCAAGGGTGGCAAAGGTAATGCAGAGAGAATTAAACTATGCATTTTGATTATTGCCATTGTTTTTGAACCTTTGCAGAAAACAATGAGCACGGAAACGGTATTGGTAATTGGTGCCTGTGGGCAACTTGGAACCGAGTTGGTAGAAGCACTTCGGGGTATTTATGGCAACCAAAATGTAATAGCAAGTGATGTTAAGAAAAGCGATAATCCTGTGTTTGAAGGAGGTCCTTTTGAAATAATGGACATTTTAGACAAGCCCAAACTTACCGAACTGATTCAAAAATACAAGCCAACCCAAGTGTATCATTTGGCAGCACTTTTGAGTGCAACGGCTGAAAAAATGCCGGAATTTGCCTGGAAATTAAACATGGATGGTCTTTTTCATTTGCTAGATGCAGCCCGAGATATGGGCATAATAAAAAAAGTGTATTGGCCTAGCTCCATTGCTGCATTTGGACCAAATACCCCGAGAATAAATACACCTCAATATTGTGCCATGGACCCCACAACTGTTTACGGAATTAGCAAACTGGCTGGCGAATTATACGCACAATATTATTTTAACCGCTGGGGTGTAGATACCCGCAGTCTTCGCTATCCAGGTTTGATTGGCTATAAAAGTGCCCCAGGTGGCGGAACTACGGATTACGCAGTATCTATTTACCACGATGCATTAACCACCGGCAAACACAATTGTTTCCTAAACCCCGGTACAGTTTTACCTATGCTTTATATGCCAGATGCACTAAAAGCGACCCTAGATATTATGCATGCACCGGCAGAAAAAATAAAAATTAGGAGCAGCTACAATTTGGCGGGCATGAGTTTTGGCCCCGAAGAAATTACCACCGCCATTCAAAAATACATCCCGAATTTTACCACAGAATATAATGCAGACTCTCGCCAAGCCATTGCAGATTCCTGGCCAGCCGTTATTGACGACAGCCGTGCCCGTGAAGATTGGGGCTGGAAACCCGATTATGATTTGAACAAAATGACCGTGGATATGTTGGAGAACTTGAAGAAGCAATACCAACAGAAAGCCTGATTAAAGGAAATATTTGCATCTTAACCCCATCGGGGCGCCATATTATCAAAAAAAATGCCGTTTAAAACGGCATTTTTTCTATAACAAAGTTTAAATTATTTTAAACTCAACGTCCAAGTTTCTGTGATTTGGTCGCCAGCGTCATTATAGGTCGTATTCCAAATCTGTTTCTTCTTCTCATTGGTTGAAATAGTAAATACCAAGGCGGCTTGGCCACTTTCAATGATTGTAACCGTAGTTGCTGTGTTGGACCAAGTGATGGTGCCGTTTGTGGTAGAACCATTTAACACTTGTGTATAAGAACCTGTACCATCCTTTTTCAGGGTAATCGAGCCTGCATTGATAAATGTATATGGGGTAGTAGCTCCGCCACCCGATGCGGCAATAGTACCGTCAATTTAATTATAATTCCAAGTTCCATCCAAGCGATTTGTCAAAATTTTCTCTTTTGAACACGCGCTAAAAAGCAATAGAAGCGACAAAGATGCAGCAGCTAACAATTTTGTGATTTTCATAGTTCTTAATATTTTAAGAATCAAAGGCAATACAATGTTCAAGAATTCCAAATCCTTAACCCAACAATTCTTCTCCTAAAACAAGATTTATGCCAGCCCAATTGCCCTGCCTCGGATGGTTGTGGTGCTTGCGGTTTCAATCAGAACCTTCACAATTTCACCCTTTTTATAATGCTCCTTTGGAAAAACGGTAATCCCATTTTGGTCGTTGCGGCCTTTCCAGTCTGCATCGCTTTTCTTGCTTTCACCCTCTATCAATACTTCCACCACTTGACCTATATATGCATGGTTTTTGGCTACAGAAATACTGTTTTGCAAGGCTATTATTTCAGACAAACGTCTGCTTTTGGTAGGTTCATCAACGTCATCCTGCAATTTCTTGGCGGCGGGTGTTCCAGGCCTTTCGCTGTATTTGTACATATAAGAAAAATTGAATTGCGACCATTCAATCAAACTCAAAGTGGCCTTATGGTCCTCTTCCTTTTCGGTACAAAATCCTGAAATGATGTCGCAGCTAATCCCGCAATCTGGTATAATTTCACGAATCATGTTTATTTTTTCCATGTAATATTCCCGCGTATAATTGCGACTCATCAAATCTAACACCCTTGAACTTCCGCTTTGGGCAGGCAAATGGATGTAATTGCAAATATTCTTGTGACGCGCCATGGTTCGTACCACTTTTTCATCAATGTCTCTAGGATGGCTGGTACTATATCGAATGCGCATGCCAGGCAATTCAACAGCGCACAATTCTAGCAAATCTGCAAAATCAATGGCGTTTGCTTTTTCATCTTCCGTTAAATTTTTAAAATCCTTTTTTGGACCACCGCCAAACCACAGATAACTGTCTACATTTTGACCCAACAAAATAATTTCTTTGTATCCAGCAACTTCCAATTCTTTGGCTTCGCGTAAAATACTTTGGGCATCGCGGCTGCGTTCCCTGCCCCTAGTAAATGGAACCACACAGAAACTGCACATGTTGTCGCAACCCCGCATAATGCTTATGAAAGCTGAAACCCCATTTGAATTCAAACGAACTGGATTTAAATCGCCATACGTTTCCTCCCTGCTCAACAAAACATTGATTGCGCGAGCTCCATCATCCACTTCAGATACCAACCTAGGCAAATCACGATAGCTATCTGGACCGGCAACCACATCGACCAATTTTTCTTCTTCTAACAACTTGTCTTTCAATCTTTCTGCCATGCAGCCCAAAACCCCAATGATCAAGTCGCGGTTTTGCTTTTTATTGTTTCTAAGGTGTTTTAGTCTTTCACGAATGCGCACTTCCGCATTGTCTCTTATGGCGCAAGTATTTAAAAAAATTACATCCGCATCCAATTCGTCCTCGGTGGTAACAAATCCATTTTCACTCATAATACCCACAATAATCTCACTGTCGGAGAAATTCATGGCGCATCCATAGCTCTCTATGTAAAGTTTGCGTGTGTTAATTACAGGTTCTAACAAAGTTTCCATCAGAGGTGCAAAGATACATTACTCAAAAGAGTGAACAAGTGGTTTGATTTTATTAAACTTGCACCTTCATGAAAAAATTTGTCATTTTAGGTATATGCGCGCTGGGCTTAAATTTATACTCGCAGCAGAACAACAATGAAGACAAAGGCCAGTTCACTGGCAACCTGTTTTTGAATTATCAAAAATACATCCGTGATGATTCCATTGGCGCCAATACCAAAGTGTACAAAGAAAATAGCGCCAGTTTAGATGCTTGGCTTTTTATGAATTACCGCATCAAAGGTTTTGAATTCACGCTTAGATACGATGGTTTTTTCAATTCACCTTTACTAAATCCACAAGGCAGTAATACTTTCCACGGCATTGGTTATTGGCAAGCCCACAAAAAAGTGGACAAATTAGACATTACCTTGGGTTCTTTCTATGACCAGCTAGGATCCGGTATCCTTTTTAGGGCTTACGAGCAACGCCAAATTGGGATAGATTATGCCATTCAAGGGGCTAGGTTACAGTACGATTTTCTACCCAATCTTCGGGTAAAAGCCTTTGTGGGCAATCAAAAAGGGTATTTGGAGAATCGTTTTGGTTATTCACCGCAAGTGATTGCTGGCTCCAATGCAGATTATACCCTAGATTTGGGTAAAAACGGAAATTCAGGTACATTAAATATGGGTGCTTCTTTTATGAACCGTACATTAGACAGGGCAAGCATGGATCCTATTGTAGCAGAAATTAACAGTTATGATGTTAAAGACAAATTCGAACCAATGTACAATGTTTATGGATACAATGGCTATTTTACTTACACCCTAGGCAATTTTGTATTAAACGCTGAATACAACAAAAAAAGCAAAGAGGCAATAAGACTGACCGATGGCAAACTTCATTTAAAAGACGGAAAAGTGCTTTACCTATCCATGAGTTATGGCATGAGTGGCATTAAAATTGGCAAACAAAAAGCCTCATTTGGCTTAAATATACAAGGCAGGCACATCGAAAATTTCACCTTGCGCACTACGCCAAACGACCAATTGTTAAATGGCGCCATTTCTTATTTGCCATCGCTAACTCGCCAAAACACTTACCGTTTAATGGCCCGCTACAATGCACCAGCACAAGAATTGGGCGAAGATGGCATTCAAGGGGAACTGGATTTGAAACCGCGCAAAGGCACACAAATTACTCTAAACGGCAGTTTCGTTAGGTCCTTAAATGCCAATGGATTTAACAACAAATCCATAGAACTTTTTCATGAATTGTATGGGGAAATTGTTCAAACCATTGGTAAAAAATTGAAATTGAAATTGGGTTTACAAACCGTTTTATACAACCAAGAAAGATATGAAATACACCCTAAATATGCCAATGTAAGAACACTAACCCCATTTGGTGAGGTGCTCATTAAATTCCCAAAAAGCCGCAGTTTGCGTGTAGAATTTCAGTACCTAAAAACCAAACAAGACCAAGGAAGTTTTGCCAATGCAATGGTGGAATTTTATTTAAAACCCAACATTAGTTTTGCAGTGGGAGATATGGCAAACGTGCAACCACATCGCTATGAGGACATGGGTATTTCAAACCGGGTGTTGCATTATCCTACCTTTTTTGCACAGTATATTGCTGGCAATTCTGTATTTAATATTGCGTATATAAAACAACAACGTGGGGTGAATTGCAGCGGCGGTATTTGCCGCGTAGAACCTGCATTCAGCGGAGTTAGGTTTACCGTAAGTACGAATTTTTAATGCAAATATTCTACTTTATTTAAGAATCATTCCTTCGGTAATATTGACCAATGAATTCTTTTTCGATGCCGAAATTTCCATAAGATTAAAACAGATGCACTCTCCAATGCACTTTTTTCGCCTTTTACTGTCATTTTAGCGTACAATACATTCAATTTTAATGTATCAGATATGATTCGAATTTGGTCTAAATTTAGAATTGTTCTGAATCTTTAAAAAACAACGTTTAGCTTATCAGTATTGTAGATTTCTCTCCCTAAACCTGTAATTCCAATCGAATCTGCATAGCCGCTATATTTTGCATATACTTTGTATAATTGATTTATTTCTTGGTTACGTAAAAAATATTTGGTTAAAGTTTTCAATGCTTAATCTTCACCATGTTCAAATCCTCACTAACATGATGACAATCGCAAGAAATAATGCATCCATTGTTTAATACATCAACCAATCAAAGAGTAACAAAGAACCAATAAATCCTCTTCACAAATCCCACACACTGGCTCTCTGCTCCGCAGAATAGCGTTTAATATTCAACCAAAAAGCCCAGATTAAATAAAACAAAATTGGACTGCCCAAAGTTAAACACGAGGTGTAAATGAAATACATACGAATGCGGCTAGAACTAATCCCCATCTTCTCACCAATATAGGCACATACGCCAAAAGCGGACTTTTCAATGGTATATTTTAAGGCGGGCATTCTACGAAGTTAGAAAAATAATCCGAAATTCCAAAAATTATGTAAAATTAATTTACATGTTCAAATAAAATCCACCGAGCAATGTGCGCATCTCATCCCCGTATTCGCCTTTTTGCCCATAGGTAATCATAGACAGAAATGTGGTTTCAAACTCACCCTCCATAATATTCAACATCCACAAATGTGGAGATTTTGCTGTATTGGCGGCTATTGAAGTGGCCGAAACAATGCCATATTTTGCCGTAGATAAATGTGTTTTCATCAGCTCCAAATGCGAATCGGGAATCAAAAGCCAAGCTTTGCCTGTGTCTGCCAAATTGGTTTTTAGAATTTCAGAAAAAACAGAATAATTCAACCCTTGGGTATGTCTTGCCAATTTTTTATCTGGCAACGCAGAAGCCAATTGATTCTCAAAAAAAGGGGGATTCCAAACTATGCCATCGTATTTATTTTGTGGTTTAAAATTCAAAATATCCGCACAAATCGCTTCCATTCTTTTGGCAAAAATGGAATTTTCGATATTCTTTTTGCACTCTAAAAAACTGGGCTCATGAATTTCCAATGCTGTAATTTGTGCAAAAGGATAACGTTGTGCCAACATCAAACCCAAAACTCCACTGCCTGCGCCAATATCTAAAACGGTTTTGCAATTTTCAAAATTGGCATACGCACCCAAAATACAGGCATCGGTGGTTACAGGCATTGCAACATTTTCCTGCTGAATTTCGAATTGTTTGAATTTAAACGGACGACGCATTTTCAATTTTCATTCTCAAACAAGGAAGACGGAATTGTATTCATTATCTCTTGCTTGTCCTCAAAATATTTCCACTTGCCACGGCTAGTAAGCAACAACAATTTGTGACAATGAACCAATGAAATATCCAAATCATGGCTGCTGTATACTATGGTTTTATTTTCTGTTTTACAAATTTCTTCAAGCAAACTCAGCATTTGCCTTCGACCGGGATAATCCAAAAAAGCAAGGGGTTCATCCAGCAACAACACGGGGGTATCTTGAGCCAAACAGCGGGCAAGCATTACTTTTTGTTTCTCGCCATCGCTTAAAGTAGAAAATTCACGATCATAAAATTTTTGACAACCCGTCAATTCCATGCATTTTTTTACTATTCCCTTTTCATGGCTAAAATCCGTTTTAAAAGGAGAAAAATTGCGTTGCATGGCAGTTAATACCACTTCAAAACAGCGGGTAAGTGCTAAATCTGGAGGCATGGAAAACATAACTGAAACCAAACCGGCGCAATCTGATGGACCCAAATGGTGAATGCCTTTGCCGTTTATATGCACATTGCCAGAAATGGGTGCTTGCAAACCCGCCAAAGTGCGCATCAAGGTGCTTTTGCCAATACCGTTTCTGCCAGCCAACAACAGCAATTCGCCCGCCGCCAACTTAAAATCCAAGCGATTCACCAACCCATCATTGGACGAGCCTTCATAACCGCATTGAAGATTTTCTACCCGTAACATTTGCAATCTGCCACAAATTTCGGGTAATTTGAACTGTGAATGTAAATTTAATTCGGGCAAAAGAGGCAGACATTTCCACAATCCAGGTGCTGGCGCAAAAAATATGGCAATCGCATTACCCTGCCATTGTGGGTCAAATGCAAGTCGATGTTATGCTGGCAAAACTATACAATTCAGCGGCACTGCAAACCCAAATGCAAGAAGGACAGCAGTTTTTTTTGGTTGAATCGGACAATATTGCGGTTGGATTTATCTCCATTTCAGAAAAAGATATCCATGAATTATTCTTACACAAATTTTATATAGACACAGAAATTCACCGCAAAGGAATTGGCAGTCTTGCCTTCGCAAAATTGCTAGAATTGTTTCCACAAATAACAACAACCCGCCTGCAAGTAAATCGCCAAAATTACAAACCCATTAATTTCTATTTTAAAATGGGATTCGTTATAGATTATGTGGCCGATTTCGATATTGGAGATGGTTATTTTATGAATGATTTTGTGATGGTTTGGAGGAAATTGTAAACGGTCTATTTTATGCCATTCCAATTCTTGTTACTTTCCATCCCTATTGTCATATTCTATCATCTCATTAAAACCTGCATTGTCTTTTTAAAACATTAATCTCAGCCCCTTTCAGGGTGATAATTTTCGACATTTTGGATTTTATTAATGATGAACTCCTCTAAAGTCCTAAATTGATTGAATGCTATTTATTTATTACAGAAATACAACTTAAACAAAATGGATACTTTGAATTTAAATCAGTTTTAAAATCCTGAAGATTTACAAAACGCAACGAATCTGCAAAGGATTAAAGGCAAGGGTCAATCATAAATAACCAAGGGTGAAACCCATGGCGATCACATAATCAATTTAAAAACACCGGGCAAAACTGATATTTCCATGTTTTTAGACCTGTAAACATCTCCATCTGTGTTGTACAAATCTTCGACATCCAATTCTACACTTATTTTATCGGTTTGCACATATTTTACAATACTTAATTCCAAGTGTTTGCCAAAATTAACCAACCAAATGTATTTTAATTTTTGCCAAAATGTAGGCGGTTCTATCAATAAAACATCCATTTTCCCATCCGTCAAACTGGCTTTTGGAAAAAGTTTAAAGCCTCCACCAGCCCTATATCCATTGCCGCAAGAAAGCATAAAAACACAGTCGGTATAATTCAAATCTTTACCCATTATTTTCATTTGAATACCCCGGTAGCCAAACATGTTTTTTAACACTGGTACCATATATTTTATGGCTGGAATGTTCCATTTGTTTTTGTGGGCCGCATCCGAAACCACCGCGTCAAATCCAATACCCGCCAACACGGCTGCTTTTTTATCATTGATTTGCAACAAATCGACAGAAACAAATTTCTCCTTTTCTATTTCTGCTAACAAATCTTCCATTTTGCGTTTCGGAAAATTGCGTACAAAATCATTTCCACTCCCAAATGCCACCACAGAAAATGTATTGCTTTCTAAATCTGCCTCGTTCACCACCACATGCACTGTCCCATCTCCACCCGCAATTATTACATGCGCATTTCGGATGGTTTGTAAGGTTCCGATGTTGCTTGTTAATTCACATTTCCCGAATTGCAATCTGGCCAAATCTAACAATTTTCCTATCTTTTTCTCATCATACCTGCCTGATTTGGGATTGCAGAAAATATACAACGGCTTTTTCACCCTTCAATATTAACAAAAATTGCCTTAATTCATTCCCTTTGTTGTATTATCTTTGCAGGCTGTGCTTGCCTTAGTTGATTTCTCATTTGAATTTGCAGGAAGATACCTGTTTAAAGATGCCTCTTGGCATATAAAACCCAATGAAAAAATTGGATTGGTTGGTTTAAATGGTACCGGAAAGTCTACGCTGTTGCGCATTATTTCTGGCGAATATGAGTTGCGAGAAGGCAGCCTAAGTAAACCTGCCGATCTTAAAATTGGATTCTTAAACCAGGATCTTTTAAGTATAGATTACCAAGAACCGGTTTTGGATGTGGTGCTTCAAGGTCGTGCCGATTTGGCCGCCCTAGACAAAGAAATTCACCGTTTGCTGGAGGTTATTGAAACCACACATGACATGAAAAGCATCCAAAAATTGACAGAGTTGCAAGACCAATTTGGCAATTTAGGTGGCTACGATTGGCATGCCGAAGCTGAAAAATTGCTTGAAGGGTTGGGTTTCTCTACCGAAGAATTAAAAAAACCGCTAAACCAGTTCTCGGGAGGTTGGCGCATGCGGGCAATGCTGGCAAAACTGTTGCTCATGGAACCAGATTTGTTGCTGCTCGATGAACCAACGAATCACTTGGATTTGCCTACCATTCAATGGATTGAAGATTACCTTAAAGATTACAAAGGCACGTTCGTTATTGTAAGTCACGACCGTTTGTTTTTGGACAATTGTGTAAATCGTATTGCCGAAGTGGCCCATTCTCAGTTGTTTCACTACAAAGGAAATTTCAGCGATTACCTAGAACAAAAGGATGAACGCGACGAAATGATGCAGCGCCGTTATGACAACCAACAGGATTATATAAGGCAGCAAATGCGATTCATTCAACGATTTAAAGCCAAGGCCAGCAAAGCAACCGCTGTGCAAAGCAGGGTTAAAATGTTGGATAAAATTGAAAAAATCGAAGTGCTCGAAGATGAAGCCCGCGATTTAAATATCCGATTCAACATTCGCACCACACCTGGAAAACAAATTTGTACCCTCAAGCATATTTCTAAAAGTTTCGGCAATCTCAGTATATTCGAAGATACCGATGCCCAAATTTTACGCGGCGATAAAATTGCGTTAATCGGAGCCAACGGACGCGGAAAATCTACCTTGTTGCGCATCATCAACGGAAGCGAACCGCATGATGGAACCGTAGAAGCAGGTTGGAATGTGGAACCTAGCTTTTTTGCGCAGCACCAATTGGAAGCTTTGAATTTAAAAAACGATTTGGTGAATGAATTGGCAACCGTGGGTGGCGAATATTCCGAAGGTGAATTGCGTTCCACTTTGGGTTGCTTTTTGTTCACCGGAGACGATGTTTTCAAAAAGGTAAAAGTACTTTCTGGAGGCGAAAAAAGCCGCGTTGCTTTGGCAAAAACATTGTTGACCCAATCCAATTTTCTATTGTTGGATGAGCCTACCAATCACTTGGATATGTTTTCTACCAGCGTGCTTGCCGAAGCTCTAATTGGTTACAAAGGCACTTTCGTTTTGGTATCCCACGACCGTACTTTTATTAGCAGAATTGCCAATAAAATTTGGTGGATTGAAAATGGAAAATTGCGCGAATACCCTGGCACTTATGACGAGTACAACGAATGGGTAGATCGCAAGAAAAAAGAAGGCAAAGACATTCCCATACCTGGAAAACAAAAAACAAAAACTACCCCAGCAGCCGAAGTTAAACCTGCACCCGTTGCAGAAACCGACAACAAAAAACCAAGCAAAAATACCTTGCACCAGCTAGAGAAAAAGATGGAGGATTTGGAAATAGCCATGCGCGAAATGGAAACTGAAAAAAACATGGTGGAAGAAGAATTGCAATCTCCAGCGGTTGCGTCTGATTTTAAAAAGATTGCAGAATTAACCGCTTTGTTCCAAAAAATAGAAAGTCAAATTGCCAGCAATAAAAAAGCCTACGACACTGCCATGGAAGAGTGGTTGGCTGCGCAATAAAGTTCGCTAACGCTTTCTATTTTTAAATTTCCATTTTTAGGGGTTGTTAAAATAATTTCAATATTTTACCGTTATTCATTTTCATGGGTAACTTGTTTTTCTTTCTACTTTGCTTTTATCGGGCTTAAAAGACACGACCCACGTGCTTTCCAAGGATTCTCTTTTTGCGCATTTGCATATTCAAAGTACAACAAATACAAACCAAGCTTTTTCGTGTTTAGGCAATAAATGCATTTATTTGGATCTAAAAAACCGCGATTCCACAGTAAAAACAGACCATTCTATAAGGGTTTATAACAGCGACTAAAAATTGATTTTACAAGCCAAAACAGCGTACAAAAACGAATTCACCACGGCAAAAGACAGCGCATTAAAAGGCGCATATAAAAGTTGGTAAGCCAATGGAAATATAAAATACCAAGGTGAATTGATTTGTGAAAATTCCATAAGGACATGGCTCCGTTACTACCCGTCTGGCAAAATGCAATTCCAAGAAAATTACAAATTTGCGACCGATTCTGCTGGCAACAAATTAAATTTTGGCACCTTTTTATGTGGTGAATTTATGGAATTTTTCGACAGCACAGAAATACTATAAACACGCGGTCATTATGCCATTCTTGCGTTAAAAGACAGCATCTATGCTGCTATAAAAGATACATTAAACGCTGTGTTTCAAAAAATAAAATATTATTCCGTAAAAGTAGGCGAATGGCGCTTTTTCTCCAGCAATGGAAATTTAATGCGCAAGGTAAATTATGCATTCCCATTTGGCTTTCCAAAAGACAGAATTTTAGAGGTGAAGTGGTGAGATTAAAAAATAGCACGCAATTGCTTAAATGTATTTGGTATTAATTCTCCGACATGCGCAGTTTCAATACACAATTCCCCCAAAAGCAGAAGACACTGGCTGCTATTCCCCGCCCATGGCGGGGTGTTCTGAGACCGGGGTGGCAGCATACTCCCGCACAATATAGTCCTCCAAATCATACATCACCCCAGCCAAACTCCTCTTTACCGCAATATCCGATATCGGGTAAACCTTCAACCCAAAACCCTCCAAACACGCCTGCCGTTTAGCATCTTATTCCATTTACCAGCATGGCTACTGCCGTTCTAAATAGGGTTAATGTTGTTTTTAATTGGTATGTTCCTGTAACCAAACTTAGTACATCAAATGTGGTATTTACAACTGACTTGACTGGCTAATAAATTGACTTTCAATTACAGCAGTCTCATATCCAGCCAGTATTTTTATTTCAAAAAACTACTGCCGCGCATTTTTATATACCTATTTTTACTTCACTTTCTAGCTTTCAATTTTCCGCTTTTGGGAAGGAAACCGCATAGTTTGGTAAGGAAACTTTTGAGAATACGGCCGATGCACCTAGGTTGAAC
>JBBQBB010000034.1:0-36479 GCA_038317095.1 Bacteroidia bacterium | reverse complement strand
TCCTTCTGGTACACCCTCGTAAACCAGATTGCCACCTTCATCTCCAGCTTCGGGACCCATATCTATCAACCAATCTGCACATTTAATTACATCCAAATTGTGCTCTATGCAAATTATGGTATTCCCCTTTTCTATCAATGCATTGAATGAATTCAATAGCTTTTTTATGTCGTGAAAATGCAAGCCAGTGGTAGGTTCATCAAAAATAAACAATGTACCACCGTCCCTATTTGGATTGGCTTTGCTCAAGTAAAATGCGAGCTTCACACGTTGGGCTTCGCCACCACTTAATGTATTGCTTCCTTGGCCTAATTTTACGTATCCCAAACCCACATCTTGCAATGGTTTTAGTCGATCCGCAATGTGCTTCGTACCAGCAAAAAATTCAATGGCATCGTCAACCGTCATGTCTAACACATTGTAAATGTGTTTTCCATTGTACTCAATTTCCAATACATCATGGGTAAAACGCTTACCAGCACACACTTCACATGGCAGTTTGATATCCGCCATAAACTGCATTTCTATCACCGTTTCGCCTTCCCCCTGGCAATTGTCGCACCTGCCACCATCTACATTAAAACTAAAATGGCTGGGTTTAAATCCTTTAAACTTGGCCAATGGCTGCGATGCATACAATTCACGAATTTCATCATACGCTTTTATGTAAGTTACAGGGTTGCTTCTGCTGCTTTTGCCTATCGGATTCTGGTCTATAAGTTCTACCGCTTTTACCTGCTTTATATCCCCTTGTAAAGCATTGTGTTCCCCAGTTTTGGCCGACACAAACAAACCAATTTCTTTGCTCAATGCGGGATAAAGAACTTGCTTTACCAAACTGGTTTTGCCAGACCCTGATACCCCAGAAACCACTGTAAATACACCCAATGGAAACGTTACATCTACATCTTTTAAATTGTTGGCACTTGCCCCTTTAATTTCTATTTTTTTTGTCCATTTGCGCCTACTTCTTGGCACATCAATGGTTTCATCGCCATTTAAGAAACGCGCTGTTAAACTCTCTTTTTCATTTTGCACTCCGCTAAATGGACCGTTGTAAATCAATTTACCGCCATGTGTACCCGCCAATGGACCAATGTCCACCAAAGTATCTGCTGCGCGCATTACTTCTTCATCGTGTTCCACCACTATCACTGTATTGCCTTCGTCTTGCAATTTCTTTAGTACCTCAATCAATTTCTCTGTATCCCGGCTGTGCAAACCTATACTTGGCTCATCCAGTACATACAAACTACCCACCAAACTGCTACCCAGCGAGGTCGCCAAATTGATTCGCTGACTTTCGCCGCCGCTTAATGTATTGCTCAGTCGGTTTAACGATAAATAGCCCAGTCCTACATTCAATAAAAATGTCAGTCGGTTTCTAATCTCGTTTAGTATACGCACAGAAACGGTTGTATCGTATTGGTTCAATTTCAATTCATGAAAGTAATGGCTAGCTGCCGTTACATTCATCAACAATACTTCTTGCAAAGAAACCTTTTCAGGAATTTGGGCATTTGCATTGGTTGCCACTATTTTTACATACCCTGCATCCAGCCTTAAGCGGGTACCATGGCAGTCTGGACAAACCGTTTTGCCCCTATATCTTGCAGCAAGCACGCGGTATTGAATTTTGTATGCATTTTCTTCCACATATTGGAAAAAATCGCTTATCCCAGGCATGCTTTTGTTGCCTTTCCATAGCAAATCTAGCTGCGCTGCATTCAATTCTTTATACGGTTTGTGTATGGGAAAACCCGATTTGGAGGCCATGGCAATAAAATCATTGCGCCACTCTCCCATTACTTCGCCTTTCCAAGGGGCCACAGCCCCATCAAATACGCTTAAACTTTTGTTGGGAATAACCATATCGCTATCTATCCCCAACACAGAGCCAAATCCTTCGCAGCGTTTGCATGCACCATAAGGATTGTTGAAAGATAGAAAGTCCCGACTTGGCACTTCAAAAACCATCCCGTCTAGTTCAAAACGGTTGTTAAACTCTACAATAATTTTACTTTCACCAGCCAAAACAGAACAAGTGCCTTTCCCTTCCCAAAAAGCCGTTTCAGCACTGTCCCTAACCCTGCTTTCAAAATCCTCATCTTGCAAATCCACGGCAATGCGGTCAATCACCAAATGGGTTTTCCCTTTTAGCAGTTCCTTGCCTGCAATAATGGTTTCCAGTTTTTCTACTTTTCCGTTGTAGTAAATTCGGTTAAATCCATTTTGCCGAATCAACTCCAATTCTGCTGTGGTATAGGTGCTTTGAGGCAACAAAGCCATGAGAAGTATGGCACTTCCGTCGGGCAATTCTTTGGCATAATTCAAAACATCTTCGGTACTGTCACGTTTCACTTCTCGCCCACTTATAGGACTAAAAGTATGGCCAGCTCTGCTAAAAAGAAGCTTTAAATAATCGTAAATCTCCGTAGATGTAGCTACCGTGCTTCTGGGATTGCGGGTATTTACTTTTTGTTCAATGGCTACGGCGGGGCAAAGTCCTAAAATATAATCCACCGCTGGTTTTTTCATTCTGCCCATAAATTGGCGGGCATAGCTGTTTAAACTTTCTACATACCTGCGCTGTCCTTCGGCAAATAAGGTATCAAAAACCAAACTGCTTTTGCCTGAACCAGAAACACCCGTAACCACAGTAAAAGAACCATGCGGAATCTCAAGATCGATGTTGCGCAAATTATGCTGATGCGCATTTTTTATGAATATTACGGGAGTTTTGCTCACTTTGAATAAACCTGCAAAATTAGGGCTGTTTCTTTCATTTCAACCCTCTGTGGAGATAAAAAACGTAGAACCTTTTGTATTTTGTTTGTCATTAATTTTCTTTATTTCATAAAGGCAACACTTTTAGAATTAATATTGTCTAAACATCATTCAAACTTACAAAATGCGCATATTCATAATTTCAATTCTATTTTTATTGTTTTTTCAATTCAAAGTCGCGTCTGCGCAGCCCTCCTATGCTTGGCCTAATGCAAGTACTTACAATAAAAATACCGATAAATATTACATCACCAACTACAAAGGGAAGAATGTGATTTCACTGGATCCATCTGGAAACAAGGTCGAAGTTGCAACTGGGTTAAATGCACCTAACAATTTATTGTTTGCCTCCCTGCCCCTTGGTGATGGCTATATTGTATTAGATAGCAATGAAATAAAGGGTTACGACGACAGTTGGAATTATTATGCAACATTTACAACCCCAGGTGCCAAAAAAATGCAAGATGCTGTTTTTGATGAAACCAACTCCATACTCTATATTTCTGATGTAGATAGAGGTGTGATTTACAAAACCACTTTTGGGGGCGCACCATTTTATTTACCCAGCACCGCAGTATTTAGCACTCCGCACCGCCGGCCATCTGCCATGGTTTTGCAAGCCTCCAAAAACCGCATTCTTTTTGTAGAAGATACCCTCGGTGGAAATTTAATGGAAATGAGTCTTAGCAATGGCAATACAGCTTTGGTAAAATCGTTGGGAATGGATAATTTGGTAGGCTTGGCGGAAGATGGGCAAGGCAATTTGTACCTAAGCAGCCAAGGGTTAAAAGCCATTTATTTCCTAAACAAATACTACGCTGGCTCTCCCAAAAAATTATATTCTGAGCCTAAACCTGGCGACCTCCTTTGCAATCCGACGAAAGACCAATGGGTTTATATGTGCCTTATTTGTGGTACAGTTTTTACGCCACCCCTGCATACATTTGGTCCGGGTTTGGAAATTATGGGTTGCCCTTCTGATTCATTCCATTGTTATAAAAATTACTTGCAAAAGAACATAGGTACTTTTGAAAATGGCAATGATTTTATTATGGAAATGAGCAATAAAAATGGCCAATTCACCAATCCGCTGCAGTTGGCAAAAATTACAGATACGTTAATACCCGCAGAAATGAATGGAACCATACCCAAAGGATATGCAGCATCCAAGGGTTATCGTGCCAGATGGCGCAGCACCAAACCCGCTGTTATTGGCAGTTTTGAAACTTTTGAGATTTTCCCATCACCTACTTCGTTTGTTTCCATTTCTGACACCGTGCAAGTTTGCACAGGCAATTCTGTTTTACTTGGAAAAGGCAATACGCGAGATACCCAAAACCATTATTTTTGGTCGCCAAAAACCGAAATAGATAGCTCAAATACAGCGAGTGCAACTACCATAGCAAACAAAGCAAAATGGATTTATTTGACAGTAGAGAATACCCAAGGCTGCAAAGCGGCTGATAGTGCATTTGTTTTTCCAGTTTCTAGTCCATCTGCTGGGCAATTGGCCGATACGGTTTATTCCTGCACTGGAAAACAAGTCCTTCTAGGTGGCACGGCACAAAGCGGACTTACATACAAATGGCAACCCGGCAATTTATTGAATGATAGCACACTTGCCAATCCAGAGCTTGTGGTTGCCAAAAACGGCAAATTCAGCCTAACCATAACCGCTAGTGGTGGCTGCGCTGCCAAAGATTCGCAAATGGTAAAAATCCATCCGAATCCTGTATTTAAATTGGTAATGGATTCTGCCATTTTGTGTTCTGTATCAAAAACTATCATCAATTCTATCATTCCAGATCAAGATCCGTATAAAGTTATTTGGGTTGGAAAAAAGAAAGACACTACCCGTTTTGATACACGAGGTTTTTGGGCTAACGACACAGGAACCACTCGTGTTTATTATACACATACCAATACTGGCTGCACCAGCAAAAGAGATTTCTACTTGGATTTGGCGCCGAGCATTTCCATTTCCATGGTTTATTTGGGTAAAAATAAATACAAAGCATCCAACAATTTACCTAAACTTCTATGGTACAGAAATGATACTTTGTTGAATTTTAAAGGAGATACTTTAACCGTAACCAAACAAGGCTATTACAAGGTTTGCGGGCAAACCAAAGGCAACTGTGTTACCTGTTCAGTAAACAAATATTACGTACCCGAGGTAAATGGCATTGTGAATTTCAACACCAATAATCCATGTAGTATTGCACCCAATCCTGTTCAAAATATATTACAAATTAATTGTCAAAATCAATTCATTACTAAATATACATTGTATACCATCACAGGCAAGCTTCTGCTTAGCGGCGTGGAATCTTCTATCCCTTTTGACGATTATCCAACGGGGGTTTATTTGCTCACATTCGACAATGGAAATTCTGTGAAAATTATTAAATAAGTGTGAAGTAAAGACTCATATTATTTCGCAATCAAAACGGTGACAAACATGTAACAAGGGAGCAACCACATTCACATAGCAAAAAGCCGGCTGCTTCAACCCTCTCCAGAACAGAGAGGGTCGACCAGAATGGGCGGGGTGAGGGAAAAACTTTCCTCCAAAAAAAAATGTCGCCAAAATATATATTAATTTGCAGCACTAAAACAAAACATGAAACAGAAAATTAAACAATTCCTTGATACCACTAAAATTGATACAGGTTTGCTCGTTTTGCGCTTGGGCATTGGCTTGCAACTTACCTTACACGGATGGCCAAAAATGATGGGTGGTCCTGATAAATGGGCCAAACTGGGTGCAAATATGTCTTTGGTAGGATTAGATTTTGCCCATGGCTTTTGGGGTTTCATGGCCGCTTTTGCCGAATTTGGCGGTGGTTTGCTCATTCTATTGGGTTTTTTTACCCGCCCCGCGGCAGTCTTGGCGGGTTTCACCATGTTTGTCGCCGCGTTGCACCATTGGTCTGAAGTTTACAATGTGCCCGAACTATCCCTCGTTAAGAAATGGATGGAAGGCAGCAATGCCATAGAATTGATGGTGGTTTGCATTGCACTTTATTTTACGGGTCCTGGCAAATACAGCTTGGATAAAATGATGAAGATCAAAGCATAGTGCGCATAATTAAACTTGTTTTTCTGCGAAATAAGTTTCTCGCTTACTTGGGGCTCATTCATTTAATCCTTTCAGGAATACTTGGCGTATATGCATTTGGGAATCATGCGCAATTGCTGCGAATTAATAGTCTGGTAAAACCCATATAATTTGCAGTATTTTTAGTTGTACTTTTTGTATCTTTAGTCTAAACTTTAAAAAAAAATGATACATCGCTATAGTATTGTGGCTGTGGTTTCTCTTGGTTTTGAGCAATTTGCCATTACCCTGCAAGCCCTACGTGGCCAAAAATTGCATTTCACTTATACAGATTCTTTTGGCGCTATTGTTTTTCGTTTAAGGGACTTGTTTATTCTCTAGAACCGTCCACACAGTTGGCAGTATTAATGGCAAACGAGGTCCACCTTTTGCAAATTGGTGCACCCTATAAGCCGTTTTACGTGTTGCCCCTTTTTACGTAATTCATGCTTTGCAGATTATTCCTCTTTTTACTTATTTTATATCATACAAGTTTTCACCAAAGACTGGGATAAAATGGGTGTATTCTATGAGTGTAGTTTATTTCATATTTGTAACTACTGCCTTGTTTCAATCCTTATTGTGTTTGCGTTTTGTGGATGTAAAAGAATAATTTGCATAAGCCATTGAAGTACGCAATGGTATACTTAAGAATCAATCAATTTTGAAAAATTTTAAGGCACACAATTAAGCGCAGGTTAGGCCAATTATCCTTAAACCTATTGAATGGTATCCCGTTGTATGCTGCTGCCAGCAAATATCCCTACCCCATTTTTTATATTCGAAAACACAGGAACGGGCTCATTAAATACGCCACGGTTATTCTTATAATCGTCCAAGGATTTAAAATAATTGTAATATTGTTCACTTAAATTTTCAACAACCGCTAAAAATTTAGGGGATTGAAAACTATAACCAAAAGGAGTTGTAAAAGATATGTTACGCGTTTTTCCGTTGAAAGTAGCATCCTTAAAAATGATTCCTCCATCTTGCGTTTTCAAGGCTTGATTTCGCAACTCAGCATCGTCTAAAATAGGTTGTAAAACCCGCCATTCTGCCAAAGAAACCTGGTAATAAAACAATGAAATGCGGTAATAGTTTTTTTCATTCCCCTTGTCATTTAACTTAATAACCAATGTGCCATTTGGAAATCCGCTAGAATCGAAAGAAGTACTGTCTTTCCAAGTACTTTTTCCATTGTTAGATTTACTAGGAATGACCATTTCTGCAAACGCCGGAGAAAATCCTTTTGCAGTTACAGTAACGGAAAAATAATCGCCCACTTTGGGCACTATGCCACATTCATATTTGTCTGTGAGTAAACTAAAAACGCAATTGGTTGTAACGCCATTCTTATCTTTAACAACAACCACTGCATCTTTTATTGGTGCTGGCTTTACCGAATCTTGTATGGTGGTGCTGCTACTTACACTTATCGAAATATTATCCTGGTCATTTATTAGCGCGTTCACCACCAACCTGTTTTGTAAAGTTACAGAGGATATATCAATCACCTTTTCGCAAGAACTAAAAAACAAAGCAACGAAAAGTATTAAATTTATTTTTTTCATATTAAAACTCCCATCTATAAAATGCCGAAGGTATGAAAGGAAAAAAGGATTGCCCATAGGCTTTATTTACATTGTCTTTGGCATCTCTTTTTATTTGAATAAACAACGGATTGTAAAAACCCAACGCGTTGTAAATGTTGATTCCCCAAAATTGTTTATTTAAATTTCTATAAGGATTAATTTCTTTGGTGAAACCAATATCAAATCTGCGATAAGTTGGCATTCTAAAGTTGTTTTTTTCTGCATAGTCAAAAATAAAGGTACCATCAGCAGCAACATATTTTCCAGTGGGGACCGATACTGCATTTCCCGTCATAATTACCAAACCAAAATTTAACATAAATACGTCACTTATATGGTAGACACCCATAATAGAGAATTTATGCCTGCGGTCCCACCGAAATGGAAAAGTCTTTCCAAAATTTATATCTGGAATGGTACGGTTGCTGTAAGACCAAGTATACCCCGCCACTCCATTTAAACGTCCGTGTTTTTTCATAAATGTAGCCTCAAGCCCATAAGCGGTTCCCTTGCCTTGTGCCAACATAGGCTGCCAGTAGTTTTTTAATAAATCCCCTTCATCCCTGCCAGTAACATCGGTTACCCCTTTCATAATTTTATAGTAAGCATCTAGAGAAAATTCGATGCCATACTTAATAGGTCTGTAATAACCCGCAGTAAATTGTAAATTTTGTTGGGTGCTAAAATTTTTGGCAGATGGGAACCAAATATTGGAAGGCAAACTGGCATTTACACTCGCCAATTGGTTTACACCTTGGTTGGCTATAGAAAATCCAAACTTTAACGCTTTTTGCCCTTGCAATTGCTGGCTTAAAAAAATGCGAGGTTCTGGAAAAAAGAACGTTTTATCCTTGCCAACAAATGTCCATAACCTAGCGCCAATGTTTAATTTCAGACCGGCACTCAAAACTGTTTCATACTCGCCATACACGGATGCTTCCAATGCGCCTTGAATATTAGAATTTCCATAGGTACTATCCGTTTCACCGCTGCCTGATGAAACTATTTGCTCGTGGGCAACGGAAGGTTTAAACCCGTGATGAATAATTTCTGCACCATACCTTAAGTAACTTCCATTCAATAAATTGTATTCAAAATCTGCCTTGCCTACGATATCTGTAATGGCGTTGACCCTGCCCAATTCTATTTTTGCAGTATTGCTTCCAGTATCTGTGGTTACTGAGCCGTTCAAACTAAAATTATATTTATACGCATAACGGCTCATCCCAAGTGTAAACAAAGCGTAATGTCGGCTGTTAAATTTATGACTTAAATTGGCGCCCAAAAGGGTGTTTTGCCAATAAACTGCATTTTGAAAATTAAAACTTATCAATCGGTTGGTGGAATCTCGGCGCGTGCTGGTTGCTTTTATAGCATATTTATCTCGCCCGTTGTATACAAAAAATGTAAGTTTATTGTTTTTATTCAAATTAGCCGCCACTTTTAAATTTAAATCATGAATGTTGTAAAATACATAATCTCCGCCACTGCGAGGTAAAAATAAATCCAAGTAGCTTCTACGAATACCCAAACTAGCCGTAACTTTATCGCTAATGGGCCCATCCATACTCAATTTCATGGTGAGGAAGTTGGCGGAGTAATTTCCTTTCCATTCTGTTTTATTGCCTTCTTTTAATGTAACATCTAACACAGCCCCGGCCCTACCGCCATATCTTGCCGGGGTTACGCCTTTGTAAAACTGTATGTCGCGCAGCACATCTGGGTTGTAGCCACTTAAAAAACCAAAAATATGCCCATTGCCATACAAGGGCAACCCATCCATTAAAGATAAATTTTGATCGGAATTGCCCCCACGAACGTACATGCCAGAGAGCCCTTCAATGCCACCATTAACCCCAGGTATGTTTTGCAGTAACTTCACAGGGTCTGGTTCGCTAAGCAATGTGGGCATAGTTTTTACTTGTGCCATCAACGGAGCAATATGCCCGCTGCGGTAGTCGTTAATTCCACTCGAAAGATTAGACACGGTATCTGGATTCAAAGGATCTATAGGTGTTAAAATTACATCCATTTCCTTCGTCCCAAAAACATCCAACTGAAATATTTTTCGGTAATATCCGCTTGCAGAAACAAACAGTGTATATTTTCCACCTCCTAGGCCCAAACTATAATACCCATTTCGGTTAGAATAGGTGTAGTTATTGCCCTGTATATCTCCTACTATAGCACCTTGTATGGATTCTCCGGTATTCTTATCAGAAACTATACCAGCAATTTGAGGCAATTGCGCAAAAATAGCCTGCGACAGACCAGCGACGATTATAATGAATATGGCTTTTTTCATGCCTGTGGCAAAGTTACATGTTTAATCAAATGTTTTTATATCCCTGGTATAAATGACCCAAAAAAATCTATCTGTATCCTCACTCATGGGGATTAAACCATACCAGTTCTATACCCGCACATTTGGCATTATAGCCATCAACAGGTATTTTCGGCTTGCAAATTTTTACCACAATTTCTTGGGCGTAGTGCCCAGAAATATCCAACACCGATTTTTGAATTCTTTCTGCCAATGTTTCTAACAATTTGCATTCAACCGCAGATTGCAATTGTACAATTTTAACCAAAGCTCCATAATCCAGTGTTTCTATCAAATTGTCGTTTGCTGTTGACCATGAGAAACTCACCTTTACATCAATTTCTAAAGTAACGCCCGCTATTCTTTCAGCATCGCCCCAACCAATGTGGGCAAATACTTGCTGTTTTTCCAAAAAAATGGTCATTGTTTGTTGCATATTCACCAGGATAATTGCAACTGCAAAAAAAGGAAACATTACCTTTGTAGTTGAATTTATTTATGCAACAACCCCAAAACCTTGAATCTTTATTTGCTGCCAATCGCGGAAAAGACCGTTTTGAAGCTCCTGATTTTATGCAAATGGACGATTTACTAACCCCAGAGCAGCTTCTGATAAGAGATTCAGTGCGGGCATACGTAAAGAAAGACTTAAGTCCTATCATTGAGTATTATGCCCAAAATGCCGAATTTCCGGCGCATATAATACCAGAACTAGGCAACATTGGCGCATTTGGACCCCAATTGCCTGCAGAATATGGCTGCGGCGGCATGGATTATACCACTTATGGTCTAATTATGATGGAATTGGAAAGGTGCGACAGCGGAATTCGCAGCACCGCCAGTGTTCAAGGCTCTTTGGTCATGTACCCCATTTTTAAATTTGGTTCTGAAGAACAAAAAAGAAAATATTTGCCCAAATTGGCTTCCGGCGAAATGATGGGTTGTTTTGGACTGACCGAACCAGACCACGGGTCTAACCCAGGTGGCATGGTTACCCACTATACTGATGCCGGCGATTATGTGCTACTCAACGGTGCCAAAATGTGGATTTCAAATGCACCCTTCGCAGACATTGCTTTGGTGTGGGCAAAAGATGAAACGGGTTTGGTCCATGGTTTAATCGTAGAAAGAGGCATGGATGGGTTTTCAACCCCAGAAACCCATGGCAAATGGAGCTTACGCGCAAGTGCCACAGGTGAACTTGTTTTTAATGATGTAAAAGTACCAAAATCCAATATTTTGCCCAATGTTAGTGGATTAAAAGGTCCGCTTACTTGTTTAAACAGCGCTAGGTATGGAATTAGTTGGGGCGCCATAGGTGCAGCCATGGATTGTTACGATGTTGCTCTTAAATATGCCAAACAACGAACCCAATTTGGCAAACCCATAGCTGGTTTTCAATTGCAACAAAAAAAATTGGCCGAAATGTTGACAGAAATTACCAAAGCCCAATTGTTGGCATGGCGCCTAGGTAAACTTATGGATGCCGGCACCGCAACGGCTGCCCAAATTTCTATGGCCAAAAGAAACAATGTAGAAATAGCCTTAAACATAGCCCGAGAGAGCAGACAAATACTCGGTGCCATGGGAATAACAGGAGAATTTCCAATGATGAGACACATGGCAAACCTGGAAAGTGTAATAACATACGAAGGTACTCACGACATTCATTTGCTTATTTTAGGCATGGAAATTACCGGAGAAAATGCTTTTTTTTAAAAATTACATAAAAAAAATAAATGCTACATTCCACATATAGTAAAAATCGGAAACCTCTTAGAAAATTAGGGTTTATTAAAATATTGTTTTTTGTTTTCGTTTTTACTGGCGTCAAGTCCTTATATGCATATACGGATAAACCCGTATTGGTTCATATAAACCTAGCTCGCCAAAGCGATACCATGGGTTTTAACATAGCATTTTCCATGGTAGATTTTTTTTACAAAATGATTCAACAAGGTAAAATAAGCTTGTGGGATTCGCCCTATAAACAATCTAAAATTGAAGCGCGGTCGCTGGCCGAAATTGAAAAAAGTTCTGGCACAAGTTTTTTAAAATCACAAGATGTTTTTTTGCATGAATTTTGGACAAGCACCCGATTTAAAACTACCTTTACCATTATAGGTGCAACCTTTATAAACCAAGGTAAGAACGGAAAAGTGAGTTATGGTTATGTAGATTTTACGGAATGTTGGAACTTAATGGTGGCTTCACAAATAGAATGCAATGTAAACGGCCCCGCAGAATTGACACTAACCAATGCATTGTATAGTAGAAATTACAATTTTAACATTGTTCAATTTGGAAATAAAAATTTTCAGAAAAAGCCTTCTGATGCAATTAAAATTAGAGACAAAGCTTTTTTTAGCAGGCGAAAAATAGAAGGGCTTTATCCCATGCCAATATCAAAAAACATTCATTATGTAATAGAACCCGATATAAATGAACCAACAGAAATTGGGAATGTTTTCTTTAAAAATATTCAAAATTATTTGAATGTAAACCGCGAAGTTTTGTTTAACCTAGGTGCTGATTTATATTATGATTATAAATCTTTTAAAAGCGAAATTACTGTCACACGAATTGAAGTGAACGAAATTTGGATAAAAAAAGCAGGGTATATAGACTATAAAGTTAAAACCGTGTTGATATTCGTAAACAACAAACCACTCAATCCACTGCCAATTGATGTTCTATTAGGTTGGGAGGTTCTTTACAATTTAAAAACTGCCGAAGACGTACTCAAAGAAAAAGTTTTTAAATACAATATCATAAAGTTAAACAATGCTTACGTAACAGAAGAAGATTCGCCCAAATTTCTTAAATCTTTGGAAAAATATTCTTGGACGCAAGTGAGCCGATATGTTAAATTCTATTAAACTATAAAATGTATACGATAAAATTTGGAACCGATGGTTGGCGAGAAATTATTGCAGACAATTTCACCACAGAAAATGTAAGACGTGTGGCACAAGCCACCGCCATTTGGCTTAAACACAAAGATCCTAATGCAAGCTGCGTAGTAGGTTACGATTGTCGTTTTGGTGGCGAAATGTTTGCCAAAACCACAGCGGCAATTTTGGCAGCGAACGGCGTAAAAACCATCCTTTCCTCTGGGTTTGTTTCAACCCCTATGGTTAGTTTGGCTACCAATCGTTTAAATGCCACTGCAGGAATTATTATTACGGCCAGTCACAATCCGGCTGCTTATAATGGTTATAAATTAAAAGCAAATTACGGTGGACCTGTAATTCCTTCTGAAATAGAATTTGTAGAAAATGCCATACCATTAAGCACTGTACTGCCTGCCAATTTTGACGATTTTATAACTTCTGGATTGGTGGTTTATGGTGATTTTGAACAAATGTATTTAAACCATTTAACTTCTAGTTTCGATATGCAAGCATTGCAAGCAGTAAGCGGCAATTTGGTATATGATGCCATGTTTGGTGCGGGTCAAAATGTAGTTCGCCGTGCGTTGCCAGGAGCACACCTTTTGCATGCTGAATTTAACCCAGGTTTTAATGGCCGCGCGCCAGAGCCAATCCTTAAAAATTTACCAGAAATTTCGGAATTGTTAAAAAACAATGCCAATTATTTATGTGGCTTAGCTACCGATGGAGATGCAGATAGAATTGGTTTTTTTGATGAGAATGGAAACTTTGTAGACAGCCACAATCTGATTTTACTGTTGATAGAATATTTAACCACTCATAAAAATATGAGTGGTAAGGTGGTGAAAAGTTTTTCTGTAAGCGATAAAGTGCAAGCACTTTGCAAACTCAAGGGAATTGAAACCATTACCACCAAAATTGGCTTTAAATACATTTGCGAATATATGATTTCAGACGATGTACTTATAGGTGCTGAAGAAAGTGGGGGTATTGCCATTAAAGGCCATATTCCAGAAAGAGACGGTATTTGGATGGGGTTGGTTATTATGGAATTTATGGCAAAAACAGGTAAAACAGTTTCACAATTGTTGGCTGATATTTACGCACAAATTGGAACTTTTGCTGTGGAACGATACGACTTGCATATCACAGAAGCCATAAAGCAATCCATAATTTTATCTTGCAAATCTGGTACCTATAAAAATTTCGAAGATTTGAGCATTGAAACCATAGAAGATACAGATGGCTATAAATTTAGATTTGGAAACGATCGATGGGCAATGATTAGGCCCAGTGGCACAGAACCTGTGCTGCGTGTGTATGCCGAAGCTGCGAATTCCGCGGAAGCTTTTTCCATATTAGATAAAGTAAAATCTACCATTTTAAGATAATTGGATGAAACAGGGAATTTCAATATTTGTATGTTGTTTGTATGTACAAATATCATCTGCTACCCTGGATAGTTCGCAAAGAATTAAGCAAAGAAAAACCGTTGTTTGGTGCTCAGATATTGGTTTGGCAACCGGTGTGCATACTGCATTGTATCAAACTTGGTATTCTACCTATCCTACTGCTAAATTTCATTGGATCAATGACAACAAAGAATGGCTTCAAATGGATAAAGTCGGCCACGCATGGTCTGCTGCCATTATTACCAATACAGTTGCAGAAAGTTTTAAATGGGCAGGCTATAATCGCAAAAAAAGTGCAATTTATGGCGCATCATCTGCTTTGGTTTTTCAGTTTGCCATTGAATATTTCGATGGGCGCAGCGCAGCTTGGGGAGCTTCTTCCGGAGATTTGATTGCCAATACTGCTGGCCTTTTTTTTTCGGGTATACAACAATATTTTTGGGGCAAATCTAAAGTGCCATTTCGTTTTAGCGTTTCCAGTACCCGGTTTCATAAAATTAGGCCCGATTTGCTAGGACATACATTCCCAGAAACGGTATTAAAAGACTATAATGGGCAAACATATTGGTTGGATTTTAATCCCAACAAATTGGGAATAAAAAGCAAATGGTGGCCAAAGTTTTTGGGAATAAGCATGGGATACGGTGCAACCGGCATGGTAGGTGGCAACGACAACATTTGGTTGGATGCCAATAAAAACACCATAGACCGATCGGATATAAAAAGATACAGGCAATTTTATTTAAGTCCAAGCTTATCTTTTGGTTATGTAAAAACAAGACATACATGGCTAAAACCAATATTATGGCTCACGGAACATGTTCGTATACCTTTGCCTACTTTAGAATTTGGGAACAACAAAGCAATCTTTCATTGGATTCATAGGTAATAAAAAATGACAAACAAGATACATCCGGAAATAAAAAAGTATTTCTCTTTGGATATACACAAAATCTTAAAGGATAAGAATCCCTTATTGGCTAAATTTATTCCTGGTTTTATTGTAAATTGGATTAAAAAAATTGTCCATCAAGATGAAATCAATGGAGCATTGGCTAAGGGTGCGGATCTAAACGATTCTCAATTTGCAGCGCTGTCTATTGCCATGGTTGGTGCAACTTTCGAATCCATCGGAAAAGAGAACATTCCATTATCTGGTGGGGCAATTGTTGCCAGCAACCACCCTTTGGGTGCAATAGATGGTATGGCGTTGTTGGTAGAAGCGACCAAAATTCGGCCGGATAGTAAATTTATTGTGAATGATATTTTAATGAATTTGCCTAATTTTCAATCCCAATTTATTCCAGTCAACAAATTGGGCAGCAGCCCTCGCGAATCTTTAAAACGAGTTGACGATACTTATGCCAGCGGCGATTTGGTGCTGATTTTCCCCGCTGGTATTTGTTCTAGAAAACAAAAAGGAATTATCCATGATTTGGACTGGAACAAAGGATTTATTTCTAGGGCTATAAAATACAATTTACCCATTATCCCCACTTTTATAGAAGGCAAAAATTCAAACCGTTTTTACAATATCGCCCGCATTCGTCGTTTTTTAGGAATTAAAGCCAATATAGAAATGTTTTTTTTGTCCGACGAAATGTTTCAACAAAAAGGCAAACACTTGCACATCTATTTTGGAAAACCTATCCCCGCTTCTACTTTCGACAAGCAATACAGCCAACCAGAATGGGCATATCATATTCGAGAATATATATACGCCATGGTGAAAAACAAAAACCTTACTTTTCTCGAATATATGAATCGTTAGTTTCGTTTGGTGTTTATAGAATAGTTACAGTCTTTATTGAAATTGATTTGGTTTTAACAAATCCTAACGGTAATTTCATTTCTTTTTCCCTAAATTGCCGCTTAAAGCATGCAGCCAATTATAGATAAATTAGAAAGAAACGTACTAATAGAAGAACTGCAGAACGATTGCTTTGTGCGACCCACAAACAATGGCAACAACAAAATCTATATTTTCAATGGCAACAAATCTCCCAATCTGTTAAAAGAACTCGGGCGTTTGCGCGAACTAACCTTTCGCGCTGCTGGCGGTGGTACCGGTAAAAATGCCGATATTGATGAATTCGATACTGGCGACTTTGCCTATCAGCAACTCATTGTTTGGAACACCGAAGATCAAGAAATTGTGGGTGGATACCGATATAAACTTTGCGGTGATGCTAGAGATTCTAAAGGCAATTATCATTTATCTACCAGCGAGATTGTGACTTACAGTGAAAAAATGAAAAACGATTTTTTTCCTTGGACGATAGAACTAGGGCGAAGTTTTGTACAACCCCAATACCAGCCCAGTATTGAAAATAGAAAAGGTCTTTTCTCATTAGACAATTTGTGGGATGGTCTGGGCGCATTGACAGTGATTCACCCAAGTATTCGTTACTTTTTTGGCAAAGTTACTATGTATACCGATTTTAATCGTCAAGCACGAGATCTTATCCTCAGCTTCATGCATCATTTCTTTCCCGATCCTGATGTACTTATTTCTATTCCCAATCCGCTGCAAATTGAAACCGATTGCAGTGCATTTATACAATCTCTGCAAGGAAAGTCTTACAAGGAAGGGCATCAATTGCTGAACCACGATGTTCGGGCTTTGGGTGAAAATATACCCCCACTCGTAAATAGTTATATGAACATTAGTCCTACCATGAAAACATTTGGAACATCAATAAATTCGCACTTCGGCGCAGTGGAAGAAACGGGTATTATGATAACCATCGCAGATATTTATCTATCCAAAAAAGACAGGCATGTAAATAGTTACGTGCAATATTTAGCTTCGCAGAACGGTTAGTGCTGAACCACCAATTTACCGCTGGCTTTGTTGTTGTTGCACAAAATACGCCATGCATAAATGCCATTTAAAAAACCACTGGCATGCAAACTGCAAATTCCAGTATTGTCGAAATTTATGTTTTGTTCAGAAACCAATTTGCCGGCGATATCGAATATTTGAAATATTCCATTCTTGCCCGCAAAAATTCCGCAGCTTACTATCATTTCAGAAGAAACGGGGTTCGGATATACAACCGCTTTCATTCCCCTTTTTAATGGATCCTTTACATTCAAATTCACCAACAGTTTTACGGCTTCAAATGCATTAATTTTACCGAAGCCATAAATATTATTACTATCCTTTCCAGTATAAAAATCACGCTGAGCCGTTTTTTGCAACACATCCTTTACCTGCGCTGGGGTTAAATTTGGATTCACTTGCAACATCAATGCTACAATACCTGCAACATGTGGTGCTGCCATGCTGGTTCCACTAAATAATACCCAAAATTGGGTATTTCCCAAAAAGCGGCTCGCGTAAGTAGTTTGGTCTAAAATCCAAGGTGAAAAAGTACGGTAATTCATAGAAGAAGCTATGTTCTGCCCAGGTGCAGAAATATCTGGCTTTATCCTTCCATCTACGGTAGGTCCGCGGCTAGAAAAGTTTGCAATTTCACCCACTTTTAGCCAATTCTGTGCATGGTATTTGCCTGAGGTATCTAGCCAACTATTGCGTGCAATATAGGCACCTGCTGTTATGGTTGCTTTACCTGTGCCGCCATTTTCACCTACAGTACCTTCAGATAACCCCGTTAAATATTTTCCCGTAAAATCATTTCCTTTAACTTTACTTAAAAAAGAACCAGATGTCCAGCGATAAACCTGACCGCTGTTCCATCCATCAATTCTGCCCTTACCTGTCATACCTATTCTTATCCGTTGGTTTTTAGCAAAGTTGGTTTCTACCATTAAAAGCATTTCGCCTTTGCCATTGTTTGCAAACCTTTTGTTCGCGCCCAAGGTTACCCAAACAGTATCCGTTCCATTCCCAAAAACAACTTTTTGTGCCTTAACGCCTGAGCTGAAATAAAAGGGAGTTTCCAGTTTCTTTACTCCCGTTGTATCGAAAACGGACACATTCAATCCAAAGGTTTGGGCACTATCTCCCCAAAAGTCGCAGTATACATTTTCGTGTACGTAGTCATTTCTAGATCTGTCTAGCGCAAATGTGTAGGCCGTATCGTTATTTAATGTAGTTTTAACATGAATTTCATTGGCGGCTTCATTGCCACACGCACCCACCAGTATTTTCCCCGGACCCGTTAGTATTTCTACCGCCTTGTCAAATAAACTATTCCCATCGTGCGGCCCAGTGTGCATGCCCCAACTTAGGTTTATTACAGCAGGTTTTCCTAAGGATTGGGCATAATCAAAGATATATTTAAACCCATCTAAAATGGTAGGATTGGCAACTATGTAATCGCCCAATGCACTTCCATTTAAAGTATCATTTGCGTATTTAATGCTTACAAATACCATATCGCTTTCGGGTGCCATTCCCATATATTTATTTGATGGCGTTGTGTAACCACTGCCTGCGGCTATTCCTGCAACATGGGTACCATGGGTGCCATCATCATCTCTCGCTGTGCCAATATTTATAATATTGTTAAATTCTGTGCCGTATGAAAATCCGGAAGGTTGTGTGCCACTTTTATTGCCCTGCTGCCACCAACGTTTTACCCTAAATACAGTTCCGTTTGCATTCATATTGGTTGGATTGTCCGGTTGAAATCCAATATCTACAATGCCAACAATTACGCCTTGTCCCTTATAATTTGCGTTCAATCCATTCGATAAACCTGCGTGTACTTCGTTAACATGACTGAGAATTCGGCCCGTATCGTTAAGTTTATGCACTCTATTTAACCGACAACTTAATTCTATATATTCCACATTGGGTTCTGCCAGCAATTTAGATATTTCATTGCGGTTGCAACGCACAGAAACAATATTTCCAAAAATGCCTTCCACTTTTAACCCCGCAGGCAACGCAGCCTTTTCAAATTTCATTTGCACCAATGCAGGTATTCTACCTTCTGCATCAGGGAAAAATAGATTCTGACCATTGCCCAAATCAAAATATAACTGCGCCGTGGCCGATAATTTTGATCCACTTTCTGCATTGGGGTTAATTGAATTTTGGGCCTTTAAAATTCCAAATGTCAATATAATAAATAGAAAGTTAATTTTACGCATGAATCGAAGGGCAATTTAAACATAAATTCATTGCTTAGATGTCTGAATTGCGTAAAAGAAAAAAACACCCTGGTACAGGGTGTTTTTTCTTTTGTTTAAATACTACCAAGTTTAACCTTCCAATGCCGCTGCACCACCAACAATCTCAGAGATTTCGTTGGTAATGGCTGCTTGCCTAGCCTGGTTGTAAGCCAATTTAAAGGCTTTCAACAATTCACCCGCATTTTCTGTGGCTTTGTCCATACTTATCATACGTGCTCCATGCTCTGAAGCCAAAGAATCCAACAATGCACGGTAAATTTGCGTTTTTAATGAACGTGGAATTAAATCTTGTAAAATTTCAATTTTCCCCGGCTCAAAAATATAATCATTGCTTGCTTCTGCAGTTTCATTTGCCAAATCTTCTTGCAATATGGGCAATATTACCTCGTTGGTTAATATTTGTGTGGCTGCATTTTTGAATTGGTTAAATACAATTTCCACGCGGTCATACGCATTGGTTCTATATGCCTCTAAAACATATTCAGCCGCTTCAAATGCAGCATCTGCATTTAAATTTTGAAACAACGAGATATAGCTATTGTCAATCTGATAATTTGATTTTTTCAGCGTTTCAGAAGCCTTCTTGCCTATGCACAAAATTGTTACGTTACCCGCCTGCTGCTGCTGCTGATACTTGCTTTCAACAACAGCTTTGGTGCGTTTTACAACATTGGCATTAAAAGCACCGCAAAGACCTCTATCGCTGCTAATTGCAACAATCAAAATCTTTTTAGCATCGCGTTCTTTGAAAAAAACTGCAAGGCGATCATCATCTACACTATCCTGCAGGTTAGACATTATACCTTTTAATTTAAGGGCATAGGGACGCATGCGGACTATAGCTTCACTTGCTTTGCGCAATTTTGTAGCACTAACCAGTTTCATCGCTTTGGTGATTTGCTGGGTGCTTATTGTTGAAGCTATTCTTGCGCGTATTTCTTTCTGGTTTGCCATGCTTAAAAGCTAGATCAGGCTGAATAATTTTTTGAAACTTCTGTGCAAGCAGCGTTCAAAGTTGAAGTAATTTCATCGTCAAACTTACCCGCAGCCAAGCCGTCAAGTACATTGCGGTGATTTTTTTCCAAATACTCTAAATATTCTGCTTCAAAAGCCCTAATTTTATTTACAGGTATACTTCTCATCGCATTGGTGGTTCCCAAATAGATAATTGCCGTTTGTTTCTCTACAGCTACAGGGCTAAATTGAGCCTGCTTCAATATTTCCACGTTGCGGCTTCCTTTGTCCAAAACTGATTTTGTAGCGGCGTCCAAATCTGAACCAAATTTAGCAAACGCTTCAAGTTCACGGTATTGAGCTTGGTCCAATTTTAAAGTACCCGCCACCTTTTTCATGGACTTAATTTGTGCATTTCCACCTACACGGCTTACAGAGATACCCACGTTAATTGCTGGCCTCACACCAGAGTTGAATAAATTGCTTTCCAAGAATATTTGACCATCCGTAATAGAAATTACGTTTGTAGGAATATACGCAGATACGTCACCAGCCTGGGTCTCAATAATAGGCAATGCTGTCAGACTTCCACCACCTTTTACTTTGCCTTTCAAACCTTCTGGCAAATCATTCATTTGACTTGTAATTTCTGTATTGGCATTCAACTTACAAGCCCTTTCTAGCAAACGGCTGTGCAAATAAAATACGTCTCCTGGATAAGCTTCACGACCCGGCGGACGGCGGAGCAACAAAGAAACTTCACGGTATGCAACGGCCTGTTTAGATAAATCGTCGTAAACAACCAATGCAGGTAAACCTTGATCGCGGAAAAACTCGCCAATTGCAGCACCCGCCATAGGCGCGTAGAACTGAATAGAGGCTGCCGCAGATGCTGGCGCAGAAACAACCACAGTATAAGGCATAGCTCCGTTATCTTCCAGTGCTTTTACAACCAATTTTACAGTAGATTCTTTTTGACCACAGGCTACATATATACAATATACGGGTTTGCCTTTTTCGTAAAATTCCTTTTGATTGATAATGGTATCAATGGCAATGGCTGTTTTACCAGTTTGGCGATCACCAATAATCAACTCACGCTGACCACGGCCTATAGGAATCATAGCATCTATGGCTTTAATACCCGTTTGCAAGGGTTCTTTTACAGGTTCGCGAAACAACACACCTGGCGCCTTTCTTTCAAGCGGCATATTAATAAGCTCGCCAGTAAGTGGTCCTTTGCCATCTACTGGTTCACCCAAAGTATTTACAACACGGCCAAGCATACTTTCCCCTACGTTGATAGAAGCAATTTTACCGGTTCTTTTTACTTTGTCGCCTTCTTTAATTTCAGAACTGTTGCCCATCAATACAGCACCGACATTGTCTTCTTCAAGATTCAGTACAACTGCGCGTATTCCGTTTTCAAATTCTATCAATTCACCACTTTGAACTCCGAAAAGTCCATAAATTCGAGCAATACCATCGCCCACTTGTAGCACGGTACCTACTTCTTCCAAGCTAGCTTCTGCGCTAAAACCTGATATTTGTTCTTTCAGAATGGATGAAACCTCATCTGGCCTTATTTGTGACATATTATTATTATGCTATTTTAAGTTCTTTTTTAATTTTTTTAATCTGACTCGAAATACTACTATCGTATATTTTGCCATCAAACATGATGGTAATACCCCCTATCAACGATGGATCTATTTTGGTATGGATATTTACAGATTTTGCACCTGTGCTATGCTTAATAAATTGCTCTATTTTCGCAATACTATCATCCGTCAATTCATTGGCAGTAGTTACAGTGGCTTCTGTAATTCCATGACTTTTATTGTACAAAGCCATAAATTGAAGTCCCATATTTCCAATAAACGATTCCCTATTCTTGCGGGTCATTAATAAAAACAAATTCAAGGTATCTTTTTGATACGTTGAAAACAATTTAGAAAAAACCTGGGTTTTAGTGTCTTTGGCAATTAATGGGCTTTGCAAAAACTGATTAAACTCTCTGCTTTCAGTAACAATGGTGTTTAAATTGCGTACGTCCGCAACTACAGCATCTAAGTTTTTTTGCGCACTTACTGCGTCGTAAAGCGATTGGGCATAGCGGGAAGCAATTCTAGTTTCTGACATCGTTACTTAGCTTGCTGATGATTGTGATTTGGTTAATTGACTCAATTGATCGGCAATTAAACTCTTCTGAGCTTCTTTGTTTTCCAATTCTTTCGATAACAATTTTTCAGCGATGGCTATGGAATAACCCGCAACTTCCTTCCGCAACTCTTCTATTGCTGAATTTTTTTGCTTGTTTATTTCTTCGGTTGCACGATGTATCAGCTTCTTAGCCTCTTCATCGGCAGCCGATTTGGCATCACCAACAATTTTGTCCTTCATGTCACGTGCTTCTTTCAAAATTTTGTCCCTTTCATTCCTTGCTTCAGCAAGCAATTGCTCGTTTTGGCTGGTAAGTTTTGCCATCTCTGCCCTTGCATTTTCTGCTTGTTGCAATGAAGATTCAATCGTATCTTCCCTATCCTGAAGCGATTTCATGATGGGCTTCCACGCGAATTTCTTTAGAATGAACAATACTGCCAAAAATGACAGTGTCATCCAAAATATCAGACCCAGTTCGGGGTTTACCAATGCCGGTAATTCAAGTATAATCATTTTTTTACTTTTTTTTTAATAAAAGGATACTCCTGTTAAAACAAGAGTATCCTCATTATTTTTGTTAAACGAAAAGGATCAACAGACAAACAACGATTGCGAAGAATACCGCGCCTTCTACAAGGGCAGCAGCAACGATCATGTTTGAACGAATGTCGCCCAAAGCCTCAGGCTGACGTGCGATACTTTCCATGGCAGAGCCACCGATACGACCGATACCAATACCAGCACCAATAGCTGCTAGACCCGCACCGATAGCGGCACCCATTTTACTGTACATAGCTTTTGCAGCATCTACGTCTGCACTTTGTAGGAGAGTGTTCATTAAACTCATAGTAATTGTTTTATTTTTTGTTGAATTAGTGTTTTTTTGTTTTAGTGCGTATGCGCCTTTTCGGGTTTGTGATGTCCATGATCCTCTATAGCCATTCCTATATATAAAGAACTTAATAATGTAAATACAAATGCTTGCAAAAAGCAAACTAAGAGTTCCAACATGCCCATGAAAATAGTAAATGCAACACTCGCAGGGCTAACCGCTATCCCAATCCAAGTTTGCATGCTTCCAAAAATGAATATCAGACTAAAGAATCCTAATATAATGATGTGACCCGCCGTGATGTTTGCAAACAAACGCAACATTAATACAAAAGGGCGAAGAAAAAATCCGAGAATTTCAATAGGCACAATTAAAATATACAATGCGTAGGGTACATCTGGCAGCAGAATATGTTTCCAAAAAGATTTATTGCCATTCACGGTAACATACAAAAATATAGTTGTGGCTAATACCAGCGGTATAGCTATGTTTCCTGTGGCATTTGCCCCACCTGGAAAAAAAGGAATCTGACCCATAAGGTTTATGATAAAAATAAACCAAAATATACTAAGCAAAAGTGGCATAAACTCTTTATAACGGGGGCCTACGGAAGATTTTATAACACTGTCTCTAATAAACAAGATTAAAGATTCAATTAAATTTTGGAATCCACGCGGTGCCTTGCCTACTCTTTTACGGTATGCTTTTGCTACAGATAAGAAAATAAGAATTATAATTAATGAACCCAGCAATAAGGTAACCGCAACTTTGGTTAAACTAAAATCGTATATAGATTCTATATGGGTTCCATCTGCCCAAACTATTTTTGCCCCAGAATTTATTAATTTGTAACCCTTGTATTCTGCATGTCCATGCTCAAAATGAGATGACATAAAAAATTCAAGCCCTTTGCTTTTGGTATAAAGAATAACAGGCAATGGCAATATAATATGGTGTCCAAAGGCATCCCAATCGTGGTTGTCTCCTATGTGACCTAAAATCATATTGCTAATTTGGTCGCCAATTGGTTTTTCTGCGCCTTCATGAGATTTAGAACCACCTATATTGGCAACTGAAGATTCATGTTTTGTGGTATCGGAATGGGTTGCTTCTTCGTGGTTAGCCACAGCAGAGTGACCGAAAAAAGCGCAAAAAGCCAATAATAAAATAAATTTTAATTTGGTTTTGATAGCTGAAGTGCTTGTAAAATCAGGCATTTTCGTTTTTAGACCTTGGTTTTGAATCGGGGCGCAAGTTAGTACGCATTTCCCAAATTTCAAACACCATAAACACACAAAAATATAAACAATATGAAACTACGAAAAAAAGATTCACGGGTTTTATATTCAAAAGCGAAATTAATAGAAATACAATTCCCAAAAACATGCGCACCATACTTCCCACCATCAAACGACGAATTGACCCATTCGGTGTGGCTTTTTGTCCGAAAATAAAAAGATGTATAAGGGCCGTTAAACACGCTAAAAAGATCAATCCGCCCCATACCAAATCGGGAAAAGCATATTTGGTTGCAAAACCTACCCCTACCGTTATAATAGCAAGTGTAGCCGTGGTTGCCAATAATTTATAGAGATATTGTACCATTCTATTTCACCGCAAAAGAACAATAAAGTATTGGAAGCTACAATTTTCTAATAATGGAATACATGGCTAAAATTACTCCAGCAAGACTTAGAACAATCGTAAATATTGGGATTTTTAATCCTATTTGCTTGTCCGCAAATATTCCTAAAACAGAGAATATCCCAATGGTAGCAAGAATTTGAAAGCCCATTCCTGCATATTGATAAAAACTGCGGGGATTATTCGGCTTTGGCTTTGATTGCATGGTTGCCAATGGTTTTTTGAGAGGATGCGCTTAATTGCATGTTCATATTGCACCTACCGTTAAACTGGGCGCCACTCTCAATCACAATTTTATCTGTAGTTATATCTCCATCAATTCTGGCAGATGGCCTTAAAATAAGCATTTGCTCTACCTTTAAATTGCCTTGTAAACTACCTGCAACAATTGCATCTAGGGCTTCAATATCGCCCTTAATGAATCCGCTTTCGCCTAATACCAAGCGTTGTTTCACTGTAACATGGCCGTCTATAATGCCATCTACCCTTATATCTCCATCCGAAACTAGGTCTCCAGTTACTTTGGTGCCCGTTCCTATAATATTAAGTATATTGTTGGTTACAGATGTTTCTTTCTTATTCTTACTTCCGCCTGAAAACATATTGCCACAAAATTAAGCAAAAAAAGTAATTATGTGCATAATTTGTGACTAACTCATACCCAAGTATTTTTATTTAAAACGATTAATTCATCGGTTAGATGGCTTTTTCGATGAGGTAGTGTCCAACAAAAATTCTTTTTCAGTAAGTATTTGGTTCAAGGCTTTCTCCTTCATAGACCGATTTTCAAAATTTCTTTGTAAATCCTCCACTTTTTGATTGAGGTCCATCCAAGCCACATTGTCCGACGCTTTTCCATAACCAGGTACCATTTGTCGCATAGGTGTGTAGGCAATCAGTAAAAATATTATAACCGTAAAAATAACAAAAAATGTACTGAAAAGCATACCCACGTTGAATGGAGTGAGCCTTATAGAAAAAGTTTCTGCGAATGAAGAATCATTTATTAGTACCAATCTGTACTTATTCTTCAATTTGGCAATAATTTTGCGCCTTGTTGACATAGATTTAATTTTTTAAGAAATAAAAATACGAAAATACCGTTTTTAACTAACAAATCAGGAATGCTTCTTCATCGCCGCAATTTTTTACCCACAATATTCATAGTTTTGCTTTCGCTAGCTTGTAAAAACAGCGACTCTTGGCTGGCAAGAACTTGGCACAATACCCGCGCCCATTACAACAGTTATTTTAATGCTGAGCAAACCTGGCTTAACACTGAACTTACTATGCGTGAAGGTTATGTGGATGATTATAGAAGTTTTATAGAATTATACAATTATGGCAGCGCTGAAACCCTAAAGGGAAACCAAGCCACTATGGATGCTGTAATTAAACAGCTTAGCACCATAATTGACAAACACCCAAAAAGTAAATGGATCGATGATTGCTACTTGCTTATGGCTAAATCGTATTTTTTAAAAGGTGATTTTATAGCAGCTGCAGATATTTTTGAATATGTAAACTCGAATTTTAAAGACCCTACGGTTGTTTTTTCTGCGCGTTTATGGATTTTTAGATGTTTATATGCCAAAGGAAAACTTTCCGAAGCCGAGAATTTAGCCGTTTCCCTAAAAAATGATGCCAATTTCCCCAAAAAATTATTGCCAGAACTTAACAAATCATTGGGTGCAATTTATTTGCGAAACAATAAACCCAGCCAAGCTGTCGAATTTTTAGAATTGAGTTTAAAAGGGATCAAGGGCAAACTAGATAGATATAGAATGCATTATGCCTTAGCACAGTCTTACCAGAGAATTAAGGAATGGGACAAAGCCAATACACATTATGCCAAAGTAAAACGCATGAATCCACCCTATGAAATGGCTTTTAATGCCGAGATAAATCGGGTTGAAATACTTACCTATCAACAACAGAATTATTTAAAATCTAACAGGATTCTTAAACGAATGTTGCAAGATGATAAAAACATAGATTATTACAGTCAAATCTATTACAGGCTGGGCTTAAACGAATTGCGAGGCGAAAACAACATCAAAGCTTTGGGCTATTTTAACCAATCGCTGCGCACCGGAGCCTCAGATAAAGTTCAATCTACCACCACCTATTTAACCCTTGGAGATTACTTTTTTGAAAATAAAGACTATGAAAGAGCAGGTCTATATTACGACAGCGCCAACAATCTGGTGGATGAAAAGCACCCTGATTATGAAACCATTGCGAAACGAAGTGCCATTTTGGGCGATTTGTTAAAGAATCTTTTAATCGTAAAGCGTCAGGATAGCCTGCTCAGATTAGCCAAAGATCCGATTTTGCGCGAAAAAACAATAGATCGAATTATAGAATACGAGAAAAAACAGGCTTTGGTCATTAAAAACAAACCACAAACCCCTGTCCTACCATCAAATCCAGGATTTGACCCGGCGGCCAATGGGTCTCTAACACCCAGTAGTTTTCCTTTTTACAACGTTAACAACCGAACTAGGGGCATCCAAGATTTTCAAAAACAATGGGGAACACGCACAAATAGAGATTTTTGGCGCATCAACGCCAAAAAAAGCACTGTTGCCGAAACTGGCAGCGACGCAAATGGAAATGATTCAGCACAAAATGTAGATACCTTGCCCGCCAATACTCCTGAAAATAGAAAAAAATATTACAAAGACATTCCGCTTACCAAAGAAACCCAAAAAGCAGCCGAAAAAATGATAGAGGATGCCCTGTTTGCAGCCGCTGGAGTCTATCAAAATAGTTTAGGCGCACCTAAAGATGCTGTGAATATGTATCAGGTGCTGTTAAAAAGGTATCCCAATACGGCTTATGAGGCTCAAGCTTTGTACGAATTGGCTAAACTTAGCAAAACCCTTGGAGATGAAGCAGGATATGAAAGTTATAAAGCCAAATTGGAAGATAAACATCCCGAAAGTTTCTACCTTAGACTTTTAAAAGACCCCAATGCAAAAGCCGAACCCGACAAAAATGGACCTGGGGTAGCCAGAAAAGAAATTGAAAATTTGTATACCGATATGTACAATGCTTATCTCGCTGAAAAATACGATGAAGCCATAAAAATAAAACAAGTAGCGGACGAAAAATATGCTGGAAACACATTGCAAGCAAGGTTTGATTATGTTTTTGCACTCTGCTTGATTAAAAAAGGAGAAACGGCAAAAGGCATGGGTGCTTTGCAACAAGTAGTGTCGGATTATGCAGGTACTGAAATTGCTGTGCGGGCAAAAGCCACTATAGATGCTTACGAAAGAATTTTACACCCTCCCGCTGCAGATACAACCCTAGTTGCAGATTCACTAAACGCGTCAGCCCCAACTGGTTTATGGAAGAAATGGGACGGAAACGAAGAACTTTATTTTATTCTTAGTTATAGAAAAGGCGCAAATAGCAACTTACTAAGAGCCGGTTTAAACGACTTTAATAAAACAAATTTTGTATTCGAAAACTTAGAAGTGAGCACTGTACGGGCATTTGGAGAATCTGTATATCTTACTGTTGCCAACTTTTCCAAACCATTAGCCACGCAAGAGTATTTAAAATATGTAATCTCTAAGCCCGATTTTTTCTCATCCAAAGGCTTATTCGAATATGAAATGGCATGGATTTCAAAAACAAATTACAGTTTATTGGTCGTTAACAATCGAATAAACAGCTATGTGGATTTTTTCAAGACAGATTTGAAATGATGACAATTATCTTCGCAGCAAATTCAAATGGGTGATTTTAAGTTTATCAAAGGTTTTTGGAGTGCGCTTGGGGGCGGATTCTTGCTTGTTATCCTTTTTTTTATATTAACCAATCTCGGACTTTTTGGAGAATTGCCAGATATTAAGGAGCTTGAAAACCCCAAAGCTTCCTTAAGCAGTGAAATATTTGCAGAAGATGGTGAAATATTGGGGAAATTCTTTCTAGAAAACCGCACCAATGTGAAGCATGATGACATTTCGCAATTTGTATACGACGCATTAATTGCTACTGAGGATATTCGCTTTAATTCACACTCTGGCATAGATGCCCGTGGTACTTTTAGAGCCATCGTAAAATTAGGTAGAGATGGCGGCGCATCTACCATTTCCCAACAATTGGCCAAAAACCTATTCAGTATTTACGAAAACAAGCCCAAAACCAAGCTGGGTAGGATTATGCAAAAATTTAAAGAATGGATAATTGCGATAAAGCTAGAACGAAGGTACACCAAAAACGAAATTATAACCATGTATTTAAACACGGTTCCATTTTCTGGAAATTCCTTTGGAATAGAAGCCGCCTCCAGAGAGTTTTTTAACAAAAAACCCAAAGACTTAAAATTAGAAGAAGCATCGGTATTGGTGGGAATGTTGCAGTTAAATACGGGTTACAATCCCAAATTGAATCCTGAAAGATCGAGGAAAAGAAGAAATATTGTTTTGCGACAAATGGCAAAATATGATTTTATCAAAGAAACCGAATTACAAGAAGTTAAGGATAAACCCATTGTGCTAGACTATGTGCCAGTAGATGATGCCGGAAATGCTTTGTATTTCAGAGACCAATTGGGTGAATTTCTAAAAGATTGGTGCAAAGACAATGGTTACAACCTTTACCGCAGCGGATTAAAAATATATACAACCATCAACAGTAAGATGCAGTCTTACGCAGAAAGCGCCGTAAAAACGCATATGAAGGAGGTTCAAAAACAATTTAACAATGACTGGGGAAAACAAGACCCTTGGCGAACGTTAAATTACCAAGTTGTCCCAAATTTTATTGAAAAGGCCATAAAAAGTACTGAGAGATACAAAGTTTTAAAGGAGAAACTTGGAAACAATGAAGATGCCATTTTAAAGGAACTCAAAAAACCAGTTAAAATGACTGTTTTTAGCTGGAAGGGCGACCGCGATACCATTATGAGTCCTTATGACAGCATGAAGTATATTAAGCGTATTATTCAGGCCGGTTTTATTGCCATTGAACCCGAGACTGGTTACATTAAAGCATGGGTTGGTGGGATAGACCATAAATATTTCAAGTACGACCATGTGAATAAAAGCAATCGCCGCCAAGTAGGATCTACATTTAAGCCCATTGTATATGCAACAGCTATGGATATAAATAAAATACCACCCTGTCGCAAATTTCCAAGGGAGGCTGTAACTTTTAAAATTCCAGGTGGCAGTTGGACCCCACGCAACGACAACGGTGCCGGTGGTGAATGGACTATGGCCAAGGGCCTGGCATTGTCGGACAATTATATTACAGCACAAGTTATGAAAACGTTAGGAGACGATGGAGCTCCTTACGTTGTAAAATTTGCAGAACGGGTGGGAATTGAAAAAGGCAGAATAGATCCTGTACCCGCTATTTGTTTAGGTGCAGTGGAGCTAAGTCCTTATGAAATGGCTAGTGCCTACAGTACTTTTGTAAATAAAGGATTGTGGGTAGAGCCATCATTTATTACAAGAATTGAAGACAGCAAAGGCAATGTGCTTGCCGAATTTAACACACCCAAACGTGATCAAGTTTTAAGCGAAGAGAAAGCTTATTTAATGTTTAAAATGCTCACTGGCGTGGTCGATTATGGAACAGGAAGCTATCTAAAAGGAAAATACCAATTAACAGGAGCAATAGGTGGCAAAACCGGAACAACACAAGGCAGTGCCGACGGTTGGTTTATGGGTTGCACCCAAAACTTGGTTTGTGCAACTTGGGTTGGTGCAGATGATCCTGTGGTTCGCTTTAGAAATGGTTGGTTTGGCCAAGGAGCCATGATGGCTTTGCCCATTTATGGCTTGTTTATGCAAAAAGCGTTGAAAGATAAATCACTTTTCTTAAATACAGACATGTTAGAAATGCCAAAAAACCCAAGTTCATTAATGGCAGAATGCAAGGATGGTGGCGGCGGTTCGGAGGGTGGAAAGGATTTAAATGTCTCCGGTTTGGGAGATTAAAAACCTATTGTTGCTTTTTTCAAACAAAAAAATTATCTTTGCAGCCCCAAATACAATAAAATCGATGAAACCAGATATACATCCTAAGACTTATCGCAAAGTAGTGTTTAAAGACATGAGCTGCGATTTTTCATTTATTACCCAAAGTTGCGTAGATAGCAAAGAAACCATTAAATGGGAAGACGGTAACGAATATCCTTTGTTTAAATTGGAGATTTCTTCTAAATCTCACCCTTTTTATACCGGCAAACAAAACCTTATCGACACCGCAGGTCGTATCGATAAATTTATGAAACGTTATGGCAATAAAAAACCTGCTGCCCCTGCTGCACCCGTTGCTGAAACTGCTGTTGAAGAAGCACCCGTTGCCAATACTGAGGAATAAGATTTTAAATATATCCCTAAAAAGCCATTCCTTTCGAATGGCTTTTTTTATGCCTAATGTATTGATTCGTTTACCAAATCCGTTCAATATGTATTCACTATAACAAACTTTTAAACCATGAATATTCTCAAATTATGCTTCATTTTGTTACTTTCAACATTTATTAAAAACAGTTGTTCCCAACAATGGGATAGTTGCTTTGCTGTGGATTATACAGCAGATCAATATGGAAACCCGCAACCTGTATTTGTCAAAGGAAGTCACATAAATACCTTGGTTTTCAATGGGAATATGGCTCCAATTTCACATCCAGAAAAGTTCGCAGGCATTGAATACATCATCTATTTCGGCAACGATTGGGATTATACCAATGCAATGATTTCCAAAAGCTGGTTAAAGTTAAAGAACCTAAAAGGCATTCTTTTAGACAATATGACATTCGAAGACAGCGCCATTGCTGCAATCCATAAAATAAAACCCAAATTGTTTTTAAGCAATATGGCTGCATGCTTTACTCAATGGATAAAAACGGATAAAGAAGGGTCGTATAAATTAATATTTAAAAAAAATACGCGCATACCTTACGATTTTGAACTGGAAACGATGGCTTGGAAAAAGACTCTAAATCATGGCGACAGCCTTTATTTACTAACTTATTTGCTCTCCAAAGAAACAGAAGAATACAAAGACAGTAGATACCCTAAAATCAAACTTGCTGCATCAACATGGCTGCATGCCGATGAATGGCTAAAGGAAGCACCTTTGGACCTGTTAGATTCTTTTTTACTGAAACCAAATATGGATTTTAGATTTGTAAAAGCCGCATTAAAGTATCTTGAATCTCCTAAAAATTTAGATCGATTGGACAAAGTATGCCGAAAGTTATTGATGGGTGTACAAACCGATTTAATAGGGATAAAATTAAACTATGACGATGAAATTGCAAATGCCTATTATTTGGAAGCTTGCAACCAGTGCGCATTTTATCAGAAATATCAAAAAATTGGATATCTTAGCAAAGAAACAATTGAACAGCTTGATGCGCTGAAAAAAATGGCATGCCCGTAATTAAAGAAAATATTTTTAAGAATTATAAATTGAATTCGGTAACCCTGAATCTAGGCTGTTTCTCTGCTATAAAACAGCCCAGACACAAAAAAATATCTTACTTTAATGTCTTAAACGGAAACAATTTTGATTTAAGATTATAAAATATTTGTTGCTATTTTAAAACTCTGCACAAAAAGAGTAATTTCGAAGCAATGAAAATTACCTTTTTTGACGACGACAAAATCGGAGACCTATACCCTCTTTCGCTTACGCGACCAGCCGCAGACCTGCGTTGTGGAATATTAACCCTTGCGGAAAAATGGGCCATTTACCTTAATGTAAAGGAATATGGATACGAAACGAGAGATTATTTACGCGCCAAATTTAACCCTATCGAAAATGCCGACATTAGAATAAATGGTAGGGTGTTACCCAATCCAGACTTTATTTACGGCATAAACCACATGCAACCCGGGGAAACCCTTTTTGCTGGCGAAACTATATTGGCAACCAAAGGGGGAGGCGAATCTTTTGCTAAGGAATTCACGCATCCCGTTTCTATTTTAAACCGTCCTTTTGATATTTTCATGAAACTTGGGGTTGAAATAGAGAGAGACATTGCGGTTTTGGTAAAAACCAGACATCCATTTACAACCAAACGAGGAAATTCAGGCGTAGGTGCGCATTCGGTTTATTTTGAGGATGGCGCCAAAGCCACAAATGCTTTTTTTAACACGGAAAAAGGAGCCATTTATTTGGGAAAAAATGCGGAAGTAATGGAAGGTTGCGTAATCCGCGGACCTTTTAGTATGGGCGAAGGCAGTGTGTTAAAGCAAGGAACCAAGGTATATGGACCTAGTGCCTTGGGTCCATTTTGTACGGCTGGGGGTGAAATCAACAACATACAAATGCAGGCATATTCTAACAAAGGGCACGATGGCTTTTTGGGCAATGCAGCAATTGGCGAATGGTGTAACATAGGAGCAGATAGCAATTGTAGCAATCTTAAAAATAATTATGAGGAAGTAAAAGTTTGGAATTATAACAGTGGCAAGTTCGATAAAAGTGGTCAACAATTTTGCGGACTCATCATGGGCGACCATAGCAAATGCGGTATCAATACTATGTTCAATACGGGCACCGTGGTAGGCGTTTCTGCCAATATTTTTGGCTCTGGCTTTCCCCGGCAGTTTATCCCAGATTTTGCCTGGGGTGGTGCCAGTGGTTTTATCACCTACAAATTAGATGCCGCCTGCAAAACTGCAAGTTTGGTATTTCCAAGAAGAAAAAAAGTATTTGATGCCACTGAGAAAGCCATTCTAGAAAAGGTTTTTGAGATTACGGGCAATTGGCGGAATTGGGAAAAAGACGCATGAGTTGGGTAAAAGAAATTTCCAAATTGAAATATACCAACAGTTGGTTTTTCTTAAACCATAAATCTGAAGTACCACATTGGGTTTAATCGCTACGAAAATCCATATTACCTTATCAAATGAAATGATTTTTTGAAATTCTGGTGGATTGGGATATTGTTTTTAAACGCATACACAGAAGCAATTGCAATGTAGATTCCGTCTGGTGCAGGTTTTCCCATATAGTTCCCATCCCAACCTCCGCTTATGTCTGCGGTTTCGAATATTTTTGCACCCCATCTGTTATAAATTGAAAAATAAATATTTTTTACATTACAAAGATAGGTTGGTTTAAAAAAGTCATTCTTGAAATTATCATCCGGTGAAAATGCATTCGGAAAATAAAAATCACAGGTATCACAATCATTAAAATTTATCTTCAAACTTCTATTCACAACTCCGCATTTGTTTGATGCTGTAATATTCCATGTTTTTGTACTGTCGGATTTGAGAATTAAAGTGCCCGAAACAGTATACCCATTTAAAAGGTAATTACAATCTGGTCTGCCAGCTATTCTATATTCAAATGTTTCCCCTTTGCACAGTGCTGAATCTCTTGTAATTGGCAGTTCTATTGAATCCATATCAAGCCTAGCTGCAGCTGAATCTTTGCACGAAAAGTGGGAAACGACTACCTTATACTCGCCAGGAAAGCGGCTATGAATAAATGAATCAATTCCATTTTTTAGATAAATGCCGTTTTGAAACCAACTATATTTAAGATTTTTTTCATAAGGAAGATAACTTGCAATAAGGCTGCCCGAATCGTTTTTGCAAAAGGTATCGTTCTTTAAAACTACCATATGCTTTGCACAACATTGAATCACATTTAGCGAAAAACAAGTATCCGTTTGGCCATAAGTGAGATGGTTTAAAGAGTAATAAACAGGTATATTGCCAGTATTTTTAACAACCATAAGTAATGGCGTTTTGTTTTTTGTTGACACAAATGACTGAATTGAATTACGGCGGATTGCAAAACTGTAAAGACCTGTTGTCGGGCTGGAAAGTAGGGCCTTGTACTTATCGTTTTCAATGACAAAATTACTTATACCTTCCATCTTTCCTAGTGTCACTGCAAGTCCGGTTACATTGCTCATGGATGGGGTTCCACCCAGTCCACCCGGAAAAGTGATTCTGGTGAGACTGCCATTTTCTGCAATCAAATAACCTACATATTGATTACATTCTTTAATTATTTTAATTCCACGTGCTATCGCTACTCCCGATATATTGTTGAAATTTGTAACTGACAGTATAGGATTAAATATATCCTTACCTAGTTTAACCCTGCAAATACCGTTATTTGATACTGTAGAATAGAAAACATAATACTCTTTGGAAAAATCATCCATAACAAGACAAATACTTGAAGCTTGGATGCCTGCAACTGGAGTAAATGTTTTGGCAATTGGAAAATTTTCCAAACCATTTACCCATTTTAAAAAACAAATTTGATTGGAAGATGCTCGGTTGCAAATTACAGCCGCCCAGGTATCTCGGTATTTAAACATCTGCAATTCATGCGGCCAACTTAGGAAATAAGTATTTCCCAAATTGGTTGCGGTTGGGGTGTTTTTAAATGAACTTCCAAAATCAAGCCTAACTAGTTTATTTGACGAAACTGTAAACAAATAGTTTTTACCCCCATCGCTGGCAGCTCCTAACCCCTCGTGCTGAAATGAAAATAAGCCGCCAAAATTCCCCAGACTGACGCTTTGCTTTATCGTTGTTAATGAGCTGTCAAAATTAAATCGTACAAGATTGCCATTGCTGTATGTATTTGCAAAAACGATGTATTCATCTTTTTCTTTAACTATAGATGTATATGTATTGCCACTAAGCAAATTGCCCGGATTGCCAATGTTCCCAACCAATGGTTTGGTAAAAAGGTCTTCACCTGTTGTAAATGACCAATAGTGGTTTTGACCACCAATGCTGTTGTTTTGAAACACTACCGTGTCACCAACACAATACTGCATTTTATTTGTGTTAATTTTAATAGATTGGCCAGATAGAATTGCCCTATCCGAAATTCCCAGCAACAATAGCAGGCTAAACAAGACTTTAAGACTGCCGAAATGGGAATCGTATGCTATGGTCATAAAAATCCTCAAAAGAAGAGCTTAATTAGTGCGCGTCACCACAAATATACAATAGGCAAATTGAATACCTTGAAAAAAAATGCTAATGAATGCTTGTATTCTCATTCATTTGATAACGTTGGATTTTGGTAGAATTGCATTTTCTTTCGCCTTGGGTGTTACAAGATGTTTTACCACTGTAAATTAGATGCAGCATTATAAATTATGAGTGATAAGTTATGAATGATAATAGCGTAAAATCAAAATCATTTGCTTTTGCTTTAAGAGTTGTAAAACTATTTCAGTGCCTTACTGAAACTAAAAGGGAATATGTTTTGAGCAAGCAACTTTTAAGAAATGGAACAGCAATAGGAGCATTGATAAGGGAAGCGGAACACGGAGAAAGCAAACCTGATTTTATTCACAAAATGGCAATTGCCCAAAAAAAAGCTAACGAAACTGAATATTGGATTGAATTGCTGACAGTATCCCAATAAGTGTGTAAAATACTTTTTTATGGTTTCATTTTAAGGTCTCCAAATATAAGGTTAAATTGATTTAGGATTATTCCCCAATTTCTGATGGGCATAGTCCATTTTTTTGTTGCCTCTTTAATAGCAAGAAATACTGATTTAAGAACGGCGTCGTCAGTGGGATAGGACATTTTGTTTTTGGTGTATTTTCTGATTTTGCCATTGAGATTTTCTATTACGTTGGTTGTATAAATTATCTTTCTTATTTCCAAGGGGAAGTCTAAGAAAGCAGTCAATTCTTCCCAGTT
>JBBQBB010000033.1:0-36492 GCA_038317095.1 Bacteroidia bacterium | reverse complement strand
AACTGCAGCGGAATTGTTTTCGAATTTTAAGAAATAAATTCCGGCACTCAAATGTCCAATTTGCATTGCGCTTTCTAAAGTCAATTGCTCTGCAACTTTTTGGCCTTCCAAATTTACCAATTAGCCTTTTCCATACATGTTTTTATTCCACCTTATTTGATCGTTTGCTGGATTTGGAAATACGACCACCTTTATTCTTTCAATATTCTTTGTAGCAGATGGTGTTATCCCAATATTGTAGTTGGGTGACTGGTCGTTACAAGTAACGCCATTGCGCAATTTGGCAACTTTACAATAGTATTTCCCAACCTTTGCAAGACGGGTAAAATAAACCGTTTCAATGACCAAGAGTGTATCGTTCCTATACCACGGATAGCTTGTGTAAGGACGTAAATCTGGAGCCTGGCAACCTACATAAAAGATTCCGGAAACGACTTGGACACCAGTTCATGCTTTCAAACTATCCATTATTACAATGTTGTTGTGAATGATGGATCACATCCAGTTGCACCGACCAAAGTATCGTGATATAAACCAGAAGTTCCAATTTGTTTGCCATCAAAATTTACTTTTTCACCAAAACAAGCATACAAATTTATAGACAAATAACTGGGGTATTTACTTCCAATATATTCCAGGGCGACTCTATCGATAGATGAATAATTTGTGCGGTTATTATAAGCTGCGTCAACAGTTGTGCTTAAGCTTAGCACCATAGCATTTACTTTGTCTTGAAAATACACCGTTGTGTTGCCACTATTGATGGCTGGTGAACAATCACGCAACGCATAATTATCAGAACTGCTTTGCTTAAATATTTCACTTTCACCAATTACATCATGCCCACCAGAATATTTAATGATGAAAGAATCGGTAACTTCAAACATATTATAATCAATTAAATGCGATTGGTACTGCGTTTTACCTGCACGATAATAAAAGCAATTGGCTGGATAATTGTTATAACTTGCGTTATTTATAGCAACAATTTGATTGTAATGGGATGTGTATTTTGGGCCTTCTGCACAAATTAAACCGAGGGGTTGTTTTAAATTGTTGTTACCAAAAGAATTAAAGTTAATAGAATAATCTGTTGCAACATTGGTTGGACAGGCCAATGAGGGAATTGGAAAATCGTCTGCGCAAGTATTGTGAATTTGGCTGGTTAGAAAGCCTAGCCGCACCGCGTCGCATTTCGCAAATCCTAGACTGGAATAATAACATGCACCTGAAGTTGCGGTTAAATTTCTAAATTCGCAACTTACGAAACTTATTTGGTGTGTTTGACTTCCATTGCCAGTTGCAGACCGTGAGTAAAAAACACCGGCACCATAAGCATCGTTGTTGCTTCCGTTGGCATTGCCACCTTCTAGGGTTATGCCATCAACAAGCACAGCGTAAGAAGCTGCATTTTGCGAAATAACAAAGAAATGGTATGCATTGTCGCTGCGGTCTGATGAAGATTTTGTGGTATTGCCATCAAATGCTGCATCTTTTTTTACAATGTCGCCACTTATTATAGTCTTGTATAGTTTAATATCGCGTTGGCTCAAAGAGGATGGGTTTCCTGTATTGGGAAAACCACCATAAATGTAAAGGGTTTTATTGGTTATGGCATTTGCATATGACCTATCCGTGTTTAAAAAGAATGTATCCGCGGCAATCCACACACTACCGCCTGATGCGGCAATTGCCAAAGCCGTTTTCAGATCCGTGTACGCGTTAGTCCAGCTGGCACCGTTGTTTGTGCCAGAAGCAGTGCGTTTCACATAAACCACTGCGGCTTTGCCTAGTTGTATCATGGCAAAAATTGCGAGTAAGAGTATTGTTGTTTTTTTCGTAATTATAATTCGATTCAAAAATCGAGGTGATGAATCAAATGCATTTCCTTGGTTTTGCGAAATGCGGAAAAATCACTTTTTAGAATGTGAGATTACATCTAAGTTTAGATCTGCAGATTTGGCTTAGAGAATAGGATTTGTATTATAAAACTCTCACTTTCTCTTTAACTTGCGCCATGTTTTCACGCAAAACGTTCCTTCAAAATGCCGCATTGGCAACCGCCGGCTTGGGATTGTCTTCCGCCGGATTGCCGTTAAACGATAACTTGAATCTTCTTCCACTACCCTTCTCCAATGGCGGAATTGCTGTGGATGATGAATCTTATTGGGATATGGTGCGCCTCTATTTTCCGCGGAAAGGGGATTATATTAACTTGGAAAACGGTTATTTTAGCCCGCAAGCCAGTCCTACCCTACTACACCATCAAAGGCGCGAAGATTATATCAACAGCACCACCAGTTGGTATATGCGCCGTGAACAAACTGCGGCATTTGAAACTGTACGTACAAAATTGGCTGATTTTCTGGGAATAGATTCCGAAGAATTGGCCATTACCCGCAATACCACCGAATCGTTAAACAACCTCATTTGCGGTTTCCCTTGGAAGCCAGGAGATGAGGTAATTATAGGCAACCAAGACTATGGCAGCATGGTGGCGGCATTTCACCAAATACAAAAACGCCTGGGAATTAAAGTAATTATAGCCAATATTCCAATGCACCCAAGCAGCGACGGAGAAGTGGTTGATGCCTATTTAAAACACGCCACCTCCAAAACCAAACTGATACACCTTACCCATCTAATCAATTTAACAGGCCAGGTAATTCCAGTTGCTACCATAGCCGACAAAGCCCACTATATGGGAATTGAGGTTGCCGTAGATGCAGCGCACAGCATTGCTCAACTCGATTTTAAAATACCTGATTTGCACGCAGACTATGTGGCTGCCAGTTTGCACAAATGGTTGTGTTGCCCGCTGGGAAACGGATTTCTGTGGATGAAAAAACAACATATTTCCAAAATATGGCCCTTATTGGCGCCAGAAGGTCAGCCCGAAAACAACATTCGCAAATTTCAACAACAAGGCACAAGGCCCTTGCAAAGTGTGGAGACCATATCCAAAGCCATAGATTTCCACAATTCCATTGGCAGTGCATTAAAAGAAGCCCGTTTGAAATACCTCATGCACTATTGGGTATCCAAAGTAGCCTTATTGTCCAAAGTAACCATACATACCCCTTGGGAAGAAGCAACGCGCTGCAGTGCTATTGTAAACGTCGGCATAGAAGGATTTACACCGGCACAGTTGGCAGAAAAACTACTCACAGATTTTAAAATCTTTACCGTTGCTATCGACCATCCAATTGTAAAAGGAGTGCGCGTAACTCCGCATTTGTATACTTCTATTGATGAATTGGATGCAATGGTGAATGCGATTCAAATCATTTCTAAAGGATAAAATAGATTGTATTTTCCTATGAATAAATTAAAAATAATCATTACAGGTGCTACGGGAATGGTTGGCGAAGGCGTTTTATTGGCTTGTTTACAAAATGAAACTGTTTCGGAAATATTGATGGTTAATCGAAGGCACTATGCATTAAATCATCCCAAATTGTCGGAATTGCTAATTGAAAATTTTAATACTATTTCAGAGGAACAGCAAATTAAATTAAACGGCTATGATGCTTGTTTCTATTGCGCCGGCATAAGTTCAGTAGGTATGAAAGAAGAAAAATATTCCTATATCACCTACGAAACCACACTTCATTTTGCGCAAATTCTATACAAATTAAATCCCAGTATGGTATTTAATTTTGTCTCCGGACAAGCCACAGATAGGAGTGAAAATGGCAAACTTATGTGGGCTAGGGTAAAAGGAAAGACTGAAAATGCATTGATTAAAATAGGATTTAAAGGGCAATACAATTTTCGCCCAGGATTTATGAAACCACTGAAAGGGCAAAAAAATGTAAAATTCATTTTTACTTTTTTTGGGCTTTGGTTTCCCACAATATTTCCTAAAATTTCGTTAACTTTAATACAAGTGGGCCAAGCCATGGTTAATAGTTGTTTGCACGGATACGATAAACAAATACTGGAGGTACAGGATATTAAAAAACTTGCTTCTATTTCAAACAGTTAAAAAAGTAATTGTGTTGTTAACTATCCGACTCAGCAGTTACGAATTTCATTAGCAAACCAAAACGAATCTAGGGTTGAACAAATTTTGCTATTCTCGTATGATACTCCAATTTTGAAGTTGCCGCAGAAATCTGTTAATTTGTGCAACGATGAAACAATTTGGACAGATATGGATCATTGCGGCTATTGTTATTGGTTCTGTGGCATGCCGCAAAGACCCTGCTAAGCTTATTGGTGACTTGCACAAAAATCCAGACTGGACCGAAGCCAGCCACGGAAATGGGCCGCATGATTACAATATCATATTTCCACAGGATTCCGTTAACAATCTTGAAATCACCATTGGGACTGAAAATTGGACTGCCATACAAACCGATATGAAAGCCCTTTATGGATCCGATTTTGGTGGCGGTGGCCCAGGGGGAGGGGTGTTTCCAAGCACTGAACCTGCCTATGTTGAGGCCACTTTAAAATTTAATGGCAAAGTATGGAAACACGTTGGTTTTCGCCTAAAAGGCAATTCTACCTTAACCCAAACATGGAGGTCGGGCATATACAAAATGCCTTTTCGCCTCAACTTCGACAAATTCGAAAACCAGTACACGGAAATTACCAACCAAAAATTTTATGGATTCAAGGACTTATCCTTCTCTCCTGGTGCCAAAGACAATTCACTCATTCGGGAAAAAATTACTGCAGACATTTTCAGAAATGCTGGAATTCAGGCTCCCAAAACTGCATTTTATAAAGTATGGATTGACTTTGGTACAGGTTTGAAATATTGCGGTGTATACTGCGCTGTAGAGTTGCCTGAGGACAACATGATAAAAATGCAATTCGGAGAAGAAGGTGGCAATATTTACAAGCCAGAATCCAAACTTAGCGGTTTTGTGCAGACGGAATTTGAAAAGAAAAACAACGAATCCGCAGCGGATTATTCCGACATAACAGCCTTTATTACTGCATTAAATTCTCCCTTGCGCGGCACTGATTCTGCAGCTTGGCGAGCTGGGCTAGAAAAGGTTTTTAATATGGACCATTTTCTAAAATATCTGGCAGTAAACAACAGCATTGTAAACTGGGATAGTTATGGCCTAATGGCGCATAATTATTATCTGTACAACCATAGCAACAACAAACTCACCTGGATTCCGTGGGACAATAACGAGGCGCTTAATAAAAGTCCTGGAATTACTGGAACGGTTGGCGGTGGAGGCGGACCTGGCGGCTTGCCCGGGCTTTCTTTAACCATGAACGAAGTTGGAACTATGTGGCCTTTGATCCACCTTGTAGCGAATGATGCCATCTATTTTAAACGCTACAAAGATTATATGCTAAATTTCAAAACAACTATTTTTAACCAAACGGATATGGATTTGTTGATTGAAAAATACCATAGCCTTATTTCACCGTATGTGGTAGGTATTAATGGAGAGCAAGCGAAATATACGCACCTTAACAACCAATCTGACTTTACTGCGGAAAAAGCCAAATTAAAAACGCATATCACCAACCGCATTTCTTTGCTGAATCAGTTTTTACCATGAACCAAGAGCTTCATTTGGATATTTTCGCAAGTATCGACTTAGAATCATTAAACCTACGGCCAGGTTTATTGCGCCGGCATGATGTAAAATACCTATTGCACCAAAACAAACTCCATCATATTTTAGAGAATTGCTGCACGGATTATCTAATTCTGGAAAATAAAAATTACAGAATTTTCCAATATTCCACTGAGTATTTCGACACAATGCAACTGGACATGTACCATGCAAACCACAGACAAATGGCACATCGCTACAAAGTTCGCAAACGTGCATATTTACAAGAAGGAATAAGCTATATTGAGATTAAAGAAAAAACAGCAAGGCAGCAAACCATAAAGCACCGTCAGCTTGGCAATAACTTATTTGAAGCCACTGAATTTGTGTCTCTCAATAGCCCTTACACTGTCGAAAATCTATTACCCAAGCTTACCATTGAATATCAACGAATTACTTTGTTGCACAAAACCCTTGATTTAAAAGTAACTTTTGACCTTGATATTTCAGCCAATGCACTGGGAAAAAATATACTGTATCCCAGTTTGGTAATTGCGGAAAGTAAAAGTCAGGGCTTAAAAGCGGGTGCCTTTGACCATCAAATGAAACAAATGGGCATACAAAATTGCAGGATTAGTAAGTACTGTTTGGGTATGACCAGCCTGAGAAAAGAATTGAAACACAATCTTTTTAAACCTACATTGCGTGCCATTTACAAACTAACAGAGAATGCCTGAAAACTTGATATCTTCTATACTTACTGTTCCCGTGGGAATGCGATTTCTGCTGAACGTGTTGTTGCTTATTTTACTCATTCGTGGCTTGTATTTTTCAAGATACCGAAAACGCGAACTTTTCCTGAGTTTCTTCGCGGTTAACAGCATTATCTTTTTTGTTTCCTTGGTTCTAAACAAAGTTACACTAAGTACAGGCGCTGCTTTTGGGCTATTTGCGGTATTCTCTATGCTCCGGTACCGGACGGAAGGTCTCACAGCCAAGGACATGACTTATTTGTTCTTATCCATATCCTTGGGTCTATTGGCTGCCATGAGTTTGCAAATCATGGAGTTTGCTGCCATTGGCGGAGTCATCGTTGGTCTGGCAGTTCTTATAGAAGCACGAATATTTGCGAAATATGAGTTCAATCAGGAAATACTCTACGACAACATTCAACTCATAAAGCCGCAGTGCAGAGACGAACTTATCGCCGACTTGAAACAAAGAACAGGATTAAATATTACCCGCATAGAAATTAAACATATAGACCTCATTCGCGACACAACCCAGTTGGTGATCTGGTATGAATAAGGGAGTTCCGAATTTATTTGGTTTTCTATTGCTTATTTTCGCAATACCCAATGCATTGTGTCAGACTAATATCACTGATCCTGTGGATGGGCAAGGCTGGTATAGTTTGTCATTTAAGCACAGTTTTGCCCCAAAATGGAAATACGACTTCCAATATCAAAGGCGGTACATTAACAACTTAAAAACATACAATGCTTCTTATTTAAGTGCCGGCGCAAGTTATAAATTAACCAAAGCATTGGACTTACTTACAGAATACAGGCAAGCATGGGTAGCGAAGTCCATTTACCATCGCTATAGTGTTGGATTCCAATACAATCAAGATTTTAAAAACTGGGAATTTGGAATTCGGGGATTGCTTCAAAACCAGATTCAGGATTTAGACGACCCTAGCAAACCAGACAAAGCCAAAGGGTATTACCGATTCAGATTCTCAGCCAATTATTCTATAATTAAAAAGCTAGACGCCTTTGTATCGGTAGAACCTATTTTCCGCATCGGGGGAAATTCTTTGGTGGATAACTGGCGTGATCAACTAGGGGTTAAATACAAAATTGCCAAACACTTGAAAGTGGAAGCCTATTATATATTTCGACCCGATTATGGCAAAGCAACTTACAACAGATACTTCCACATTCTTGGTCTGGGATTGGACTACAGTATAAAAACTTGGAAAAAGAAAAAAACAACGAATGAAATACCCGACCCTAAATAAAAATACCGTTCAATTTTTAAAAAATCTTGCCCAAAACAACGATCGATATTGGTTTAATACAAACAAAGAAAGTTACGCAGCGGCGCAACACAACATGGTTGAATTTGCAGAGAGTGTAATTTCCGAAATGAACAAACACGATTCCTTGGTAGAAACAACCGGTAAAAAAAGTTTATACCGCATATACAACGATGTGCGTTTCAGCAAAGACAAGTCGCCTTACAATGCCAGGTTTGCTTTTAGAATGCAACGCGCAACCAAAGCAAAAAGAGGTGGATATTACGTGCAAATTAAACCTGGAAGTAGTTTTCTGGCCTGTGGCTTTTTTTCACCCAATCCAGAAGATTTAAAAAGAATTCGGCGAGACATAGAAATCAATTATAAAGCGTGGCATAAATTGCTAAAATCAAAGGCTTTTATAACAAATTTCACCCAAATACACGGCGAAAAAGTGAATACCGTCCCCCGCGGTTTTTCTATAGACCATCCCGCAATAGACTTAATCAGACAAAAGCAATTTCTGTTTAGACACAATTTTTCTGACAAGGAAATACAAGCTGATAATTTTGCATTGGAAATTGCCAAAATATTTAAAAGTATTCGCCCTATTTTTGATTACATGAGTGATGTTTTAACCACGGATTTGAATGGAGAATCTCTTATTTAAATTATAAAATATATTCTTAAGAATTGAAGAAATAGAACCCAAAATACTTTTAGGACAGTTTGTGGAAATGCGTTTGATGGAAGACAAAATATTGCAACTTTTCAGTGGTTTTATGCCACAAATAAAACCAATAACGCACCGAAAAAACACGGAAATACTTTGTCTTCAAATCTATTCTGATCCATTTGATTATTTAAATTTCGACACCAATGCTAAATTCAACAAATGGGCATCGGTTGAAATTACAGACGAAACAATTGTGGAGCCAAATATGCAAAGGCTTGATGGGCCCGCAGGTTTCTATGCCGTTTTTTTGCACACCGGATTGCCCAGTGAATTTCTCAAAACCTATGACTATATATGTTTAGAATGGTTTCCAAAATCAATTTATAAGCCAGACAATCGCCCCTATTTTGAGGTTATGGGAGAGAAATACAAAAAAAAATGCGTTGGATTCCCAAGAAGAAATTTGGATTCCCATTCAATTAAAAATTAATTCTTTCAAAAATAACATTTAACTTTGATTCCTAGCAACTATACTTTTGCTAAATGAAAAGGAATAAAACATACTACAATTATGAAACGGCCCCTAACCTATCCTGCTTCTGAAAAAGACGATGCTGAGTTGCAAAAGCTAGTGGAATTCTACAATGAGACTCTCGGATTTTGTCCGAACAGCGTTAAAACCATGTATCATCGCCCCCAAATTGCTTACGCTTTTATTGCCTTGAACAAGGCTGTCATGGAGAATCAAGGGAGAGTTACGAGTTCTCTAAAGCGCCTCATTGGCTATGTTAGTAGCAATGCGGCTGGTTGCAGATATTGTCAAGCGCATACAATAAGGGCTGCTGAAAGATATGGAGCTACTGCAGATCAAATGGAGAATATATGGGAATTCCAAACGCACTCAGCATTCACTGAGGCTGAACGTGCAGCCTTAGAATTTGCAATTCTAAGTTCATCCGTTCCCAACGCAGTGGATGATGCTATTGCAGAGAAGTTGAGATTACACTGGAATGAAGGTGAAGTTGTGGAGATTTTAGGCGTAGTGGCTCTATTCGGTTTTCTAAACCGGTGGAATGACTCAATGGGTACAGAAATTGAAAATGGCGCAATTGAATCCGGTGATAAATTGTTGATTTCTAGAGGCTGGGAAACCGGAAAGCACAGCTATGAATGATAGGGATGATTTTATTTAAATTTATTCGAAATTCCTTTCGTGATTGACTCGTTGGAATTTAAATAATTATCCCAATATTTTTTTCCATAGCTGGTAAATATTTCTTGGTTTGGAAGAATTTTCTTGGAGGCTACTAGACAAACTTCATCCAATTCATTTAGGCTAATTTTAGCATTGTTTCTTAAGGCAAATTTTCCGAATCCCTCAGCATCATTTGCATACTTGGCGAAGCATTCTACATTTGCAGAATCTAGAATTGTACCATCCAACATTTTTACAAAATACCCATCCGCTTTTCTTTCTGCACGGGTTTTTGATTCAGCTTCCGATAATTTTTCTCCTTTAAAAATTGCAATGATTTCATTTGTGTGAATTTCAATGGCAGTATACAAACCGTCGCCTGCTCCGAATATTTTGGAAGGCCCAACAAACAAATAATCAGATTCTGGAGCTTCTATTTCCTCGGGAAATTCATTTAAAAATTTGTTCAATTTATTGGAATAAATAGAAATTAATGTAAGGTGCTTTTTATTTTTAAAAACAACCGAATATCGTAAATACTATCCTTTGCAGGGAAAAAAGCAATTTCATAATAGGCGGGCATTTGTTGCATAATATTTAAAGGCATCGTGGCTTCGCGCGGTGCATGAAATCCATCCCAAATAACCACACAACTATCGGGCATCCAATCTTTCTTAGGATCCTTGTCCAAACTCCATAAATATACAGTTCGGGTTTCTTTTATTTCTGCCCAGGGGTCCCAACCTTGTTGGGCATTTATGAACGGCAATTGATGAACCACTACCTTGTTTTTTAGCGCTGGGTGTGCTTGAATAAAAGCGATGCTCTTAGCTATGTTTTCAGAACCTGGAAAACCCGCTATGGAAGGTTCATCATGCCAAGGCAATCTAATTTTATTGCCATTATATGCCAAATAAATTGTACAAACGGTGGTCAGAATGGGTAAATACTTATTTACAAACCTCAATTCTGCAGATAAAATGCGGTCAAATGCATATTGCGCCAGCAATGCCACGGCTGGAGCCACAACCAAAAACACACGCAACAAACCATGAGAACCCATGCTGCCATTCCACCAAATGAAAGAATGGGCCAAAAAAAATGACAAAAATACCGGCGACCATAACCAAAATGCGAGCCTACTTCGTTCCTCTTGGGTTCGTTTTCGCAATAGATATACAATATGCAACGCCAAATAAACAACGGCAATGAGCAGCATCAAGGCTATTAAGAGCCCCCAAATTTTCTGAAACCCATTGGCATAATGCCAAAAATTTCCATGTCCAGGATCAAACCTGCCTTCTACTTCATGTTTAATGTATGGATTTAGATTTACCAGTGCACCCCAGTTGCCCCAAAAAATGCCAAATATTAAGGTATAAAAAAATGAGCCAGAAAGTAAAAATGGCAAATATTTCCACTTCCTACTCGCCAGTAAAAAAACGCCAATGGCAATTATTATTACAAAACCTTCAGATCTAAAAAAAGGCAGAAGTGATGCTAATATTGTGCCTACTAAAAAACGTTTGGATACAAAACAATAAAAAATCCAAGCAAGAAAAATGGCGTTTATAGGTTCTGTAAGTCCAGAGATTACATTTCCAAAAACAATAGGCTGAAAAAGAAAGAAAACTGCCGCCATCCAAGGCAATCGCATCCCCAATCGTTTGGCAGTTAAATAACACAAATGCCCAGCCCCTAAACAACACAGAATATTGAAGACATACAAACCTTGAATCCCAAACATAGCGAATGGAATTGCTGGAATGGTGAACAACGGTTTCCCCCATTGATCCAGCATAAGTTCTGGATGTTTTAGACACCAACGGGCATATAAAAAATGATTCCAGCTATCTTCGCCACCAGCAGGCCATTCAGCGCGCCACCATACCAGAAGGTACAAAAACAAAGCCAGCGCAAGCACATAAAGCACCGCTGTAGAGTTTTTAATATTTAAATATCGAAACTGCAAAGGGACGAATATAAGATTAGTTTCTCTAACTACCTTTAATATAGCTAGAACTAAGATAAAAAATAGTACAATTCTAATTGCAAAAGAATGGAAATTTTCGATTGTTGACTCTTACCCTCAATAGGTAGAACCTACCAACATCATATCCTTGATTCTTTTTTCGGCAATTTCAATGGCGGCCATTTGTGTATTTATTCCCTTGTCGCTAGACAATTTGTATATATTTAAAATGGTGTTATAAATGTTTTCTGTCTGCGCAAAAGCAATCTCTCTCACATATCCAGTATATTCGCTATATACATTGATAAGACCACCTGCATTGATCACAAAATCTGGGGCATAATGTATACCTTTTGCTTTTATCATATCACCGTGAATCAATTCATCTTCAAGTTGGTTATTTGCAGCACCCGCAACTATTTGGCATTTTAACCTGCCAATGGTATCCGTGTTTAAAATTGCACCCATAGCGCAGGGAGCAAAAATATCTACATCCATATCAAACATGTCATCACCTGCTATGGGAATGGCTCCATAATGCCCAGCTTGCTTCAAAGCATCTTGGTTTAAATCTGAGACATACAGGCGCGCACCTTCTTTGTGAAGATGCTCTAACAGGTGCATACCTACTTTGCCAATTCCCATCACAGCCACGGATTTGCCTTCAAGACTTTCATTGCCCCACGCGGCTTTCGCAGAGGCTTTGATACCCATATAGGTTCCGTAAGCAGTTACTGGAGATGGATCCCCGCCACCACCCATGGCCTCTGGCAATCCAACTACGCTATCGGTTTCCATTTTCACATATTCCATATCGCGCGTTGTAGTTCCAACATCTTCAGCGGTTATGTATTTACCGTTTAAATTTTCTACGAATCGGCCAAACTTGCGCATCAAAGCTTCTGTTTTTTGGGTTCTTGGGTCACCAATAATTACGGCTTTGGCACCTCCCAAATTCAATCCTGCTACCGAAGCCTTATAAGTCATACCTCTGCTCAATCGCAATGCATCGCGAACAGCATCTTTCTCTTTGGCATAAGACCACATTCGAGTACCACCCAAACCTGGGCCAAGTACCGTATTGTGTATGGCTATAATTGCCTTAAGGCCTGTAGCATTGTCTTGGCAAAATACGATTTGCTCGTGGTTAGTAGTCTCTAAATCTGCAAATAGATCAAAGGCAGTTGCCGGAGTGTTCATTGTTTGAATATCGCCCATTATAAAAATACAAATGTACGTTTTAGAAATGAAATTTCCGATAGGCCAAATTAGATGGCAATAAGTTGAGGGACATGCCGTGGAACGTGATTCTTTGCAACAGCCACAATTGCAGCTATATGCTCTGGGGTGGTACCGCAACACCCTCCAACAATATTCACAATCCCATCTTTACACCATTGATTTAAAACGGAAGCCATATGTTCTGGAGTATCATCATATTCCCCAAATTCATTGGGTAAGCCAGCATTTGGATATACACTAATATAAACCCAAGCACTTTTGCTGATTTCTTCAATAAATGGGCGCATTTGCTCTGCACCTAATGCACAATTTAAGCCTACAGACAATAACTCTCCATGGGAAACTGAATTCCAAAATGCTTCTGGCGTCTGTCCACTTAATGTTCGTCCACTGTTATCCGTTATGGTTCCACTCACCATTAACGGAATGTCTATGTTGCGTTCAGCCTTCAATTCATTTACCGCATAAATAGCTGCTTTTGCATTAAGGGTGTCAAAAACGGTTTCAATCAATATCAAATCCACACCTCCATCTATCAAGGCAATGGCTTGCTGGCGATAGGCATCGCGCAATTCATCAAATGTAATTGCCCTAAACCCTGGATTGTTTACATCCGGACTTAAGCTCGTGGTTCTATTGGTTGGCCCCATAGCTCCTGCTACAAAGCGCGGTTTGGATGGATCTATTGTATTGTATTCATCTGCGGCTTGTCTTGCTAGTTTTGCTGCTTCAAGGTTGAGTTCAACCACCAAATCTACCATATGGTAGTCTACCATGGAAACGCAATTTGCATTGAATGTATTGGTTTCCAATATATCTGCGCCTGCGGCCAAAAATTCTTTGTGAATATCTACAATAATTTCTGGCTGGGTTAAAACCAGCAAATCATTGTTCCCCTTTACAGAATGCTCGAAATCCTTAAAACGGTCGCCGCGGTATTGTGCTTCTGATAATTTGTATTTCTGAATCATGGTGCCCATGGCCCCATCAATTATCATAATGCGCTGATCTAAAATTTCTTTTATTTTTTTAGTAATTGTCATTCTGTGTAAGGTTTTAAATATTGAAAAAATGTCTTGAAAGTTAAATTTAAATATTCCTGACTGGTAAGAGTATTATCCTTATTGAGACTCATTTCCAGCTGCCCCGAATCAAATTTAGCACCGGCTTTGCTAAATAACCACAGCGGAGATATTTTTTTTCCTGCTTTACCTTTTGGAAAATAAAATTCTGCATTCGTACTTCTTAAGTTTACCGTTTGGGTCAATTCTGTAAAATCTTCCTTGGCATAAAAAAGAATATCTCCATCCTTGTCATACAATTCTTTAATCCCCTTTAACTCCGTAATTATACTTTTCTTTTCTTCCTTAAATACCACCGCCAAAGCTTGTTCGGTTCTATCTAAATTTTCTAGTGTATCGTTTGGAACAAAAACAACACATGCCTTATGTTTCCAAGCAAAATAAATTGCGTGTTTTTTTGCTTTCACGAATTTGCAATCTGCACTTGGGATAATTCCTCCCACATGCATTTGACACCCTGGTGATTTTACAAAAGCGGTTAATTTAGATTCTGAATTCACACTTATTGCTGCATACCACCCATATTGATTAGAGAACAACACCAAATCAGAAAACAACGCTATTCCAGGTTCGGTAGGTTCTTTTATTCCGGTGAAAATTGGCAAATTGCGAAAGCATTTTGTAAAACTGTCGAAATATGCGGGTTGTGGGCCTTGCATTTTCGATTTTATTTTTTTTGTTTGAAAATGATAAAACCAGTTTGCATTTTGTGGCACAACGGAAATTAAATTGCTGCGCGAATTAAAATTAAAATATAAGTAAACACCAGCCAAAATAGCAGTAAAAGATACGACTGTGATTAACCCAATGGCGGTGCGCCTAAATGACATATATTTTTGTAAAAATTTGCACAAAGTTACGCTGAAATACTTCAAACTAAAGCAAAAAAAATCCCCTACAAATTGTAGGGGATTTTGAGGTAATTTACATTTATCAATCAGGAGCCACTTTTTGTAGCTTTTTTCTTGCAGCAACCAGTGCTGCCGCATTTGTGTGCGGTTGTTGGTGTTGTTCCACCAGTCTGTACTGCAGGGGTTGAAGTTGCAGTGGAGCTAGGAGCAGTAGAAGCAGATGCTTCGCCTTGCTTTGCTTTACAACAGCCCTTTCCAGATCCACTTTTACATTTGCTCGTTCCTTCACCTGCACATTGCTTTTTTACAGCCACAACGGTGTCCGCAGAAACCACTGGAGTTGGAGTTTGTACCGGGTCAGTTGCAGTTACAACCACGGCAGGTTTGGTTTCGTTTACAGCAGAAGGTTGCGTTTGAGCTTTAGAAGCAAATGAAAATCCAAATGCTACTATTGCTATTAATAAGGTCTTTTTCATGATTTAAAGGGTTTCAAATATTATACCACAAATATAATGTTCAATTATGAAAAAGTTGCAACAATAGTTTCACCGCCAACCGTTTTTTGATCCAATGTGACATTAATCTTACATGTCACTGGTAAAAAGATATCAATACGCGATCCAAATTTAATAAATCCAAACTCGGTGCCTTGGGTAGCCTTGTTGCCTTCTTTTGCGTAGCAAATAATTCTTCGGGCCACAGCACCGGCAATCTGCCTAAACAAGACTGCGCCGTTTTTACCCTCTACAACCACTGTAGTTCTTTCGTTTTCAGTGCTGCTTTTTGGGTGCCATGCCACAAGGTATTTGCCTGCATAGTATTTTTGATAGCGAACTATACCTCCAATTGGATAACGATTTACGTGCACATTTAGCGGCGACATGAAAATACTAATTTGAATGCGTTTGTCTTTAAAAAATTCGGGTTCTTCGACCTCTTCAATTACAACAATTTTACCATCAGCAGGCGCTATGATATGATTTTCATCTATTGGGGTAAAACGATTGGGGTTGCGAAAAAACTGAACCACCAAAATAAAAAACAGGAGAGATAATAACAATATAGCACTAAAAATCCAGCCATCTCCAGCCAATAGATATATTCCAAAATTTAAGGCACCCAGCAGCAACGTTGTAAAAAGGATAATTTTAAATCCTTCGCGGTGTATCATCATGGCCGCAAAATTAGGCATTAAATTTAAAATTATCCTTGAATATGAATGATTCGATATCTTTGACATTGCCTTTGATGGCAAAAAAATTAAAGCACCTTAAAACGACCCTCTCAATTTAAGCGTGCTTGCTACCTTATCCAAAGCCACTATGTAGGCTGCAATTCGCATGTCTACGTTGTATTTTTCCGCGGTAGTATAAATATGATCGAATGCCTGTTTCATAACCCTATCGCTGCGTCTGTGCACACGTTCTTCTGTCCAATAATAACCCAAACGATTTTGAACCCATTCGAAATAGCTCACTGTAACACCGCCCGCATTGGCCAAAATATCTGGCACTACAAGAATGCCTTTATTTCTTAGTATAGGATCGGCATCCGCCGTGGTAGGTCCATTGGCTCCTTCCACTATTAATTTGGCCTTGATATTCATGGCATTTTCAGGTGTTATCTGGTCTTCCATGGCTGCGGGTACTAAAATATCGCATGTTAATTCCAGCAACTCTGCATTGGAAACCATTTGTCCACCTTTGTATCCATCTAAATTTCTGCTTTCACTTTTTGCCACAAAATCAATGGCGGCCTGCACATCTATTCCTTCCGGGTTATAATACCCACCGCTGATATCGCTAATGGCCACTATTTTTACACCCAATTGGGCAATTAATTTTGCAGAAATAGAACCCACGTTGCCGAAACCTTGCACAACTGCAGTGGCCTCTGTAGGTTTAATCCCAAGCTTTGCCATAGCACTGCGTGTAGAAACCATAACACCTCTTCCTGTAGCCTCTACCCTTCCTAAACTCCCGCCCAAAACCAAGGGTTTACCGGTAACAACCGCCCATTGGTTCTGACCCTGTATTTTAGAATATTCATCCACAATCCAAGCCATTTCCTGTTGCCCAGTTCCCATATCTGGTGCTGGAATATCGTTGTCTGGCCCAAAAACGTGGCGCAATGCCAAAGTATAGGCTCTCGTCAATCTTTCAAGTTCTCCTTTGCTCATGATACGCGGATCGCACTTGATACCCCCTTTAGCACCGCCATAAGGAATATTTACAACCGCACATTTCCAGGTCATCCAAGCTGCAAGCGCTTTAACTTCATCTAAATTTACATCCATACTATAACGAACACCCCCTTTGGAAGGGCCAAGATGGCTGCTATGCACTACACGGTACCCTTCAAAAACTTGTATTGCACCGTTGTCCATGGTTACGGGCATATTAACGATTACACATTTTTCGGGTGACTTTAATACATTGGCAAATTGATCATCTAGCCCAAGAATGCGGGCGGCTTCATTAAAACGGCTCATCATGCTTTCCAATGGATTGTAAACATGCTGACCGCCTGAAATTAAATTAGACATTTAGGAATTAAATTGAGGTGCAAAAATACTTTATTTGTTCATGGTAATTTAACAATCATTCTCATCTGTCCAAAACAGTGGAAGGAAAAGTGATAGATCTCTCACTAAACCGCTTTTAAACTAAAACTAAACACGCTGCCTGCACCCTCTGTGCTCAGTACGGTTATATTTTCTCCATGAGCTTCAATGATATGTTTGCAGATACTTAAACCCAACCCACTGCCGCCACTGTCGCGGCTGCGGCTTTTTTCCACCCGATAAAATCTTTCAAAAATACGTGCTGAATGGCTCGACGGAATGCCTATGCCGTTATCTGCAACCTCAACAATTACTTTTTCTCTCGTATTTGACAAGCGCACTTTGGTATACCCTGCCACTTTTCCATATTTGATAGAATTAAAGCAAAGATTTGTAACTACCTGTCTTATCCGAAATTTATCGGCATGCACTATGTATTTTCCTGGCAGCGCATAATCGTAAAGGTGAATTCCCTTTTCTGCCGCTTGCATTTCTAAAGATTCTATGACTTCATTTACCAATTCGAGCAAATCAAAGTCCTCATAATCCAATTGCAAATAGCCACTTTCATATTTGGTAATTGTATCTAAGTCGCTAATAATTTGATTGAGTCTATCTGTATGTTTAATTACTTTTTGCAGAAAGGATTGTACAATTTCCATATCAAACTTTTCTTCTTCCAACTCATCTGTAATTGAATCCAAGTAACCTTGAATGGTGAAAATGGGTGTTTTTAGTTCATGCGCAACATTGCCAATGTAATCGCGGCGATAAGTCTCCATCCGATTTAACCGGTCCAATTCGGCTTTGCGTGATTCGAAAAGTGCTTTAAGTGCGTCTTCAATATCCGATGATTTTTCAATATCTCCAGATCCGTTTTCAATTTCATTCTCAGATTGAATAATGGATTGCAATCCAAGAAGAATTTTCTTTTCCTTGCGGTTCCAAATTAAATTTGCCAGCATAAAGCCGCAGAAAAAAATAAAAACCACCAAAAAAATCAATTCCCATTGATCTAATTCAACTTTTTGTGCCCATTTCATTGTGTTTTTTGGGTATTTTTCCCGTTTTCAAAATAAGGGGACGAAAATTGAAGTAGCAACCCTTTTCTTTATTGGGTTAGCAACCAATAAATGACGAGAACCAAAGTAACTACAACCAGGGGAGCCATGCTTATTAACATACCCAGAGAACCGAGCAGCGCTATTATGGCAAACTGCTTACCATCTTGATTCTGATTGATTTTCATGTCTTTCAATGCCCTTATTGCCATAAAAAATGCAATGAACAAGCCTAAAACTAACACCACGCCTAAAATCAACAACAATGGATTTGCTATGGCAGGCAGCCACATGAGTAGGCTAAAAGCAGGCTGCCCCAATAACAAATAACTTATGAAATACAAAATCCCACCTCCCATTGTTACAAACAATGCATCTTTGGCATCTTTTCGGGGTTGATAAAACTTGGATTCCGTGGAGTCAGTGGATATTTTATGGGGGAAACGTGGTGCAAATTTCTTATTTCCGAGACGTTGTGCATCGCAAACAATTTTACCCATTTGGCTCCCTATATTTAAGTTGCTACTTGCAATCTTTAAATTCTGTGCGGGTATTTCTTTGAATAAACCAACTTCTTTTGGCCTATTTACGGCCAAATTACTATCTGCTGGCAGCCACAAACCGCCAAATCCTTTCTCTTTATCTATAGGTTTTAAAATGGTACAAGAACCAAAAAACAATACAGCTATTCCGAAAACAACAAATTGAAGTTTTGGAGCATGTCTATTGACCATACCGTCACAAAAGTAAGATTTGTTAATTGTGAATCAAAATCGTTCACAAATTGTGAACCCATAGCGCCAAAAATCGCCTTAACTTTGCTACTTTCATGCAGCCCACACATTCAGAAGATTTCCCTCCGTACTTAGATAAGCTGAACGATCCGCAGCGAGAAGCAGTGCTCAAAACCGACGGACCCGTTATGATTATTGCAGGCGCTGGTTCTGGTAAAACAAAGGTTTTAACAGTGCGGCTAGCCCACCTTATTCATTTAGGGGTTGACCCATTTTCAATACTTTCACTAACGTTTACAAACAAGGCCGCACGTGAGATGCGGTTGCGTATAGAATCGCTAGTCGGAACAGCAGCGAAAAGCATATGGATGGGCACTTTTCATAGTGTATTTGCAAGAATATTAAGACAAGAAGCCGATAGATTGGGTTATCCTAAAAACTTTACCATTTACGACAGTGCAGACAGCAAAAGCCTAATTAAATCCATCGTAAAAGAAATGAATCTGGATGAAAAGGTATATAAGCCAAACATGATGTTGGGCAGAATAAGCATGTGCAAAAACAACTTGATAGATTCGCATGCTTATGCCCAAAATGAGGACAACATGATGCAGGACAAAGCGGCCAACCGTACCAAGTTTTTAGACATTTTCAACACCTATACAGACCGGTGCTTTAGGGCTGGAGCCATGGATTTTGACGATATCCTTATAAACATGTACAGGTTGCTAAGAGACCATATAGACGTTTGCAACAAATGGCAACATCGCTTTAAATATATTATGGTTGATGAGTATCAAGATACAAATCATGTGCAGTATATGATTACCAAAAGATTGGCTGCAGTGTACCAAAACATATGCGTGGTAGGCGACGATGCCCAGAGCATATACGCTTTTCGTGGTGCCAATATTCAAAACATTCTAAATTTCAACCGCGATTATCCGGATGTTGCGACTTTTAAGCTCGAACAAAATTACCGCAGTACCAGCCATATTGTAAAAGCCGCTGGAAGCGTGATTAAGAAAAACAAAAACCAACTTGAGAAACAAGTTTGGACAGCCAATGAAGAAGGCGACAAAATTAAAGTGGTGCGAAGCATTACCGAGGCCGAAGAAGCAAGATTTGTAGCCCAGAGTATTTTTGAAGAAAAAAACAACCTTCAACTGCCCAATAAAGCGTTCGCCGTTCTGTACCGCACCAATTCACAAAGCCGTGCCTTTGAAGAAGCTATGCGCAGGGCAAATATTGACTATCGCATTTACGGCGGCACAAGTTTTTACCAACGCAAAGAAATCAAAGACCTTCTTTCTTATTTAAGGCTTATCATCAACCCAGACGATGAAGAAGCCTTGAAACGAATTATCAATTACCCTGCAAGGCAAATTGGGGACACAACCGTAAACAAACTAATTTTGGTTGCATCTGAAAGAAAATGCAGCATTTGGGATGTGGTAAGCCATGCACGTCAAATTCCCGAATTGGGCACTGCTGCCGTGCGGGTTGAGAATTTTGCCATCATGGTAAAAAGCTTTATGGCAATGGCTGTAACACACAATGCCTATGATTTGGCCATGCATGTAGCCCGTCAAACAACCTTGCTTAAAACCTTGTACGATGACAAAACCGTTGAAGGGGTGAGTCATTATGAAAATATAGTGGAGCTGCTGAATGGGATTAAAGAATTCGTGGAGGACGACGAAAGCGAAGTGGAAAAAACTCTCCCAAACTTCCTCGAAGAAGTAGCGTTGTACACTGACGACCCAAAAAACCAAGACCCTGATAGAGATTGCATCAGTATGATGACAATTCACCAAGCAAAGGGTCTAGAATATCCACATGTATTTATTGTGGGGCTCGAGGAAAACCTATTCCCTTCGCAAATGGCATTGACGAGTCGCGCTGATTTGGAAGAAGAACGACGCCTCTTTTATGTTGCCATTACGCGTGCTGAGAAAAAACTAAGCCTTACGTTTGCCACCAGCCGCTTTCGTTATGGCAACCTCACACCTTGTGAACCTAGCAGATTTATTGAGGAAATAGACAAAGAATATTTGGATATGGACCTTTCAGGCATGCGAAGCCAAAGCCCACTGAATTTGTTTGCACAACAGCGCAACCCTGGCGTAGAAAGAACCAACGTTACCAAAACCACTACATTGCTTCAACAGGTTTCTCGGCCCATACAAAATTTACCTGAAATAGATCCCCATTTTAAGGAAGATGACTTGCGCACTTTAATCGCCGGCCAGCGAGTGCAGCACCAAAGATTTGGTTTTGGCACTGTTGCAGAAATAGAAGGAGACGGCCCAAACCGAAAAGCGGTGGTAAATTTCGATGCTTTAGGAGAGAAGAAACTGGTGCTTAAATTTGCGAAGATGAAAATAATTGAATAAAACCCATATGCAAAACTTGCCTTTCTATATTCCGGCCCTTTTTATTGTTACAACCGCCCTGGCCGTTTGGATGATGTTTAAAGCGGCGAAAAACGCAGGCCTTTTCCTAATCCTAGTGCTGGTGTGGCTAAGCATTCAAGCTGTGGTCGGTTTATCTGGCTTTTATCTCGACCTGAAAAGTACGCCGCCGCATTTTATTTGGTTGCTATTGCCACCTCTCATTGCCATACTGATTATCCTTTTTACGGCAAAAGGCCGCGCATGGCTCGATAACTTAGATTTAAAAACTTTAACCTGGTTGCATGTGGTTAGAATTCCGGTTGAAGTGGTTTTGTACCTTTTATTTACCCAAAAATTATTACCCAAAATCATGACCTTTGAAGGCAATAATTTTGACATACTATGTGGTATAAGTGCAATAATGGTAGGGGTTCTGTTGTTTAGGGGAGGTAAAATTAGGCGCAATGGTTTGCTCATTTGGAATGTAGCCTGTCTTATGCTTTTGGTAAATATTGTCTACTTGGCCGTCTTCTCTACCCCCATGCCTTTCCAAAAATTCGGATTCGACCAACCCAATATCGCTATTTTCTACTTTCCTTTTATTTGGCTACCTTGTTGTGTGGTTCCATTGGTATTGCTGGCGCATGTTGCGGCTATACGGCAATTGCTGAAGCAGAAATAATCAAACCTTTTTCTCTATCATCCGTTTGGCCAACAATGCAAAAAGTCCCATCACACAGCCGCTTATTACTCCAATAATTAAACCCATGAGCTCAATGGACAGTTTTTGGTGGTGTTCAATAAAAGGTGAGTTGTAATAACTGTGCTTATCTGAATTTAAATTTAGATAAACCAATACCCCGAAAGCATGGGCAAAGGTGATACAAACACAATTGGCAAGTCCTAAGCAAAGACCATTTTCCCTAAAATACAAACACAGTTGTAAAAGCCATTGCCAATCCGAACAAGGAGAGAGTGAAAATCATTTTGGAATTCTAAGTTTTGTTACTTTAGAAAGCAAATGAAAAAAAATCAACTAAAAGAACAAGACAATTACATATTGATATTCTCGGCTCCAATTCAAACCTCAAGCTACCTTTCAATAAATAGATTCTTCCATAAATCTTTGGTAATTCCACAAATATTGCTTTATTTCGCGCCCCCGTTGGTTGGATACCAGCGGTAAAAAGAAAAATATGGCAACTAAAATTAGATTACAGAGACATGGTAGAAAGAAAAGTGCTTTCTTTCACCTAGTGGTGGTGGATTCGCGTGCTCCGAGGGATGGTCGTTTCATTGAGAAAATTGGTACCTACAACCCGGTTACAAATCCAGCAACCATTGACATTGATTTAAACAGGGCAGTTGAATGGCTTATGACAGGCGCTACCCCAACAGACACAGCAAATGCAATCCTTAGTTACAAGGGTGCGCTTTACAAAAAACACCTTCAAGTAGGTGTAAAAAAAGGTGCTATTACCCAAGAACAGGCGGATGCAAATTTTGCTACTTGGTTAACTGAGAAGGAAAATTCAGTTCAAAACAAACGTGACGGACTTGCAAATGCAAAAAGCGATGCAGACAAAGCTGCAATGAAAGCTGAAACTGCGCGCAAAGTAGCCATTGCTGCAAAAGTATTGGCTAAAACAAGCGAGCTTGAAGCGGAAATAGCAGCAGAAACTGAAACTAAGGAAGAACCGACTGAAGTTGCTACCGAAGAAGTAACCGAAACTGCTGAAGTAGCAGCTGAGGTAGTTGCTGAAACTGCAGAAGTTGTTGCTGAACCAGTTTTAGAAGCAGAAACAGCAGAAGAAACTGCACCTGAAGTAGAAGCTGCAGTAGCAGTAGAAGCTGTAGCAGAAACTGCAGAAAAAGTTACATCTGAAACCACCGAGGAAACCCCTGGATAAGATTATGTTGCCTTTGCTTCACACCATTGGTCGTGTGGCCGGCAAACATGGTTTCCATGGCTACTTAGTGTTGCATTTCAACAGCGAAATATTTGCGAAAGCAATCAATCAAGGGGATTTCCTTTTTGTCTCTATAGACGGAAAAGGAGTCCCCTTTCTTATTGAACGTTTTAACCCAAAAAGTGGCATTGTAAAACTTGCGGATGTTGAGAATGAAATTTTTGCTTCAGAATTGGAAGGACTGGAAATCCTTACAGAAAAACCAATGGATATGGCCGAAGATCAAAAGTTCAATGGTGAATCATGGATTGGTTTGAAGCTTTTTGACATACAAAACAATTCGATTGGTAAAATTGTTAAAATTGAAGAATATCCCGCAGGCTTAATGCTGCTTGTATTGAATGAAACCCGTGAAATACTCATTCCTTTGGTGGAAGAATGGATCCTTGAAATTTCTGAAAAAGACGGCATTTTGGTGATGGATATTCCCAACGGCTTGGTAGATTTATAATATGCGCATAGACATAGTAGCCGCTGTTCCTGAAATTTTAAATAGCCCACTGAATTGCAGCATTCCAAAACGTGCACAAGAAAAAGGGTTGGTTGAAATTCATTTGCACAACTTGCACGATTACGGGTTGGGAAAATACAAACAGATTGACGACACGCCATTTGGCGGTGGCGCAGGCATGGTGCTTATGGCAGAACCGTTGCACAACTGCATTTTAGTACTTAAGGGTGCAACCATATACGATGCTGTTATTTTTATGACCCCAGATGGAGAAACCTTAAACCAAGGAAATTCTAACTCTTTGTCACTTTTAAACAACATCCTTATTCTTTGCGGTCATTATAAAGGCATAGATCAAAGAATAAGAGATATGCATGTTACCCATGAAATTTCTGTTGGTGATTATGTTTTGTCTGGCGGTGAATTGGCCGCGGCAGTGTTGGTAGACTCCATCGTGCGCATTATCCCCGGGGTTATTGGCAATGAAGAAAGTGCTTTGACCGATTCATTTCAAGACAATTTACTTTCTCCGCCCTTGTACACCCGCCCTGCGGAATTTAATGGAATGAAAATTCCAGAAATTTTACTCAGTGGAGATCATAAAAAAATCGAAGAGTGGCGTTTGGAAATGTCTATAGAAAAGACCCGTAAATTGCGTCCCGATTTGCTCCAAAATTAAAACGTTACAAATTATTAGAACCTACCGTTAAAAGCTATAGTTTACAATTAAAATGAAATTAACCCTTAAACGCCCGTTGGTCGTATTCGACCTAGAAACTACTGGTATAAATATATCTCATGACCGCATTGTTGAAATGTCCTTCATTAAAATTGACCCGAACGGGCATGAAGAAATGCGAACCTACCGGGTAAATCCAACCATCCCCATTCCGCCCGAAATTACCCAAATACATGGTATAAGCGATGCAGACGTTTCAGATAAGCCTAGCTTCAAAGATTTGGCGCAGGAGCTGAATCTATTTTTAAAGGATTGCGATTTTGGCGGGTTCAATTCAAACAAATTTGATTTCCCTTTGCTGGTGGAAGAATTTTACCGCGCAGGGATTGAATTTGATACAGAAAAACGAAAATTTATAGACGCACAAAGAATTTACCATTTTAAGGAACCCCGAAATTTAAAAGCTGCGTTTCGATTCTATTGCGAAAAAGAATTGGAAAACGCCCATAGCGCTGAAGCCGACACCATGGCAACTTGGGCCGTGCTAAAAGCACAAATAGAACGTTACGAAGACATTCCGCGTGATATTGAGGGTTTGCACAGAATGAGTGGACAAAACAATTTGGCAGATTTGGCTGGAAGATTAATTTTTAACAACAACCAAGATGTGGTTTTTAATTTTGGAAAGCATAGAGGGAAGTTAGTCAAAGACATTTTTCGCACCGAACCCAACTATTACAAATGGATGATGGATGGTGATTTTCCAATGCAAACCAAAAATGTACTTACCCGTGTGCGTTTATCCATGCGAAACGAATGAAGAAAAACGGAGGATTTAAAGATTGGATTCTGTTTGAAGACGAGGATGTGGTGGTTATAAACAAACCTCCATTTGTGCCTTCTGTGCCGGAACGTGGTAAATTTACAGCACCAAGTATTCTGGAGCTGGCCAATGCCACATATGGCGATTGTATTATGTGCCATAGGCTAGACAGAGAAACAAGTGGTGCCATAATTGTGGCAAAAAACTTAGACGCCTACCGCCACATTTCCATTCAGTTTGAAAAAAGGAAAATACAAAAAGAATACCATGCCCTTGTGGAAGGCAAAATTTTCTTCGAAAATTTCGAAGTGAATATTCCAATTAATGTGGATGATTTAAAAAATGTACATATTGATAGAAAATCAGGAAAACTTGCCAATACTTTTTTTCATACTTTAGAAACATTTAAACATTTCACTTTAATGCAATGTAAGCCTGTAACAGGACGCTTGCACCAAATCAGGGTGCATTTGGCTTCCCAAAATGCCAGAATTGCATTTGACCACTTATATGGCGGTAAAGATTGGGGATTAATTGAAATAAAACGCAAATTCAAAGGAGAAGACAAGCCCATGATGTCTCGATTTGCATTGCACGCCAAAAAAATTACATTTGAATTGCCATCAGGAGAAATTAAAACAGTAGAAGCGCCCTACGCGAATGATTTTGAAGTTTTTTACAAATTGTTAAAAAAATACGATTCCATTGCATGAAGGGATTGCTCGCGATAGTTTTACTAGGAATCTCATTCATTTTTTTTCAATCTTTTCAGCTCGAAAAAAAAGAAAAAAAACTACCCGGCACCGAAGTAGAATTGGGCAAATTGCTTTTTTTTGACCCTATCCTTTCTGCCAATAAAAAAACTTCCTGTGCCAGTTGCCATAAACCTGAATTTGCCTTTGCGGATACCTTGCCATTTTCTATCGGTTTTAAGGGGAAACCTACCCAGCGAAATACTCCAACTGCGATGAACCTCATGGATCGTCCGTATTTGTTCTGGGATGGACGATCGCCCAATTTAGAAGACCAAGCTTTGCATCCGATTCGCAATTCAGTGGAAATGGGGATGACTGAAAAAGATTTGGTAACCCGGTTAAATAAAAACAAATTTTACCGCCTTGCGTTTTTTAAAATTTATGGCAAAAACCCAAATACGCTGCTTCTCGGAAAAGCCATTGCCGCATTTGAAAGAACTCTCGAAACGGGAGACTCTCCTTTTGATAAATTTATGAATGGCGACAGCAATGCCATTTCTGCATCTGCTATGCGCGGCAGAGATGCTTTCTTAGACAAAGGCCACTGCTTTGATTGCCATTTTACACCCGATTTTACTGCCGATGAATTTAAAAATATTGGGTTGTTTAATGGCAAAGAATTAAATGACAGCGGCAGATTTGCAGTGACCAAAGACCCAAACGACATCGGAAAATTTAAAGTGCCTGGTTTAAGAAACATTGCCCTAACTGCGCCATATATGCACAACGGAAAATTCAAATCACTAGAAGCCGTTATTGAGTATTACAACAATCCATCTGCATTTGTAAACAATGCTATTGGCCGCGATTCATTGCTTTCTCAACCCATTGGCTTCACCGATTTGGAAAAAGCAGATTTGTTGGCTTTTCTAAAAAGTTTAACGACAAAAAAAATACAAACTTTCTAATTACAGAATTTGCCTTACATCAATATCCGCCGCTATTTCATTCTTATACAGTATTCCTAAGCATTTTCAATTTTAGTCGTATATTATCCGTAATTTTGCACTTTTATGCAGCATATCCGCAATTTTTGCATCATCGCCCATATTGACCACGGAAAAAGTACCCTTGCCGACCGTTTGCTTGAGTATACGAATACAACAGACAAACGCCAGCAGCAAGCCCAAGTACTAGACGATATGGACTTAGAACGGGAACGCGGAATTACCATTAAAAGCCATGCCATTCAAATGGATTATTCCTTGCATGGGAAAAAATACATTTTAAATTTAATAGACACTCCTGGCCACGTTGATTTTAGTTATGAAGTTAGCAGAAGCATTGCAGCTTGTGAAGGCGCTTTGTTAATTGTTGATTCGACCCAGGGAATTCAAGCGCAAACCATCAGTAATTTGTTTATGGCCTTGGAGCACAATCTTCATATTATTCCCATTCTCAATAAAATTGATTTGCCAGGTGCTATGCCTGAAGAGGTGAGTGATCAAATTGTAGAACTTTTGGGTTGTGATAGAAGTGAAATTCTTACTGCCAGCGGCAAAACGGGTCAAGGGGTTCACGAAATTTTACACGCAATTGTAGATAGAATACCTACACCGAAAGGCGATATTGATGCCCCATTAAAAGCGTTAATATTTGATTCCGTATTTAATTCTTTTCGGGGAATTATTGCTTATTTTAGAATCATGGAAGGCACCCTAAAAAAAGGCCAAAAAGTTAAATTTATGAATACCGACCAATCTTACATAGCAGATGAAGTGGGCGTTTTAAAAATGGTAATGACGCCAAAGGCTGAATTAAAAGCTGGCGACGTAGGTTATATTATTAGTGGAATTAAAGAAGCGAGAGAAGTTCAGGTTGGCGATACAATAACAGGCTTCGAAAATCCTGCAACTGAAACAATCAATGGATTTGAAGATGTAAAACCAATGGTATTCGCTGGAATATATCCAGTAGACACCGAAGATTTCGAAGAACTGCGTGAAAGCATGGTGAAATTACAACTGAACGATGCCAGCTTGGTGTTTGAAACCGAGAGCAGCGCTGCGTTGGGATTTGGATTTAGATGCGGATTTTTAGGGATGTTGCACTTGGAAATTGTCCAAGAAAGGCTAGAACGTGAGTTTGGCATTACTGTAATAACAACAGTGCCGAACGTAAGTTATCGCGCTTATCTGTCAACTGGCGAAATGGTGGATGTTAATAATCCTACGGACCTGCCCTCACCTGAGAAAACAGATTATGTAGAAGAACCATATATTACAGCAAGCGTTATTACAAAGTCGGAATATGTAGGCGCTATTATGGGCCTTTGCATGGACAAACGAGGTACGCTTATTAATCAAGTTTATTTAACTTCAGATCGGGTAGAAATTGTTTTTGAAATGCCTCTAGCTGAAATTGTTTTTGATTTTTACGACCGACTAAAAACCATTTCTCGCGGATACGCCAGTTTCGATTATCATCCGTTGGGTTGGAAAGAAAGTAAATTGGTTAAGTTGGATATTTTACTGAATACAAAACCCGTAGATGCACTTAGCTCTATAATTCATCGAGATAATGCATTTGATCTAGGCAAAAAAATATGCAAAAAACTCAAAGACCTTATACCACGCCAACAATTCGAAATAGCCATACAAGCAGGGGTTGGGGCTAAAATCATTTCCCGCGAAACCATTTCGGCCCTACGTAAAGATGTTACTGCCAAATGTTATGGTGGCGATATTTCTAGAAAAAGAAAACTATTAGAAAAACAAAAAGCCGGTAAAAAACGCATGCGCCAAGTGGGTAATGTAGAAATACCCCAGAGTGCCTTCATGGCAGTTTTAAAATTGAATGACTAAAAAGCAACTATCAAACAAATGCGTTGTCTTAATATTTATGAAGACCTTTTTAGTCCTCCTGTTAGCAGGTCTTACCCTTTTTGCCGCTGGTTGTAAAAAGGCTGCCAAAAACAACCCACAATCCTTAACCGCAAAGATAATTTGTGGAGATTGCACATTTGTGCTTCAAAAAGGTTCAAAACCCTTAGTGAATAACAAACCCAGAGGGCGACAAAACGAATCTATAAATGTGGATGTTAAAAAAGGGGACACCCTTTTGTTTTTTGGCTATAATTATAGTGCATCAGTAAATATGGATGGTTATCTCTTAAAAGGAACTACCGAGTTAAAGCATGGTGTAACGCATTGTGGGGGCAACCCTACTTTTTTTATGGAATACATTGTTCCTTGATTTTTTTAAAATATTTCTTTTAAAATTGCCGAATATGATTTATCATTGTATGAATCACATTGTTAATTTTTTAATCAATTTTAATTTATATTTATGGAATCATCATCACAGCAACAAGAGTTGTTTTATCAAATTGCGCTTTCTTCCATTCCTGGAATTGGACCCATTGTAGGAAAATCTCTTATCGGGTATTGTGGAAGCGCCAACGCCGTTTTTACTTCTTCCAAAAAGTTAATTGCTAAAATACCTGGCATTGGTCCCGTAAATGCAGCAATCATTTCCAATTTTAAAGATTTTGCAGTTGCGGAAAGGGAAATGAATTTTGTGTTAAAAAATAACATCAGGGGAATCCATTTTACATCTCCCGATTATCCTATAAGGCTTAAACAAAATTTGGATAGCCCGATAGTGCTTTTCGTAAAAGGAAATGTAGATCTAAACCACCATCGTTTTGTAGCCATTGTTGGAACCCGAAAAAACACAGAATATGGTTCAGAAATTACCAAAAAAATTGTTGCAGACCTAAAACCTTACGACGTGCATATAATTAGCGGATTGGCCTATGGAATTGACATTTGTGCTCATCGAGCTAGTTTGGATAACCAGATACCAACAGTCGGTGTTGTTGGTCACGGATTGGACATTCTTTATCCCGGGTCTCACAAAAGTTCTGCCCGGCAAATGATTGAGTCAGGCGGTGCTGTTTTAACGGAGTTTTTTAGTGGTACCGCATTGAACAAAGACTTGTTTCCACGCAGAAATAGAATCGTAGCTGGCCTATGTGATGCAATTGTCATAATCGAAAGTTTGAAAAGAGGCGGAAGTATGATTACCGCAGATATTGCATCGAGTTACAATAAAGATGTTTTTGCTTTAGCCGGTCGCGCAAATGACCCGATGAGTGAAGGCTGTAATTTCCTTATTAAAAGTTTAAAAGCAGGTTTGTGTGAAAACGCAGAGGATATTGCAAATGGGATGAACTGGTTTCTTGAGGATGGTGGAAAACCTAAAACTCAGACCCAAACTTCTTTATTGCTGGATTTAAATGAAGAAGAAAAAAAAGTGTTCGAAATATTAAATACTGGTATTCAAAATTATGACGAAATTTTATTTCAAACCCAAATTCCTGTAAACAAACTTAGCTACTTGCTTTTGGATTTGGAAATGAAAGGATTTCTCAATTCTATGCCAGGAAAAAAATATTCACTTTGCCGTTAAATCTCACAAATAACGGGAACTCAAAATTTAGCAACAATTGCCGTTTATTTTTTGCCTCCCTTTTTAGGTGGAGGTGCTATAGACTTTTTGGTTTGAGCTTGTTTCATGGCAGTTTCCAACCTTGATTGAAATGCAGATTTCTTTACCGGTTTCTTTCGCGCTTCAGCAATTTGTGCATGCAATTTTTTGTCATTCACGGTGCGGCGAATGATGGCTTGCTGCGCAAAGGTTACCATATTGCTCACAAAATAATACCAAGTCAATCCACTCGCATAATCGTTTAATACACCCAGGAATATAAACGGCATAAAGTAACCAATCCATTTCATCTGCCCAGTTACGCCACTAATTTGATTGTTCAAACGGGTATAAATCAAAGTAGATACAGTCATCAACAGTGTAAACAAACTTACGTGGTCGCCATAAAACGGAATGTTAAAGCCCAGATGAAGCACACTGTCGTATTGGCTCATATCTGAAGTCCACAAAAATGCCTTTTGACGCAATTCAAATGCATTGGGGAAAAATTGAAATAAGGCAAATAGTATAGGCATTTGCAGCACCACGGGTATACAACCACTCATGGGGCTTACACCTGCTTTTTTGTACAAGGCCATATTTTCTACCTGCATTTTTTGCATGTCACCGTTGTGCTTTTCCTTAATTACTTCAAGTTCTGGCTTTAGAATACGCATTTTAGCGGTGCTGATATAACTGCGATAAACCAAGGGAAGTAATATGGATTTAATAAACAATGTAAGCAATAGAATAATAATACCCATGCTGGCAATTTTGTTATCTAAAAAATTAAACACAGGTATTACCATCCAACGATTCACCCAGCCAAAAATACCCCAACCTAGCGGTACCATTCGCTGCAAATCATGATCTTCTATACCCACGTTTAATTCTTTTAAAGTTTTAAAATGGTTTGGCCCAAAATAAAAACTCATGTTGTAAGCGCGTTTCTCTTCCAATCCATAATCCAGCCACATTTCAGCCTTCATGTCCTTCACCATGTCCTTTTCTTTGGTTTCTTTCCATCCCACCATTGCCTCTTTGTCTATAGCATCTTTTGAAATCAAGGTGCTGTTGAAATATTGCTGTTTAAAGGTTATCCAAACTGGCTTGGCTGTAATCTTTTTCTCCTCTGGCCCACTTGCACTTAACTTTTCCGGACTCTCGTCGGCTATTTTATACAAAGGATAGCTATTTTGGGTCTCCCATTTCAATTCCTTTTCTTGCATTGGCAATACTGCTTGCCAAGTCAGTTTTAAATCTGGATTTCCTTTGAAAACTTCGTTTTGAATACCTTGCAATTCTAGTTTGTAATCTACCAAAAAATTCTGGCTATTCAATTTATAGATCTGGTCTATATAGCCACCACTGCCGTTTTCCAACCTCATGGTTACCGAGTTTTCCGTTTGGTCAATCGCTTTCCAATACAATTCATCGGTGCGCAAGGTGCCTTCTGAGTTTGACGCCGCATTGCGGGTTTGCAACTCATAATAAAATTGAGAATGTTTCTCATCAAACAATACCAATGGCGTGCCATTGGATCGCTTGTATTGATTTAGCCTTACACTGGAAATTCTACCACCTTTGGTATTAATTGAAACTGTAAGGCTTTTGTTTTTTAATTCAACAACCTTAGCATCTCCTTTAGATTGCGCCGCGAACCCTCCAATTGTTTTTGTCAATATAGCAGTGTCAAGCTTTGTACTGTCCACTTTTACCAAGGTATCTATGGCTGCTTGTTGGGTGACATTTTTTGTTTTTAGCGTTTCTATTTTGGCCAAACTATCCTGGCTCCGTTTTAATTGGGCTTGCTGAGCTTCGCTTGGGGCTGTCCACCAGTAGTAGCCAACCAATATTAAAAAAATTAACGAGAAACCTACGATGGTATTGCGATCCATAATTTTGAGGGCGCGAAATTAGGCATTTCACAGTTAATAATTGTGTGTTTTGCGAATTCAATCAACGATATAAATCCACTTTACACCGATTTGAACTACTTTGGTCTTTCTAGAAATCCCGCTTCCAATTCTACGCATTCTTTGAATAATAAAATTCAAGCTCGAAACTTTTTCCACAACTTAAAATTCTGTCACAATACGTTAGTATTTTCCACTTAAAATCACTAATTTTGCGGCTTCATAAACAGACTAAAATTTCTGATGGCCAACATAGGTAAAGTATCACAAATCATTGGGCCTGTAGTAGACGTAAGCTTTAACGAAGCGGGCTCTACTCTTCCCAAAATCTACAACTCTTTAATCGTGAAACGCGAAAACGCTACCGATTTAGTGCTTGAAGTTCAACAGCATTTAGGTGAAAACATGGTTCGTACCATTGCAATGGATTCTTCCGACGGTTTGTACCGTGGAATGCAAGCTATAGACAGTGGCGAAGGAATTAGCATGCCAATTGGCGAGGCTATCCGCGGCCGTCTGTTAAATGTAGTTGGCGAAAGTATTGATGGAATGCGCGCGGTAGATCGTTCAAACGGTCGTGCCATTCACCAATCTGCTCCAACATTTGAAAATCTTTCTACCAGTTCTGAACCTTTGTATACAGGTATTAAAGTAATCGACTTGCTTGAGCCTTATGCTAAAGGAGGGAAAATTGGTTTGTTCGGTGGTGCAGGTGTTGGTAAAACAGTTCTTATTATGGAACTCATCAACAACATTGCAAAAGCGTATGCAGGTATGTCTGTATTCGCTGGTGTTGGAGAACGCACGCGCGAAGGCAACGACCTTTTGCGTGAAATGATAGAATCTGGCGTAATTAAATATGGCAAAGAATTTAACAAAAGCATGGAAGAAGGCGGATGGGATCTTTCCAAAATTGATTATGATGAATTGAGCCAAAGCCAAGCGACACTTGTATTTGGTCAAATGAATGAGCCTCCTGGAGCACGCGCACGTGTTGCTTTATCTGGTCTTACAGTTGCTGAATATTTCCGCGATGGTGATGGACAAGGAGCTGGAAAAGACATTCTTTTCTTTATTGACAATATTTTCCGTTTTACACAAGCAGGTTCTGAGGTTTCAGCACTTCTAGGTCGTATGCCTTCTGCGGTTGGTTACCAACCTACACTTGCCTCTGAAATGGGTGTGATGCAAGAACGCATTACTTCAACCACCCGAGGTTCTATTACTTCAGTGCAAGCTGTATATGTACCAGCCGATGACTTAACGGATCCAGCGCCAGCAACAACTTTTGCCCACTTAGATGCAACTACTGTATTGAGTCGTAAAATTGCAGAATTGGGTATTTATCCAGCCGTAGATCCTTTGGATTCTACCAGCCGTATTCTTACTGCTGATATTTTAGGAAACGAACACTATGCTTGTGCCCAGCGTGTAAAAGAACTTTTACAACGCTACAAAGAGCTTCAAGATATAATCGCCATTTTGGGTATGGATGAATTAAGCGAAGAAGACAAATTGGTTGTACACCGCGCACGCAGGGTTCAACGTTTCTTGTCTCAACCATTTCACGTAGCAGAACAATTCACAGGACTTAAAGGCGTTTTGGTAGATATTAAAGACACTATCAAAGGATTTACTATGATTATGGATGGCGAAGTGGATGAATATCCGGAAGCTGCATTCAACTTGGTTGGTAGCATTGAAGATGCCATTGCCAAAGGCAAGAAAATGTTGGAAGACGCGGCTGCTTAATTATGCAAGTTGAAATACTAACCCCAGATAGGCCGCTTTACAGTGGAAATGCAGATGTTGTTAGCTTACCAGGAATAAATGGCAATTTTCAAATTCTTGAAAATCACGCACCCATAATTGCCAATCTTGGCAAAGGAAGCCTAACCATAAAATCTGGTTCAGATACCCAAACTTTTGAAATAAACAGCGGTTTGGTAGAAGTATTGAAGAACAAAGTCGTTGTTTTGGTATAAAACCATTCAACCTATTCATATTGAATCCCTTTGCCACAATGCACGGGGATTTTTTTTGTGTGTATCGCGGTTCCATTTTTTTTGATTTTCTTTGCACCTCCTTAACAATATGCACACTAGTTTCCTATTTATTGATATTCTCATATTATTGGCTCCCATTCTCGTTTCATTTTTCATTAAAATGCAGTTTTATCGAAAATGGAAATTTGCGATTATTGGAATAGGTTTTGCATCCCTTCTATTTGTTATATGGGATATGTTTTTTACCCGTTTGGGGGTCTGGACCTATAATCCGGAACAAAATATTGGTTTATATGTCTATAATTTGCCGTTCGAGGATGTCCTCTTCTATCTTGTTATAGCCTATACATCCCTTTACATATACGAATGTCTGCGTGTGTTTTTCCCAGAGATTGTTCATCCGAAATTAGGAAAATTGTTTGGCTGGCTAATTGTAACTATTTGTTCCATCACACTTTTTAACCATTACGACCAAATATTCACTTCCGTCACTGCCTTGTTATTAATTGTCACTTACTTAAATCATTTGTGGGTAACACGCGGTGACTACTTATGGCATCTTTTTTTAGCATGGATTATTACAACCATTCCTATGATGCTGATTTATGGTTTTTTAACGGGTATTCCTATCTTAGTTTTTGAAAATGAGTATATCTTAGGGTATCGACTGGGGCCTATTCCCATCGAACTTTTTTTTCAAAATCTGTTGTTTCTAACTTGGATGATTTGGATTTACGAAAGGTACAAACAACGGCCGGCTTGGAAGTCATTAGAAAATGCGGACATAGAACCTGCCGCTACACAGTGACTTTTAAAGAATTTTTATCACCGCCTTTGGGTAATGCGATGTATTCGAATTTGCTTAACCAATCTTTAAGGTTTTGCAGGAAAACAATTGTTCAAATCACTTTGGGTTTTTGCCTTCTTTCGCTGATTTTTACCCCAAGGTAGCGGCACATATTTTTCTGGATACAATTTCAAGTCATTGATGAGGCAAGTAAGCGATTGTGTGGTGCTGGTTAAGCTCTCATACAAAGCATCGTCCGTGGCCAGTTTGCCGAGGGTTCCTTTGCCTGATTGTATGTCACTCGTTATTACCGATAAGGAATTTATTGTCTTCTCTAAATTACTCACCAGCGCGTTAATTTGCACGCTATCCAACTGTGTAGCCAATTTCTCAAAACTTTTTAAACTGTGATCTAAACTCTTACCATATCCTTGTAAATTATTGGAGAATGATGCCAAATTCTCCATGCTGCTAGCCAAGCCCGGTTTTAATGCGCCAATGGTACTTCGTATTTCTTCTATTGTCGCAGTTACTTGGTTTACCAAACTTGGCAACTGGTCAAAGGTCTGCTTCACGGAAGCTCTGCCAATCAATGCGTTCAAATTGGCCAACAAAGAATCCGCCCCTGCTACAATAGGTGCAATCTTCTCATTCACCATTGACATCACATCTTTTGTATATTCTGGTATTAACGTATCTCCATCATCTGCTTCTATTTTGGAGTTACTTAAAATCAGCTTCAATGAAGTTGTGCCTAAGATAGCACTTTCGATTTTTACTTTACTATTTGCCGGAATTTTCATATTCGAAAAAACCTGCAGCCTTGCAACAATTTTACCTGTTTCTTCTTGCATGGTTAATTTTTTCAATTGACCAATCCGAAATCCATTGTACATTAGCGGTACATTGTTTGCCAATCCTTGCGCGCTGTCATAGAAAACAAAGTATTCTCGCGCTGTGGTAAACGGATTGTCTTTCCCCACCATATAATTGTATCCAAGTATTAGTATGGTAATTGTTATGGCAGTAAGGCTGCCAACTTTTGTTTCTTTAGATACTCCTTTAAACACTTTGTTATAAAAATACAAAAATAAACCAAAAAATGTATAATTGAGTAAAAACAAAAAAACCCTTGCTGATTAGGCAAGGGTTTTTACAATTCAAAGGTTAATGTTATTTGGTAACTACAATTTGACGGGTGGTGCTTTCGCCATTGTTGGTCAAACGTACCATATAGGTTCCGCTGCCATATTTACCCAAATCAAGTTTTTGTGTTCCCACTCCACCCTGGATGTTGCTCATCTCGGTTACTTTCATACCTACTGTATTGTAAACCTCAATGCTCAGAGGA
>JBBQBB010000032.1:0-38159 GCA_038317095.1 Bacteroidia bacterium | reverse complement strand
GCTCCTTTTTATACTTTATTTTTACTGTTTAATAATTTTATTGTGATAAGTAATTCCGTTTGTAATGGTCTTAACTATGTATGTGCCTGATGGTAACTGACTCATATTAATCATCACTTGATTTCTACCCTCCATCATATTCCAATTGCCTTCAATTAATTTTTGACCACCAAGGTTTAACAATTCTATGTTGGCGCTTCCAGCTTCAGTGGCATTCACTATTACATATATCATACCCGTGGTAGGGTTTGGAACTACTTGCACGCCGCTACCTGTATTGTCTGATAGCATACTTTTGCAATTTGCATCGACGGAAAGATTGCCATTTTTGTTAAGAACAACGATGCGATAAACTTGAACCTTGTTTTCAGTATTCTTATCAATAACCGCATAGTGGTTGCCATCTATGCCTCCCTTTGCATTTTGGGTTGCAATTGAAATCCACGAATTGCCTAAAGCACGCTGTATTTCGAAACTCTGTATATCTGTTTCATCGGCAGTTGTCCAACTAATTCTAGTGCCTGTTTTTAAAGATTCGCAATTCATGGCAATGAAATTAACTGGAAGCGGCACCAAATTGTTAATGCCCGCATCTAGATTTAAAACCAAGCCGCCAGCGCCCAATGTAAATGTATTGGTAATGCCTGAGCTGCTCGCTTTACTATTGTTTGTGCCACTGGTTCCACCAACCGCTACTAGAGTGTAGTTTCCAGTTGGTTTTGCAGAGAAAATCACATAATAACCACTACCTGGTGTAACATTGGTAATTAAATAATAACCATTTCCGTTGGTAATTGCAGCCCCCAAAATTATATCATCACCACTTCCGTTGTTTTGAATTCCATCTACCCCCGATGTCCATAATGCAGCAATTACACCTGGAATAGGGGCTTCGCCTGCATTTTGAATTCCATCTGTATTGATATCATTCCAAACATAATCTCCCACGGTAGCAGTGATGGGTTGTCGCACGCCTGCGTCCACTGTAAGATTTACAGCACCTGCGGCAAGTGTATAAGTGCCAGTTAAACCCGTTGCTGGATCTACATCGCTGTCTGTTGCGTCCGTTCCTACGACATCTTTAAGCGTAAACTCCATATTAGAGGGTATGGTTGTAAACCCAACTTTATACGTTCCAGGTGTTAAATTGGGGAAAAAGTACAACCCATTTTGATCCGTTATTACAGTTGCCAGTGGTGTAGAGCCAGCGCCAGTGTATAATGTTACGGTCACCCCAGAAATGCCAGGTTCACCAGCATCTTGCAATCCATCTCCATTTTTATCTTCCCATACAAAATTTCCCAAAGCGGCAGTGGTTGTTACAATACCTGCATCAAATGAAATGTCCGTTCTTGGCGTTCCAGCTGGGGTTGTTGCATTCACAGTTAAAGCTGCGGTTTTGCCTGTAAGTATACTAGGATCGCTATCAATTGCGTCATTTGCACCCGCATTAGCTGCTGTAAAATTAAAACCGGATGGCAAATTGCTGAACATTACCGCATAAGAACCATTTGCCAAATTCGTAAATACGTAATAACCAGAAGCATCTGTAACGGTAACCAAAGGTTGCACACCGGTAGTAGTTACATCATTGTCAAAAACATTCCCAGACACATCCAACAAAGTTACCATTACCCCTTGAACCCCAGGCTCAGTTGCAGGGTCTTGAACTCCGTTAGCGTTTATATCAAACCATACATAATTTCCAATGGTATTTACGGCTGATTTAAAAACACCCAAATCAACGGTCATATTGTCTTCTCCTTGCGCTAAGCTATATAATCCGGTAACACTAGCGCCAGCGCTAATAGCACCACCATCGCTATCTATTGCATCATTCGTACCTGCATTTTGAACCGTTGCAGAATATCCTGGTGCTGCAATTGTTAAATTGCTAAAAGTTACATAATAGTTTTCTGCGTTCAGGCTGGTAAATATATATTCTCCCAATGCGTTGGTGGCGGTTGAAGCAATGGTAACATCATCGCCATTGCCCTGGATTCCATCTGCGCCTGCCGTTTTAAGCGTAACTACCACGCCAGAAGTTCCTGCTTCCCCAGTCTCTTGAAGGCCATTGTTATTTAAATCATACCAAACCCTATTTCCCAAAGAACCTTTACCCGCAGGTAAACCTTTTAACAATCCTGCATCTAAGCTAACATTATTATCACCAGCAGCCAAAGTTACCTGTGCTGTTTTTCCATTGGCTGGGTCTGCATCACTATCTATGGCATCGTTACCACCCAAATCCTTGCCAGTAAAGGCAAATCCACTCGGTAAATTGGTAAATTGTATACTATATACTGCAGGTGTCAAATTTACAAATTTGTAAAATCCAATGACGTCGGTCATAGTTGTCGCAATTATGCTTCCACTGCTATTTAACAAATTAACAACAACACCACCTACCCCTGTTTCTGTAGCGTCTTGGATTCCGTCGCGGTCATAATCAAACCAAACATAATCACCCAAATTGGCCAAAGAGCCTACCGCAGCGGTTTTATACATTCCCGCATCTATAGTACTAATGCGCGCCCCAGGATCTAAATTTACATTGTAAGACAATCCAGTTGTTGGATCCATATCGCTATCTACCGCGATATTTGATCCTTGGTTTTTTGCAGAAACAGTATAACCGACGGGAGCTGTGAATTTTACAAAATAAATAGCGGAAGATAAATCGTTAAATGTATAAAACCCCAAGGCATCTGTTACAGTGCTCACTAAAACATTTATTCCAGTATTGTCCATTAAATCTACTGTGACTCCTGCAATACCTGGCTCGCCAGCATCTTGCTTTCCGTCGCGGTTTAGATCTTCCCACACATAATCACCTAAACTTGATTTTGTTGAAGTTTGAGGTACAATGCCTGCGTCAATGTATCGAATAACATCAGCAGCAAGCACGTTAAATGCACCACTTTTTCCAAAGTTAACTCCTGCAGTTGTAATTGCATCGCTATTGTCTGCCACAGTTATTACACCACTTTGCGTGGTGAAAACCATACCCGAAGGCAAACTGAAACCTACCTTATAATTGGAAGCAGGTGTAACCGTTGTAAATAAATACAAACCGTTTACATCGGTTAATGTTGTAGCAACAACAGTTCCAACACTGTTATAAAGACTCACTACTACGCCACTTACGCCTGGCTCACCTGTATTTTGGGTGCCGTTGCTATTTAAATCCAACCAAACGTAGTCGCCCACTGATGCTAAAACAGGGGGTGCTTCAAAATAAATACCCGCATCTATGTTTAATTCTTCTTCTCCAGCACTTATATTAATAGAGTAAGTAAATCCGGTTGAAGCAATTGGATCACTTCCGAGTGCTTTGGTTTGCGTTCCGTTCGTATTGTCAACTGCATTGGTTTGGGGAGTAAAAATATAATTGGGTGGCAAAGCAAACCTAACTTGGTATTTTAAGGGTTCTAAATTTTTAAACCTGTATGCACCATAAGCATCGGTGGTTGTGGTTGCGGATGGGATATTCTCACCTGCATCTAAAAAATCACCGTCATTGTTGTAATCAGAATACAATTCCACCTGAATTCCAGCCACTCCCGGTTCTCCAGCATCTTGATTTCCATCTTTATTGTCATCACGCCATACAAAATCACCCAAACTAGAAAGTCGGAAACCCATATCTAAATTGTGGTTATTTTCTCCTGCTGCCCCGGTGGTAAAAGTAATTTGAGGGATTGAAGAAAGCATGACTGCATCGTTGTCACTGAAACCAGCAGCTCCGTTACCGGAAATTCCGTTTAAAGTAATTCCTAGACCCACTAAATTTCCACCAGCCCTAGGACCCCCAGCTCCGCCATCCGCAGTAGGATCCCAATCATTGCCAGCCCCGGTTGTTGCCAAACGCACTCTGTAGAGGGTGCTATTTATAAAAGCGATACCATAATTTATACCTGTTGCATCTGTTCCAGTTGCACTGGTTAAAAACCAATTGCCATTGGCATCTGTAGTTACAAGAGTAGCTTGCACACCCGCAGTTACAGGGTCACTATCTACAGCCGCCCCTGTGCCATCTACCAATTCAAGCAGCACACCAGCTATGCCAGATTCGTTCGCATTTTGTATGCCATCACCATTGGCATCATTCCAAACCCTATTTCCAATTTCTGTAGGCGCCTCGGCTCCTATTAATTCTATATCTCCCATTCCAGCAGATTTACCTGCAGTTCCTGCCGTAGCGTTATTGTAAGCTTCAAACTGCGCTACTAGACTGCCATTCGTATTGCTCAGCCTTCTCCAACCATTTGACCAAAAATTCGTTGGGTCAGCAAAAGTTGAAAGAATTTCATTTCTTCCTGGCAATATTGCCAATGAACCAGCAGAGAGATTCAAGTGATTGTTTGGACAACAATTGTCATCATAATAAAATTCTCCACCTCCAGGTCCACCTCCGTTACCAACGCCAATTGTTGCCGCTTTCGAACTGGAGGGTCCTTCCTTTCCGTTCTTTTCCAATTCAAATAGGCAACCCGTTGGGTTTTTATAAGCCCTAAGCATATCTCCGTACGCCCATCCACCTACAGTTCCTGTGCCGTCCAATAGAAATTGTAAATATTTAAGTTGATCACCATTTCGGTCTCTAATGGACAAAATCATAGAACCATCTATTGGATCGAATTCTATATCCGTAAACATTGGCTGCGAATTATGTCTTAGATTACAACACCCACCTGTGCTTGCCGACAAATCCAAATCCCATACCCTCCAAGTTTCATTAATTCCATCTGAATTGGTTCCTTTATTGTAATTAAGTGGCATTTGTAAAACTGGGGTAGTGTTAAAAGTACCAGTATTTGGGTCAAACTCCCATACATAAGCCCATAAGTCCGTAAATTCAGGATTTCCGGCGTTATTATCTGTAGTAGTAGATCCACCTTTTTCCCCCGTTGTTACCGTTCCAATATACAACTTACCCCGGTAAGGCTTTAATGCAAAGGGTCTTTGCACGCCCAGCGTGCCATCATAAAAACCCGTTCCGTCGGAACCACCAGTATATGTGCTGCTGTATGCGCCCGAAGCTGAACCGCTTGGCGCAGTGCTGCGTTTTGGAGGATTCGGAATAGTAAAAGATGAAACAGCAGTAACACTTGTAGGGTTTTTTGGGTCATTCAAAGTAAGTTTATAAACCTTTCGATCATATAAATTAACGGTATACAGAAAGTTTCCATCATCAGAAATATCAAGGTCTCCCAATCCTACAATGCCAATTTGACCTACCACAGATGGATCCGCATTTGGTGATCCTACCAATGTGGCTAAACCTCTGGCAGAGTTTGAACCAACAACACTTAAACCCTCTGGTTCCAATGTGTTTGTATTTGTTGAACCCTGGTAGCTTAAAGACGTTGATGAATTTACAACATAAGAATTCGCTGCACCCGAACCAAAAGGACGACCCGAACTGCGGGTGGGAAAGCCATTGGCATCCAAATCATAAAAGTTGGCGTTGGCATTCGGCAGGGTTGTGTCAAATTTGTAAATACCGCCGCTACCTAAAGGGCCTAGACCAATATAGTGCTGCAAATACGCAGCACTAAAACCGCGGGCAGATTGTTTGCTATAGGCTATGCCGTAGGTACTGCCTATATATTGAGCCTCTATAAATGTTGTGGGCAATGTAGGTCCACCTGTGGATGTATAGGCATACCGTGCAATTGAACTGCGATCAAAAGCTTTAGTCCCGGCTGCGCCCGCAGTCGATAGCGGATCGCCAGCGTAGGAAAAATAGGTCAAAACGTTGGGACTGCTATTTTTTACATACTCAGAAGGATTAAACAAAGCATAATTAATATTGGTAGCTCCAGCACCTGCAGTTACAAATCGCACATTGGTTCCATAACTAACGCCAGCCAAAGCTGAAAATTCAAAAGTTGAACCCAAATTACAAGCCACTGAAGAAGATGCAGGGATCACATATTCTACCCTAGTTGCGGTGCCAGATGCAGCAAAACCCGTATTTGAACCTGCTATGCCGTTATAAGCAGAACCGGATGATGGAATACTGTAATTTGGTGCAGAAGCAGAAGTAGTTGTGAATGATGCAATGATTTGATCACTTGCATTGAATATATTCACTATTACCCCTTGCTGCAACGGTTCTGTCATGGGACTGGCGGTTTGTTGCGTTCCATTTCCGTTAAAGTCTCTAAATACGGCGCCTGTAATTTGGGCTTTGCTTACTTGGCTGGCTAATAGCACTGCCAATAACAATGATACCCTGTAGACAAAGGCAGAATTGTTCTTCATATTAACGTGTTTCATTACTATTGTTCTTGTTGTGTAAAGTTTTAATCTAGCATCAAATCACTGCCAAATTATAACTTAAGATAAACTTTGGGCTCAAATGTAATATTTTTACAAGTAAAATATTTCTTTTTATAAATAAAAGTTGGTAAAACCATCTATCAAACATCACAAGTTTTATATTCTTAACGTTTGTGGCCTCGGTTTTTTTTTGCAAATAGGCAATTAAAGAGCTGCAATGTTGCCTATGCATATCGCCATATAAACCGTCCCCCAAAACCAAAAGCATCTTCTAATTCCGAGTTACTTGAGGCAAAGAAATCAAAATTCTAAACAATCTATTTGAAACTTTGGATGTAATTACAGATATTTGCGCACTTGAAATTTAAAATGACTATGAAAAATGCTAAAATGATGGTTTGGGCTGTATTGATTGGCTTAACTTCTCTATCAACCCTTAAAGCCCAAACAGCGTTGCACCCATGGGGCGTTTCAGCTGATGCCAACTTTAAAGAGTATAACGGTGAGTATGGAAATGGTATTTCCCGCTTTCTTAACCCATACATTCACCCAGGTGTGGGGGTTGGCTATTACCTAAACAATTACTTTGATGCCAATTTAAGCCTAAACTACGGCAGAGTTACGCACGACCCTACTCCATGGATAGGTACAGTTAACACTTTCTTAGAATATAAAGGCTTGCAAGCTACTTTAAGCGGTCGTTTTAAATTTAACAACGGCAAAATGTTGAAAGAAGATGCCATGCTAGGGCCATACATAACCGCAGGATTGGGTTTCTACACTGGCAAAGCTTATTACCCTGACGGAACAACAGCAAAAGCCAGAATGTTTAACTTACCGGTAGGTATTGGTTGCAACGTCAATGTATCTCCGCGTTGGAAAATCTTTGTTCAAACGGCTTACCTGCCTTCATTCACAGACAAGTTCGACGGCATTGAGTCTGGCAAACGCAAAGACAAATTGTGGGAACACAAAATTGGTTTGACTTACAACTTTGGAAAAGGTTCTGAAGCAGCTCCTGCCGAAGAAAAAGCGCCTGAACCCGCAGTAAAATAAAAAATAACAACAATTTAACTTACGAAGGCCGGAATGAAAATTCTGGCCTTTTTTTGTGGTTTTAGAGGTAAGACTTCCATGTTACTTTTTAATTTTCACCGTAAACCCTGTTGCGTGTAATGTTTTGTTTAAGCGAAGATGTTTGATCTCAATGTCATGAAATTTTAACAAAACATCCCCTTCGCTTGATTCGTATATCTTTTCTAACCACTCTTTAGGGATGTGATTTCCATTCATATAATTTTGAAAAATTATGAGTTTCGAATCGGTTTTGTATATGGCTTGGTTCCTACAATTCTTAAATTGATAAGTCTGCTTGGCAATACTATCCGTAAAAACCAATGCGTCATTTACCAAAAATGCTTTTAAATTGGCATAGACGGTGTCCGCATATTTGTTTTATTTGCATGCCATTAGCAAATTGCTGGGCGCCCTAAAACCAACCAATAGGAATACCACAAAAAAGCAGGCAGATAGAAAGTATTTTACATACATGTCAGAATCAAAGTTAAATTAAAAAATCAATTCTTTAACGCGTAAGTAACACAGCTTATTGTCCAATTGCCCAAATTGCTTTAAAAGCAAAGTCATAACTATAGGCGCAAGAATTACCAACACCAACCACCAACATCTTTTTTACAAATATTTAAACACAGAACAGAGCAATAGACCCAACAATATGGATGTTGGCGCCGTAACCAGATTATTGTTGGTTATAGACACGCCCAAGAGTATAACTTGCAGAAAAAAATAAATAATGAATACCAGAAATCCCAAAAGAAATTGAGGTTGATTTTGGTTTTGGTGGGATTTGATTATTTCCATAGATTCGAAATACGAAAATCCTTTCCAATATCTCAAATTTTATACTTTCGCTTAGATTGCATCTCGACCAATAACATTTTGATATCCACTATAGAATAAGTAGATGTAGCATTTTCTGTATTTGTATAGCCCATTTCTCTTTAAAGCCAGAAGCTCCTTTAATATTTCCTTAATCTCGGTTAAATCATTATTGATAATTACCAGACATGGCACTATTCACAAAATGCTGGTTGGTAGGATACCTTTCCAAATCTTCTTTTGTAATTGCTAAATAATTGGCAATATTTTCCATAATTTCATCGGTAAGTGCAATTCTACCCGTTTCTATACCTTGCACCCAATTCTATGATCTAGAGAGTTGGGTGGCAAGGTTTTCTTGGGAAATGTCCCTTACCGCACGAAAGAATCAAATATTGTCTCCATTGCGGCTCATTCATTTATGTCTCAACTGCAACCCAAGCTATTTCCGCAATTCAAACACTTGTAGCAAGTGCCAGAACGAACTGTAATGTGCCCACAAACATTGCAAGCGGGTGCATCGCTTTGCACTTCGCGCAGGTGGTCTTGCATGGTTTTAATGCCATTGCTGGAATCCAACTTTAGGGTTTCGCCGCTAATTACCGGAATGGGGTTGTTGTAAACGGGTATAAATTCGCTTACTACCGGTGCTTCTTGGTTGTCCATATTGGTATACTGGCTAGGCTTAATTTGCACCAAATCTTCGCGCTGCAAATATTCAAAACCAAGCAGTCTAAAAATATAATCTACAATAGATGTAGAGTTTTTAATGTTCGGGTGGCCTTCTACCATGCCGCTAGGCTCAAAACGGGTAAAGGCAAACTTGTCTACAAACTCTTCCAGTGGCACACCGTATTGCAAACCTACAGAAACGGCAATAGAGAAACAGTTTACCAAACTGCGGAAACTTGCACCTTCTTTGTGCATATCAATAAAGATTTCACCTAGGGTACCATCATCGTACTCACCTGTTCTTACAAACACGGTTTGTCCGCCTACTTTGCCTTTTTGTGTAAATCCTTTGCGCTTGTTTGGCAGGCGTTTTTTCTCTACAATGTTAGAAAGTTGGCGTTTGAATTTGGTATCAGGGCTTTCGTTTAGAATGCGCTTTGCGGCTTCCAATACGATTTCTGGGGTAAGTTCTTCAGCAAAGCGAATTACTTTGTGCTCGGTATTTACCTGCGCATCTGTAATGGCTTGTGCTTTTTCATCTTCTTCCGTACCTTCAGATTTTGTATTCAAAGGTTGGCTCAATTTGCAACCGTCACGGTAAAGTGCGTTGGCTTTCAATCCCAATTTCCAGCTCAATTCGTAACAAGCTTTGATATCGTCTTCAGTAGCTTCATTTGGCAGGTTGATGGTTTTAGAAATAGCACCAGAGATGAAAGGCTGTGCAGCCGCCATCATGCGAATGTGCGCAAATGGGTGAATGTAGCGCACGCCTATGTTTCCGCACTTGTTTGCACAATCAAAAACAGGATAGTGTTCTTCTTTTAAGAAAGGAGCACCTTCTATGGTCATGGTACCTGCTACGAAATCGTTGGCAAGGCGAATTTCTTCTTTGGTAAAGCCCAATGTGTCCAACATGTTGAATCTTGGGTTATTGTATTGCTCTGGGGTAATGCCCAATCTTTGCAAGCAATCTTCGCCCAAAGAATATTTGTTAAATACAAATCCGATTTCAAATGCCATCGGAGCTTCTGCTTCAATTTTTTCTAGATCCGCATCGGTAAATCCTTTGGCACGCAAACTTTCATGGTTGATTGAAGGTGCACCTGCAAAAGTTTGGTGCCCTTTTGCATAGTTTACAATGGTATCTATTTCATGCTGGTTGTAACCCATATTTTTAAGGGCAGCAGGAACAGTGTTGTTTACAATTTTAAAATAACCACCACCACTTAATTTTTTGTATTTAACCAAAGCAAAATCTGGCTCAATACCAGTAGTGTCGCAATCCATTAACAAACCAATGGTACCCGTAGGTGCAATTACAGTGGCTTGCGCGTTGCGGAAACCATATCTCTCACCCCATTGTACTGCTTTGTCCCATGCATTGCATGCAGATTTCATCAAATAATCTGGACAGAATTTTTCATCGATGCACAAAGGTTTAATGCCTAAACCTTCGAATGCCAGCGGTGTATTGTATGCTGCGTATCTGTGATTGCGGATAACACGCATCATGTGTTTTTTGTTTTTCTCATACATACGGAATGGTCCTTTAACAGCGGCCATTTCTGCACTGGTTGCATAAGATATACCCGTTAAAATAGCAGTTACTGCACCACAAATGGCAGTTGCTTCTTTGCTATCATAAGGAATGCCAGCACACATAAGCATAGAACCCAAGTTTGCATAACCAAGGCCCAAGGTGCGGTAATCGTAACTCAATTGTGCTACTTCTTTGCTAGGAAACTGTGCCATCAATACAGAAATTTCCAATACTGTTGTCCACAGACGGGTTGCATATTCGAAACTTTTAACATCAAGGTTGTTGGTGTCGTGGTCAAAGAATTTACGAAGATTTAAAGAGGCAAGGTTGCAAGCAGTGTTGTCCAAAAACATGTATTCGCTGCAAGGATTGCTTGCATTGATGCGGCCGCCTTCTGGGCAAGTATGCCATTCGTTGATGGTATCGTCGTACTGAACGCCAGGATCGGCACAAGACCAAGCTGCAGTGCCAATTTTATCCCAAACTTCTTGTGAAGGAAGCGACTTCATTACCTCGCCAGTGCTGCGGGCCGTAAAATCCCAATCTTCGCCATTTTTTAATTTTTCGAAAAATTTATTGGAAATGCGCAAAGAATTATTGCTGTTCTGTCCTGAAACAGTTGCATAAGCATCGCCTTCATAATCGTTGCTATAACCGGCCTGTATTAATGCAGCTACTTTTTTCTCTTCGCCTTGTTTCCATTGAATAAATTCCATGGCTTCTGGGTGATCTAAATCCAAACAAACCATTTTGGCAGCTCGGCGGGTAGTTCCACCACTTTTAATTGCCCCTGCTGCACGGTCACCAATTTTAAGAAAACTCATTAAACCACTGCTGGTTCCGCCACCCGATAGTTTTTCACCTGCACCACGAATTTGAGAAAAATTGGTACCTACACCAGAACCATATTTAAAAATACGGGCTTCGCGCACCCACAAATCCATAATTCCGCCTTCGTTTACCAAATCATCATCCACACTTAAAATAAAACATGCATGGGGTTGTGGTCTTTCATAGGCAGAGGTTGAACGCATCAATTTTTCGGTATCAGGATCCACAAAATAATGGCCTTGGGCCTTGCCTGTAATTGCATAACTGCTGTGCAAGCCTGTATTAAACCATTGTGGCGAGTTTGGCGCAGATTCTTGGTTCAACATAGAATAAACCAACTCTTCGTAGAAAACCTGGGCATCTGTTCCATTGGCAAAATATCCATGCTTTTCTCCCCATTGTCTCCAACAATTTGCCAAACGATGTATAACCTCCTTTGCGCTGGTTTCGCCACCCAAACTTCCATCTGCTTGCGGAACGCCAGCCCTTCTAAAGTATTTCTGCGCCATTATATCAGTAGCCACCTGACTCCAGCCAGAAGGAACCTCAACACTGCGCATTTCAAAAACTACAGAACCATCTGGTTTTTTAATGACCGAAGTTCTTGAGTCATAGTTAAATTGTTCAAATGGGCTTACACCATCTATTGTGTTTTGCCTTTTAAATTCAAGGCCATTGGGGTTTACGGTAGTTTCTTGCGACATATACTTTCTATTTAGGTGGGGGTAATGATTATTTAATTATTTTAGGGATTCAAAACTATCTTAAACTTGATTTTTTAACGAATTGGTTTTTCCACAGTTTTCTAAAATTCGCGGTTAGAGCTAAGTCTTCACGATGTTGAAAACGATTTATTCCTTAGAAGACAGCGGAAAGGTTAGTTAAAACAATATGTATCAATAAGTTAAAAATCATACCGAGTACAATATCAACTCCATTTTTTCAATTACTCTCAAATTTACGAAATTTATTGAAGAAAAAAAAGAAAAAATCGACAACGATACAATCTCACCCTTTTAGGGCATTTATACTGTATTTTAATTACTTTTGCAGGGTATTTATGCTGCTAAATAAATTAAACAATTGGAAGTTTGAAGGGAAAAAGCATCTTGCCGTGCTAGTGGACCCAGACGACAAAGAAGAATCCATTTTGGAAGTATTAAATACAGGCCTAATTTCTGGTATTGAAATGTTTTTGGTAGGTGGCAGCTTGCTCACAGAAGGAAACACAGAACGATGTGTTCTATTTTTAAAACAAAATGGGGCTCCTTATGTGGTATTGTTCCCAGGCAATGAAATTCAAGTGGTGAATGGGGCTGATGCCATTTTATTTATGAGTTTAATATCGGGCCGAAATCCTGAATTCTTAATTGGCAAGCAAGTTATAGCCGCACCTTGGATACGGAAAGCTGGTATTGAAGCTATACCCACAGGTTATATGCTTGTGGAAAGTGGCAAACTAACGAGTGCTCAATATATGAGTAACAGCATGCCACTGCCATCCAATAAACCAGATATTGCCGCGGCTACTGCGCTAGCTGGCGAATTGCTGGGATTGAAATTGTTTTATTTAGATGCAGGCAGCGGCGCAGATTGCGCCATTCCTCAATCCATCATTGAAAGGGTAGCAGAAACTGTCAACGGATTAATATTCGTTGGAGGCGGCATTCGCAGCGCCGTTGAAGCAGAAAATGCTTGGAAAGCAGGTGCAGATTTTGTAGTTGTTGGCAATGGCGCATTTGAAAATGCATCCGTTTTGGAAAAAATGGCGCAAATGTGCAAAAAAATGAACACCTCAAATATTGGGGTGTAACTCAAAAAATATGATGCTTTTTCCATTTTATTCTGCAATTCTGAAAACCAGCCTCACTAGAAGCCAAGTTTCAGAAGCAATTTTAGAAAACACTTTCCTTAGCGATGAAGGATATAAAAGAACGGATGACAAAAAAAAATTCTTTTATGGGAATACTTCTCCAGCCGATTTTACACTGGAAATTTTAGACAGCAAAGGCCATCTTGCTTCGTTTTACAACGGAACTATTAATGGGGTTGAAAATGAGATCTATGTTTTTCTCAATATTCAAGCTTTTCGATACCGAAGAATTTATGCCGTGTTGGTTATTTTTATTGTTACAGCCTTTTCAAAACTCACTTGGGATTTATACAGCTATGGAATAAACACGCTGTTTCAGACAACTACTTTTCTTTTTCTGGGAATTATTGTATTTTTAGTGGTATATCTATTCAACATTGCCAAATCTTTCAAGAAAAAATTACAAAGCTCTATTGATTTTTTCCGAGGCATGCTAGAAGCTGAAACCATTGACGCAAAAGAGGTACCCATCATTTTTAAGCTTTAACACTAAATCTGTTATAGATATTTGATTTTAAGATTTATGTTTGTAAAAGCAATGAAAGTTAAAAAAATTTGCTTCGTATTGGCCTTTACTACCCTGTCTTCTGCAGCTGCGCAAGACACCATTCGATTGCTGGATAAAACCAAAATTGGTTGTAGGGTTATCGAAATAAAAGACGCTACCGTTAACTACAAGCTTTGGGGAGAATTGAAAAAGGAAGTTCTTAGCATTGAAAAGAACAAAATTCATTTTATTTCTTATAACACCGGTGCGGTAGATACACTAAACCGATTGATAGAGGCACAGGACTCAGTAATAGAGGCAGACACTGCTACACCGCCAGAATTAATGGGGTATAACAAGGGTTATAATGCTGGGTTTAATGAATATAAAGATTTAAGCGCAATGGGAATTAGCGGATTGGTGACAGGTGTATTTGGAATTTTTGGCATTACTGCACCTATTGTATATTCAGTTTCAAACCTTAAACCAGGCTCAATCGTTAGCAAAAGCTTTAGCTCATCTCACAATGAGGCATTTAAACAAGGTTACCTGGAAGGTGCAAAAACCCGTCGTAAAAGATACGCTTGGACAGGATTTGCCATTGGAGAAGGTGTTAGGTTGGGTATCCTTGTCGCTATTATTGCAATAGTAGGCCTCTGAAGCTTATTTTTCCAATATTTGTAACATGTCTTTTTCCATAGACAGTCGGGTTACTTCTACTATTTTTCCAGCTGCTTTTCCGTCTAGGTAAATTACAATGGTAGGGACAAAACTGAACGCGTACTGGTTTGCAAAATCATTTTGTACGGATTTCTTATCCCTGTTAACTCTATAATATGAAAGTTTGGTCTCAGGCATTCCCATGTAGGCCAAAACCTTACACAATCTTGGAATTTCGCGTCGCGTATCAGAACACCAATTGCCCCCTATAACTTTCACCTCGATGCGATTTTTATATTTTTCAAGCCTTTTGATTACCCTTAAGTTTGGTTTATAAGCCCGGTAACCGGGTTCCAACTGCGCCATAAAACCCTTTGCCCACAATGCAGTAGCGCTGTCGTCGGAATTTATATCCACCGAAAGCATGGATTCCATATGATGGATATATAGGGGATGTGGATTGCTGTCCAATTGGGCAAATTTCTTATTTCCCACGCAAGCAAAGAGACAAATTAAAATTCCACTGCAACAAATGATGGTTTTCACCTTACAAAAATACAAAGTATCGGGCATGCAATTGATAAATGCTTAACTTCGCGCAGCAATTCATGGACATTACCATAGGGCAAATAAAGGCGCCCATAAACAAGGAACTGGAAATTTTTGAAACCCTATTTCGCGGCAGTATGAAAACTTCCGTACCCTTGTTGGATACCATTATGAATTATATTGTAAAGCGAAAGGGCAAACAAATTCGCCCCATGTTCGTTTTATACAGTGCTGCACTTTTTGGTAAAATTAATGACCGCACTTACCGAGGGGCTTCGTTGGTTGAGCTATTGCATACGGCCACTCTTGTACACGACGACATAGTAGACGACAGCAATATAAGGCGCGGTTTTTTTAGCATCAATGCGCTTTGGAAAAATAAAATAGCGGTTCTTGTTGGTGATTTTTTGCTCTCCAAAGGCTTGCTGCTATCGGTTGAAAATAAAGATTACGATTTGCTGGGAATGTTAAGCCATTCTGTACGCGAAATGAGTGAGGGCGAACTTCTCCAATTGGAAAGAGCCAGGTTTATGGATGTTACAGAGGATATCTATTTTGATATCATCCGCAAAAAAACCGCTTCATTGATTGCCAGTTGTTGCCAAATAGGTTGTGCTAGCACAAACGCAGACGAAGCTGTGCAAGAAATCATGCGAAAATTTGGCGAACTCATTGGCCTTGCTTTTCAAATTAAAGATGATCTATTTGATTTTGGCGACAACAAATCTGGCAAACCCATTGGTTTAGATTTAAAAGAAAAGAAACTAACATTGCCCATTATTCACGCATTTTCAAAATCAACACCAACAGAAATAAGACATGTTAAAAAACTCATTCGCAGCAAAACAAATGAAACCCAAAAACTAAAAGAAGTGTTGGAATTTATCACAAAGCGAGGTGGACTAGATTATGCCAGGGCCAAAATGAACGCATTGCGCAATGAAGCATTGATCCTATTAGACAACAATGCTGCACAAAGTGAATACAGAGATAAAATGCACAATCTAATAGATTTTGTTATAGAAAGAAACAATTAAAATGAAAGCAATTATACAAGGTGCAGAAAGCGAATTAGAGAAGCACGATGGCGTTTGGTTGCCTAAAGATGGCAGCCCTTGTGAAATTACCAAACTGCGCGACAATAAATTATTTATGGTTTTGAATGGCAAAACCTATACAGCCGTTTTATTGGAATTGAATCGATTGGAAAAAGAATTGGTTATTATGTTAAATGGCCAAAAAGCACATGTAAAACTAAAAGAACCCCTAGACGATTTATTGCATGCGATGGGGCTCGACAATCTTACCACCCAAAAAGTAGCCAACATCAAAGCGCCCATGCCAGGTTTGGTTTTGGAGATTTCTGTATCTGTTGGAGATACAGTTTCAAAAGGCGATAAAGTTTTGGTTTTAGAAGCCATGAAAATGGAAAATATCATCAAATCTTCAGGCGATGGTATTGTGGCAAGAATTTTGGTTGATAAGGGTCAAACAGTAGACAAAAATGATATTCTGATAGAATTCCAATGAAAAATATACTCTTAATAACAGCAATGATCATGGCAGTGACACATGCAAAATCACAAGATACAATGGCAAAACCCGCAACTTCCATTGTAGACAAAGCATCCCTTTTAACCGCCGATCAAAAAGCAAACATTCAACAAATCATTTCGCATTTGGACAAAACCAGGGATACCAAAGCTTACCTAATAATCATGGATAGCTTGCCCTCTGGCCAAAACATTCTTGCATTTACCAAAGGTGTTTTTAAAAAATGGGAATTGAACGACAACGGCACCGGATTGGCTTTTGTGATGGTATATTCAAAAAAGGATAAAGCAGTTAGGGTTGAGGCATCGGATGGCACGTTAAAAATTCTTACCCGTGAATATATACAAGAAGTAATTGCGAAAAGTATTTTCCCATTTTTCAAACAGCGCAAGGAATATGAAGGTTTAAAACGTGGTATGGAAATGTTGGTCAATAAAATTGAAAACAACTAAAACAAGATGCAGGGATTTGCATGGTTAAATCACACCCGCACGTTTCCTATTATTTTATTAATTTACCTACTTTTTGGCCTTGTAAATTTACAATACATACCCATAGCTTGGTTAGACGAAGTGGCACTGTTGGACCCAGCCATTCAGTTTCACAAAACCGGAGCTTATGCCAGCACAGCATGGGGTACACCTGGGGCAGAAAATATTTTCCTCAGCTACCCTCCCCTCATTGTATGGGTGCACATCCTTAATTTATCCATTTACCCTGCAACTATTTTTTGGGTTCGATTGCCATTTTTAATTATGCATGCTTCTGCTATTTTTCTATTGTATAAATTGTTGATAAAATACATAAATGTTGCACCTATAATGGCCTTATCTATTTGTTCCTTTTTCTTATTCGACAAAGCCGTTTTTGAAATTTCTAGGGCAATCCGTGTAGAAACCATTGAAATGTTTTTATGGAGTCTCATATTTACTCTATTTTACAAGAAATCGCCTGCCGGTATCATTGGATTAATCATGGGATTACTCTTTGTTTCTCACTTAAAAGAATGGCCCATTCTCGGCATTTTTGGTCTGTATTATTTATGGCAATACACTCCCAAAAAACAATGGATTCTATTTCTTGTATCCGCAGCAATACCTGTAACAATATTTTTATTTGCCATCCATTTTAATTTTCAAGAATTATACCACCAATTGTATCTAAATTCCAAGGAACACTCTGCATCAGGTAATTTTCTAAATAAGATTTACGACTTCTATTTTAGCCGCTTTTTCCCTGTTTACAAAGAGCAACCTTGGATGCCATTGGTACACATAATTATCACATTTATAGCTATTAAAGAGCTGATTTCAAGCAAAGGCAAAAACCTTTTTGCAGCAACTTTTTTGGGCGCATCTTTGGTGTGGATTTTTATACTCAGTCCAAATTATAGGTATTGGGTTCCATTGTATTTCTTTTCATTACCCATGTTGGCAGAATATTTGAAAAAAATACAATTTAATTTTACCAAATATTTAAAATGGTATTCTATCCCCGTTGTTTTAATGCTAATTTTCCCTTTTGTTTCTCGTCACCTGCTCGCCTTTGCACAGCGGACCGTTAGGAATCCAACAAAGGCCATCGAATTTTTAAACAAAAATATTTCGAACAAAAACAAAACATTGGTATTTGGAGACGAAATTGGTTTATACATGACTGCAAATAAGCCCAATATGGATTGCGGTCATACCTTAGAGCCAGATCATTTTAAATTCAACAATTATAAAAATGTCTATTTATTAACACACCAAATATATCCTCAATTAAAATGGATAAATACATACCATCCCAATGCCTTGTATTTGCCTAAATGGTTATATTCATTGGGTAAGGGCGGCACTTATAATGGGCTTATTATTTACAAAATTCAATCTGAAAAAGAATGGAAATCGGTTACCACCAATTATTATAAATAAGACAAATAAATCCCTTATTTTGCACGGGTATTTTGCAAACCATACCCTATCAATTCGTCGTAGCCCATGGTTTGATTTTTATGGTAAACCATCACCATGTAATTGTTCTCCGTTTCGGTATGGGAGCCTTCAAAATACTTTGTATCTGCCAGTCCAGTTGCATTGTCTACAACGGCATAAACATAATTATAATAGGCTTGTTTTAAAGGCACAATGGCCTCGTATGTTTTGTTGTCTGCGTTGTAATACAATTGGAAATCATCCTGCATTCTCCAATCAGACAATTCACCATAAATATATACTTTTTTGTCTTTTAATTCTTCATCGCTTTTCACCGAAAAATGCACAAAACAATAATCACTTTCCATTTGCACATTGTTAGATGGACCCAAATCTTTATTGTCTAACAAATACCTGCCATTGTAATCGGCCCAATTGGAATATCTATCAAATCGTTTGGTTTGGTCTGTTATGAGCAAAACATGTTTCTGTCCAGACACGTTGAACCGGCTTTTAACCCCAGCAGAACTCAACCGAAAACTGCGAATGTCGAAAAAACGGTATTCGTTCATGCCCTCAATTTGGTTGCCGGTTTGGTACTGATAATTGTAAGAATTACCCGTTATAAACTGTGGTTTTAAATCGGTTATGGCGGTCATCCATTCGCCATTTCTCATTATAACCGTTTTTAAATCGGTATATGGATTTGGAATTACATAGTTGCCGTTGTTTAATAGAAAATTAAAATTCACTTCCTGGTGGGTGGGTCTCAACTCTACCTGCCTGCTTTGAATCACTTTCATATCCACAGCACCTTTCGCATCCAAAACCATAATCCTACGAGAAATTACGATGTCCTTGTCATTAAAATTTCTATAAACCAAAAGTAAATAATTGCCCGATATTTTGGCTTTGGTGTTTTCTCCAGGAATGGTCACATCATAATGTGTGTAACGCATTAAAGTAGTACTAGAAAATTGGGCTGTATTTATATTTTCAAAACCCATTCCTTCTAGCGTTTGGGTTTTGGCCAATCCGCTGGGTGTCCAATCTGCATTGCAATGGATAAGGGTATATTGGTAATAATCTTGCTCGCTAACCAATTGATCAAAACTTAAAGTTAGGGTTTCAGATCCATTAAGATTAAGCACGGGAAAGTTAAATCCACTGGTGGTTTGGGACAATTTTACCGATCTAAAATCCTTTTCATAGATATAGTTGTCGTACCGCAAAGTACTGTCAGCCGCAGTTGCTACACCAGCGGCAAACAACAGAATTGCAAAGGCAAATGTTCTCATTTTTGCTAAGTTAACGCCAAATCTATGCCAAAAATTGTCAGGATACAATCACCGTGCACTATACATCCCATCGTAATACTTCAAATAATCGCCGCTGGTAACCCTATCTAGCCATTCAGAATTATTCAAATACCAATCTACGGTTTTTTCAAAGCCTTCATCAAATCCCACAGACGGATGCCAACCCAATTCATTTTCCAGCTTGGATGCATCTATGGCGTAGCGGAAATCATGTCCAGCCCTATCAGTTACATAAGTTATTAATCTTTCGCTTTCACCTATTTGTCTACCCAATTTGCGGTCCATAATTTCACAAATTTTCTTTACCAAATCAATGTTTTTCCACTCATTGTTTCCACCAATATTATACGTCTGTCCATTTTTGCCTTGGTGAAAGATAATATTTATTGCCAATGCATGGTCATTTACATACAACCAGTCGCGAATATTGTCGCCTTTTCCATAAACAGGCAAGGGACGATTGTTGCGAATATTGTTTATCATCAACGGAATCAATTTTTCTGGAAAATGATGGCTCCCGTAATTGTTGCTGCAATTGCTAATAACCGCAGGCAGTTTAAATGTTTCATGGTACGAACGCACAAAATGGTCGCTGCTGGCCTTGCTTGCGCTGTATGGGCTGTTGGGGTCGTACGGTGTATCTTCGGTAAATTTTCCATCGTCGCCCAATGTACCATAAACTTCATCTGTACTCACGTGGTAAAAACGGCCATTTTGCATATCGCCATGGGTGCGGAAAGCGTTTAATAAATTTACAGTGCCCACTACATTTGTAAGCACAAATTCCAATGGGTTGGTAATACTTCTATCCACATGGCTTTCCGCCGCCAAATGTATCACCCCAAATGGTTTGTATTTTTCAAATATTTCGGTGATTTTTTCTGCATTCTGGATATTGGCTTTTTCAAAAACATAATTGGGTTTGTGTTCAATATCTTTCAAATTTTCCAGATTTCCCGCATAGGTTAATGCATCCAAATTTATGATGTTGTAATTTGGATATTGATTTACAAACAAACGCACCACGTGCGATCCAATAAAGCCTGCACCACCAGTAATTATTATATTTTGCATTTTATTCAACGATTTTTTTAATGTCTTTTATTTTAATCAACAATGGAGCATAAGGTTTCACAATGTTGTTATACCCCTTTTCTTTAAATCCATAATCCGATGTAACCAAGAACAAACCTTCTTCGTTATCTGCTAAGAATGTCAATGCCGTTTCAAGCCCTTCAAGGCTAAAGGAATTTGAACCAATTAGTGTTTTGTATTTTTTACCTTCCATGCCGCTGTTCACAATCAAGTCACCCGCCAATGTATATACCTCGCAATTAAATTCCACACGATCCGCAAATTTTAATCTCGCTATTTCTGTTTTATTTCGCACTATATATTTAATGTTGGTGGCACTGTCCAAAACCCATTCACCTTTATTGGCTGCCGCATAGGCGTCCATTTCATCAAATTCTTTTTTATACCTTTCAATTTTTCTTTTGTTTTCATACGCCGCAAACTGGTTGTCGTCCATAACACTGATAATTTTTACAAGAAATTTTGCAGTCTTTCCCGCTTCCATTGCCACTACTTTCATGTTGCTATTCACCCTTTGACGCAGTGTATCCGTAGGCACCAAAATTTCTACCAAAGAACCTGGAGAAGCAATTTGCATCAAATCTTCCATTTCATTTTTTGCCTCTACCGGATAATCTCTTTGCAACTGAACACTGGGCACCATTTTGTTTTCTATTGTATCGCCATTCGGTCCTAAAAGTATATACTGAAATATGATATGATAACCTGGTCCTTTTACTTTTTCTAACTCATGACCCTCTACAAAACGGTAATAATAGCCGCGTGTAGATTTGGTATAGCCACCGAACATGGGTCCTAGTTGCTTGCGAAACAAGAGCCCAATTGAACCTAGTACCAAGATTCCAAGTATAATTAAAGCCCATTTGTTTTTTAGTAAATTCATATTGCGTTTAACTCCCTTTCGTACAATTTTATTGTGTCTTTAAATTTTAGAACGGTATTCTCCAGCGTGTCGCTGCTTTGCCCACCACTCGCATTCTTGTGTCCGCCGCCACTAAAATATTTTCCAGCATATTCATTTGTAGCAAAATTACCTTTGCTTCTAAAACTCATTTTTACCAGCTTAGTTCGATCCACAATTAAAACAGAAAAAACAATATTTTTTATGCCTAGTCCCAAATTTACAATGCCTTCTGTATCGCCAGTAACCACATTAAAACGATTCAATTCTTCGCTATTTAAATAAATCAAAGCAGTACGCAATTCTGGAATAATTTCTAGCTTTTCATATAAACAATATCCAAAAAGGCGGCTTCTGTCTGTGCTAAAAATATCATAAATATGTTCATGTATAGCCACGTGGTCTGCACCGCATTCTAGCAAATCTGCAGCAACTCTATGCGTCATCGCCGTAGTATTGTTGTATTGAAAATTACCCGTATCCGTCATCATACCACAAAACAAACAAGTGGCAATTTCTTGGGTTATTTTATCACGGCCAAAATGATTTTTAATAAAATGAAAAACCAGTTCGCATGTGCTGGAGGTGTGGTTATCCCAATAGGTAAAATTTTCAAAATTTTCGGGCTCTAAATGATGATCAATGAGCACCTTTTCCGCTTTTGAATCGCGAATCACATCCCCCAATTCATTCACTCGAGAAAGGCGATTAAAATCCAAGCAGAAAACAAAATCTGCTTCATATACAAGGTCGTTGCATTTTGACTCATTTCCTTCATAGATCAAAACCGAATCATTTGCGGGCAACCAATTTAAAAACCCAGCGTAATCTGTGGGGGTAATTACTTGCACATTGGCCACGTATTCTTTCAAAAACAAATACAAGCCCAAAGTAGAACCCATAGCGTCTCCATCCGGCTTGTGGTGGGTTGTAATCACAACATTTGCAACATTTCCTGTTCTAATCTTTTCAGCCAAAGGGCCAATGGTATTTACCTGCATTTTCGCAGCAAAGGTAAGGCAGAGAGATATATTTTTAAAAACAATTGCCCTGTCTATTTTGATATAAAGAATACCTTTAACTTTGCAACTTATGGTGGAGCCCGAATATACGTTGCATACAATGCCCAATGGAATGCAAATAGCGCATAAACGGGTTGCTGCTACTCGGCTCGTCCATTGTGGGTTTATCATCAAAGCTGGCAGCAGAAACGATGGCGACCACCCGGGAATTGCACATTGTTTGGAACACATGGTTTTTAAAGGAACACAGAAACGCAAAACCATTCATGTATTAAACCATTTGGAAGTTGTTGGTGGCGAAATGAATGCTTTTACCACCAAAGAACATACAGCTATTTATGCCACAGTTCAAACAACGCATTATTCCCGTGCAGTAGACATATTAACAGATGTGGTGTTCAACTCCAGCGTGCCCGACGCCGAACTGCTCAAAGAAAAAAAGGTCATTACAGAAGAAATAAACATGTACCTGGATACGCCCGAAGAAAACATTTACGATGAATTTCAGGAAATGGTATTTAAGGGGCATCCTTTGGCCCACAATATTCTAGGAACGGCTGAATCTTTACAAAAAATAGAAAAACGAGATATTCTAGATTTTATTTCAAATTGGTATCAGCCGAACAATTTAATTTTTGTTGTGGTTGGAAACATTTCATGGAGCAGGGCACTTGCAGCTTATGAAAAATTCACAGGATCTATGCAATTTAAAATTGAATCAAAAAAAACAAGTAACTTGCAATTGTTCGACTATTCACCTTTAAGTGTGGTTAAAGAAACCGATTATGTGCAAGCTTATAGCATACTTGGTGCGCCGGCATACAAAGACAATGACCCGAAAAAATGGAAATTGTTGTTATTAAATAATTTACTGGGTGGTCCTGGTCTAAATTCTCGTTTAAATTTAGCCATCCGCGAAAAATACGGTTTTACTTACAATGTAGAAAGTGGATACCAAACATTCAGTGATACGGGTATGTTTCATTGTTATTTAGGATCCGAAAAAAAGTACATTGAAAAAAGCACAGAATTGGTTTTGAAAGAATTAAAAAAGTTGCGCGAAAATCAATTAGGAACATTGCAATTGAGTCGTTTTAAAAACCAATTTTCTGGGCAGATGGTAATGGCAGATGAAAGCAGAAGTGGACTCATGGTTCATATAGGCAGGGGAATTTTAACCAATGGGACTGTTTTGGGCTTAAAAGATATTTTGCAAAAAATACAAGCCATAACTTCCAATGATTTATTGGAAACTGCCAATGAAATTTTTGATGTAAAAAACTTTAGTTATCTTACCTATTTGCCAGAGTGAACCCAGTCATTAAAAAATATTTAGTTGCTGGCGAAAGCAACATTCTCGATTTCAAACAAACCGTTGCAAGTGCTGCTAAAATTGCCAAAACCATGGTGAGCTTTGCCAACACCCACGGAGGTATTCTTCTCATTGGTGTTCGCGACAACAAATCCATTTCTGGTGTTAAAAGCGAAGATGAGAAATACATGTTAGATATGGCCGCATCTTTCTATTGCCGACCCGAAATAAAAATAGAAATTGCCGAATGGATTGTGGAAGGGAAAATGGTATTGGAAGCCAAAATTCCAAACGGAAAAGACAAACCGTATTATGCAAAAGGAGAAGATGGAAAATGGTGGGTGTATGTAAGGGTAAATGACAACAGTTTGCTGGCTAGCAAAACCACGGTAGACTTTATGCACCGAGTTGCAGATGAGAAAGGCACCAACTTAACTATTGGCAAGCTTGAAAAGGGCATATTGGCATTCATGGAAGGAAATACCAAAACAACCTTGGCAGAAATTTGTAAGAAATTTAATATTGGCAGGTACAGGGCCAGTAAAATTTTGGTAAATTTAATGGCCGTTCAATTGATTCGCAGCCATACAACTGAAAAAACAGAATTTTTTACAATTGTTTAAATTTCCATTTGTATGCCGTATTATTGTATTTTAAAATATGGAAAACGATACTCTAGACAACCAGTTTAATGCTACTTTAGGCAACGGCAACCAAAAATTACCAAATGCAACCGCAGTATTGGTATTGGGTATACTTTCCATAGTAGGTTGTTTTTGTTATGGAATTATAGGCCTTATTTTGGGCATTATCGCCATGGTTCTGGCCCAAAAAGACTTGAGACTATTCGCCGAAAGTCCAGGCTTATATCAACCTACAAGCGCTGCAAATTTAAAAGCAGGTAGGGTTTGTGCAATTATTGGCATTTGTTTGTCTGCCATATACTTCCTTGTTATTGCTATCTATATCATATTCATTGGTACCATGTTTTCTTTGGGTACTTTTATGAAATAACCATTGACCCAAGACTCCTTTCCAGCCTATTTTCTCACTTGTCCATCAAAAAAATATTTGGGATTAGATTGCCCCGGATGTGGCATGCAAAGGGCTTACTATTCTCTTTACAAAGGCAAATTCATAGATTCTATTCAATACAATCCCGGGGCAATTCCCTTTTTATTTTTAATCATTTTCACCCTAATTCATTTAAAATATAAATTCAAATTAGGACCTAAGATAATAATATGGGGTTTTGTTGCAACTGCGGTGGCCATGTGGGTGGCCTATTTCATAAAATTATTCGCCCAACTGCATCTTCACAAGGTGTAATCCTTCTTCAAAAGTTGAAGGTTCATAACCCAGTTCTGTCCTTGCTTTGGTAATATCCAAACCTGTGATTGGCGGACGTTGTGCAGGCTGACTCAGCGAACTGGTTTTTACAATACCCACATGGTCCATGCTCAAATGAAAATAAGTGGCAATCCGCTTCACCAACTCTGCAATGCTCATAAAGTCCTTTCCGGCAATGTTGTAAATTCCTTGCGCTTTCTTTTCCGCAACCAAAAAACAACCGTAAGCCAAATTTTCTGCCAATGTAGGTGTACGAAATTGATCGTCCACCACTTTTGCATTTGATTTGGTTTTTAACATTTTATTCGCCCATAAAACCACATTGCTTCTGCTCATATCATCTACTACACCGTAAACAAGCACTGTGCGTATAATAGCCCAACTGCTTGCAAATTCAATCACGTTTTGCTCGCCCAACAGTTTGCTTTTTCCATAAAAAGAAAGTGGATTGGCCGCATCTGTTTCGGTATACATTTCCTTGGTACCGTCAAAAATAAAATCTGTGGAAATATGAATTAAATGTGCATCGATTTCAGTACATACTTTGGCCATATTTTCAACGGCATATACATTCAATTCCATACATTGATCTTGTAAAGTTTCGCATGCATCCACATTGGTCATTGCAGCAGCATTTATCACCACATCTGGCTTATATTTTCGCAATATTTTTGCCATTTCGTTGTGTTTGCTTATATCTAAAGATTCATAAGTGTAGCCATATTTTACAGGGTATCGATTTTCGCCTTGGCCTGTTGCAATAAGCTTAATGTGTTCCTTTTTTAAAAATAACGATGTTAATTTTTGGCCCAAAAGACCGTTACTGCCTGTAGTTAATATGGTAAGCATGCTTTGTTTATATTATTCCTTTTGACTTTAATTCCAAGTATTTATTTAAAGTATGAATGGTAAGATCCTGGGGTTTGGTAACCACGCATTGAATGCCATGATTGTTTAATTCAAATGCCATCTGGCGTTTGTCCGAAACCATTTGCCGCGCTACCGACCTATTATAGATTTCACTTAAACTTTTAGATGTTTCATAAGCATACTTTTCCACTTCTTCATTTTCAAAAAACACCACTACCAACAAATGGTTTTTATTAATTTTTCTCAAAACTGGCATCACCCTATGTAAAGCATACATACTTTCAAAATTAGCGAAAAGAAACAACAAACTGCGATTATTTACAACCCTGCCAATGGCATTAAACAAAAATTCATAGTCAGCCTCAGTAGTTCTATATTTCTGAAAATATAAGCTATCCAACAATTTATTTAACATTCCTGGGCTATTATCCGCCCTAATTGCAGTTCCCACCTTATCACTAAATGTAATTAGCCCTGACCGATCCCCTTTTTGTAACACCGTATTTGAAATTACCAATGAAGCATTAATGGCGTAATCCAATAAGGTAAGTCCATCAAATGCCAAATTCATGGACCTGCTTTTGTCTATAATACAATAAACTGGCTGAGCCCTTTCTTCAGTAAAATGGTTTGTTTTAATATTTGTTGCCCTGCCTGTCGCTTTCCAATTGATATGCCGCATATCATCGCCTCTTACATAATCCTTTATCTGCTCAAATTCATAACTATGACCTATGCGCCGCATTTTTTTTACACCATAAAACCTTGCAATTTTTGTCATCGTTAAAAGTGAATATCTTTTCATTTGTAAAACACTCGGATAAACTGCGACTTTTTGTTCGCCTCCAGTGCTAATTCGCCTAGAAAACAAACCGAATGGAGTGTACACAAATATTCGTATTTTACCATAGGTATACAGTCCCCTTTTCAGTGGTTTTACCTGATACTCAACGTCAGAATCTCTCATAGAATCGAGGGTTGTATACAAAAGAAAATTCCTAACCTGTAGCTCTTCTGGCAATTCATCTATAATTTTCAATTTCCAAAACAATGGGGTTGCATTTCGAATGTGGATATGCACTTTATTCGTATCCGATAAAGACCATTTTTCACTCGTTTTACGGGTTGCGGATAACAATATTTTCGGGGATACCAACAATAACAAATCAATTATAGCAACAAAAAACAAAATAACCATTGCTATTTTACCCAAATTGAACAATGCTGGAAAAGCATAGGACGCAGCAAAAATAACGAACAACAATACCAAACCCCACCAAGTTCTTGGAGCAATAAAAAGATCAAACCTGGTGAGTTTTTTATGCATTAACGGGGAACTTCCACTGTTTTTAAAATACCATCAATAACTTGTTTAATTTCTGTACCTTCCATTTCGCTTTCAGGGGCAAGTATTAGCCTATGGTTTAGCACCGAAAAAGTAACAAAACGGATATCGTCAGGTGTCACAAAACCCCGCCCATTGATGGCTGCGATGGCTTTCGAAGCCCTCATTATTGCCAACGATGCCCTGGGTGACGCACCCAAAAACAAATCGCGGTGGTTGCGGGTAGAAGAAACCACAGCAGCAATATATTGCAACAATTCGTCTTTTATAAATACCTTATCAATGAGACTTTTTATATTTTTAATTTCTGAAGATGGTAAAATAGGTTTAATTTTTTCCAATTCATCGGAAATATTGCTTCCATAATACCGCTTTAAAATTTCAAATTCTTCCGCTTGATTGGGATAGTCGATAATAATTTTCATCATAAACCGATCTTGTTGTGCCTCTGGTAACCGATAGGTCCCTTCTTGTTCTATGGGATTTTGGGTAGCAAAAACGATAAAAGGTTGCGGTACCAAATGTGTAGTTCCATCCACAGTTACTTGGCCTTCCTCCATTACTTCAAAAAGTGCAGCTTGGGTTTTTGCGGGCGATCGGTTGATTTCATCAATCAACACAACATTGCCAAATATGGGTCCTTTCTTAAATTGAAATTCATTTGTTTTCAAATTAAAAACACTGCTACCTGTTACGTCTGCCGGCATTAAATCTGGGGTAAATTGTATCCGGCTAAAATCTAAATCCAATGTTTTCGCCAAAAGTTTTGCTGCTGTGGTTTTGGCAATTCCAGGAACCCCTTCAATTAATATATGGCCACCACAAAATAGGCCAACCATCATCAATTCTATAAGCTCTGTTTGGCCCACAAGGTATTTGGCCACTTCCGCCTTTATGCTTTTTACCCCTTTGGAAAGTGGTTCAAGGTTTAATGGATGTGGGTTCTGCAATTCTGTTTCTGACTGATTGTTTTCCATTTTTGTTTTTATATGCTAGGTAAAATTGGTTTATTTTATTTGAAATATCAAACAATTCGTCGGCAGTAATTTCCGAAAATATGCGATATTTATTATAAGCGGCAAATATATTTAATATCCTTTCTTTATCCACCCCCGATTTTTCTGATAAAATCGAAGCTTCAACTTCTCCAACCTCCAAAAATTGTATGGAAATGTGCATCCGCACAAAGGCGAGAAACTGACTCCATTCCCTTTTAAAAATAGCCACATTGTTTTGTTCAGCCCAATAAAAATAACCCATAGATTGGATTAAAGTCAGGGTTTGGTTCTGGGGTTCTGTCAATACCGATATAGGCCTTTCCTTTCTTCTGCCACCTACAAACAAAAAAGCAAGTGCACCTATAACCAATATCCACCAAGCATATTTCAACGATTTTTCTTGGCTTATAAAATCATAAATGGAGGTGCGTGTTTCACCTGTCAATGCCTCTGCCTTTCGCATACCCCCACTAATGTCAAACCAAATCGGCTCCTTGGGAATATGCTGCATTACCTCACTTAAATATTTTCTGCCATCTGTTGTCTTTAAATAATAGTTGGAAAAATATACAGGATTTGCGTGCAGCAGTATTTTTCCTTCGCCATGGTAGATACAAAGAAAATCTGAAGGCGCATTGTAAGCAGAATCTATAGTCGATATTTGAATTAAATTCGATTTCCCCACATTCATGGCTGCTATTTCTTCGTTTTTTATAAAATAATTCCAATACGCGCCCATAGGTTCATTTTTTAACTTGTTGACAAAAGAAAATCTTCCTTGAGAGAAATTTTTATTTTTGAACAAAACAAAAGAAGAATCTGCATAATAATTTGTCATGCCAAAGCCGCGTAAACCGGCAATAGATTCAAATAATTTGTTCGGGATTGCATTTGCCGAAATAAAAACAGTTCCACCATTGTTGGCAAACTGCTCTAGAAAGCCAATTTCACTTTCAGTTAAATACATATTTTTTCCTACAAACATGTAAACTCCCGTTCCACTTTCTGCAATATCTGCATGGTACTTGTCTATAGATGCTGACTCTGGAATTTCAGTATAATCACTTCCATAGGTTTGTTTCATTGTTTGATAAAAAACATCCAAATCATAAGGCTCGCCTTTATTCAACTTCAATGTTCTCTGCCAATTATGGACACTTTGCGGATTGTCGGCATTTAAAATTAACCAACAAATGCCAGCAACTACTGCGCCACCCAAGACCATTAAAATTAAATTCCTTGTCTTCATTTTGCCAATAATATATGCGTTTGAAAATTAGAAAATTTATTCTTTAATGGTTGAAACTCCGAAGGCATTATTACGGATTCGCCATACCAAATGTTTTCAAATATTTTAGTGGTAGAAAGAAATTCCTCTTGATAAACATTTCCTTCCAGTTCACTTGCATATTCTAAATTGGTTTTTTCTGGGGATGGTTGTATAAATCCCTTTTCCATCAATAATTTTAAACTGTTTAAATAAAGCAACCTAATGGCCATCCTGTAATCCTTTTGATCCATGGCTTGTGCCAGCAATTCGTCTAGTGGCATTTCTGCTAGATTATAGGCATCCGTAGCTTGGCTAGATTCAACCATAGCAAATATTTTATCCTTTTTTAGGTTCGATTTTCCCATGTTAAAAATCAAATACACAACAAATGCAATTAAAGCCAATATTGCAATGGTATAAGCCACGGTTTTTCCGGCTTCTCCCAACCAGAAACTTCTACTCTCCTTTGGCGCAGGTTTTTTTGCAAGTTGATTTTTTTCAGCACGTGAGTTTGTATCTTTGGCTTTTTCTTTTTCCGTAAAATCCAATTTATCAGCCAATTTTTTCACTTCCAATTCATCAATTTTGGTTCCTACAGGTTCATTATTTTCATAATAATCCTGCATGCCAATGTCTTCAGATGAATCATCCATTCTAGCAGTTTGCACCTCATATTGTTGCTCTCCTGTATTTATATCTTGCCAGGAAGCAGTTTGGGCATTTGCTTGTAAAATAGTAAAAACACAAAACACCCATACCGAAAATTTATGATTCTGTTTCAATGCCGTATACCTCCTTTCTGAAATGAATTTTATCAATTTTCTTATGCAAAAATTGCCCAGTCTTAGATTCAAGAATGGAAACGGATATTACAAAATATATATAGGTTGTAAATGTGAGAATAAAAGGCAATATAAAATAATTTAACCTTGCATAAAAATAAAATACTTTTACAGACATTACTGTTCCACCATGCATTTGCTGCGATTCTTGAACAATATTGGTAATTAAAAATAAAATACCTACCATGAGAATAAAATACAAAGCAGCCGTAACAAATATGCCTGTAATAAATTTGCCAAATCTACCAAAAACCATACCCATACCATTTACAAATGCTTGGAGAAAAGACATATTTTCTGTGCACATATAAACAGTGGCCACTTGAACAAGAATGGGCCAAATAACCAACATGCCGAACCACCAATAAGAGCCAAAAAGTCCGTTGAATGTGATTTGCAAACCAGCACATAAAATGGCTGTAACGAGGGTCTTTCTTAGGGATAATTTATGGCCTGTATAGCTGTAGATAAAATTTGTATTCCACTTCAAAATAAAAAACAATCCGGTGCCTAAAATCAGAAAAGATATGGCTAAAATTCCCAAATGCAAATTTGCTGAAAACAAATAACAAGCGGAATACAAGTTAAAAAAAAGTAAACGCGCCCGCGATAAACCCGACAAAGCCAAATCACTTGCATCTGTAATATTTACAACCTGACTTTGGTATTGTCTCAATAGAAATTGCAAATCATTGAAAATAGCATCATGGGTTATAAATTCTGCCAACGGGAATAAAAATAAAACTGCAATTATTGCAATCCACAAAATTTTACCCAAATGTTCTTTTATAAAATCAAATCCAAACAAAACCGTTTTGCCTATGGGGTAAATTTTACCAGGAATAATCTTTGAAGACATGTCGGGCTCTAAGGTATCATACTTGCCCAAAATGGCTTTATTTTTTCTGAATTTTAACCAAGGTAGAATTACAAAATAACCCAACATAAAACAAAAAGACAAAAAGATAATGGCAAGCCTTAAAGCAGCAGGAATTTCGGTAAAACGTGTTAAATAACTTTCGATAAATGCCGCAAGTACAATAATGGGAATGCAAACCAAAAACATAAGGATGCTTGTTTTTGCATTGTCTTGGATGGATCGCATTCTGGTTTTGGTACCCGGAAATAAAAAACCTGCCCCCATCATAATTCCTGCAGCACCTTCAATAACCATACTTAATATTTCCAAGGTTCCATGCTGGTAAACCGTCAGGAAATACTCGTTTGTCAATCCTTTGGATGTAAAAATATAGGTAAAAACCCCTAGCATTATGCCATTGGCAAGCAACAAATAAATACTGCCAACGCAGAAAAGCGCACCAAAGAGAAAAAAGTAAAAGGCCACTTTTAGGTTATTCACGGCTATTTTGGCAAACATATCCCACGGGTTTTGGTATTTGTAAATGGCCAACGGATCTCCATGGCTGATGTTGTATTCGGTAATGCGCACATAATCTTCACCTAAAATGGTGGTGGCGAAATCCATATTGGCCTGGGTGCCAATAAATCCTATAAAAAAGCCCAGTAAAACAACGATGAGAGAAAAAAGAAGATACTTTCTGGCCCTAAAATTCATTAAAACAGCATCATGCAGAAAAAAAGTCTTCAAACCTGCCCAGTTCCACTTGCGGGTACTGTAAATGCGGTTGTAAACGGGCGCCAAAAGATTGTTTAAAAAAAGTCGAACCGCGCGGTTTTTATAAAAGGTGCGGGCATAAGCCAGGTCGTCGTTTAGCTCCACAAATGCGCGTTCCATTTCTTCGGCCGGTAGCGAATCGTTGCGAATTCCAGCCTCGTATTTTTGCCATTTTTCGCGGTTTTGAAGAATAAATTTCGATTCACGCATAAAACATTGCAAGAATAAGATATTTTTGGCGAAGAAAGTGGCATCAAAAAACGTAGATATTACAACTTCTCAAAATGTATTGGTAAGCTATGAGTTAGCTTCCGTTTTCCAGCGAATTATCGCAGGATTTATCGATTCCGTTTTGGTTTTGGTCCTAAATTTACTCCGTTCGGCTATTTTTCCAACCTCGGTATCTAATCCGGCAAGCTTTTTTTCCATATACATCTTTTTGGTGTGGCTCTACCAACTGGCCATCATTGTTTTTTTCAAAGGCAGGTCTGTGGGTATGCGCATCATGGGCATTCGAATAATCTCATTAAATGGAGAAACCCTAGAATTTAGTGACTATTTTCTGCGTTGGATTGTACGCCCTTTGGACATTACTTTATCCTTTTGCGCGGTAGGCATTTTTTCTATGCTTGCCACCGAAAAGCGCCAAAGACTGGGAGATATGTTGGCTGGCACTTCTGTTGTAAAACTAAACCCCAATTCTAATTTCACTTTAAGGGATATTTTGGCTTTTCACCAAAGCACCAAACCAGAAAATGTAAAATACCCAAGTGTAAAATATATAGAAGAAACCCACATGCTCTTCATTAAAAATCTGCTGCAAAATACCGAAAGTTATAGCCAAGATATAAACGACAAAGCCATAGACCAAGCAACCAAAAAACTCTGCGAATTGTTAAAAATTGAAACCATTCCCACCGACAAACGCGCATTTTTAAATCAATTGGTGAATGATTATATTGTGATGACGCGGTGAGGGGAATAGCGCGGTTTACCCTAACCGTTCTGACTTGTCCCTTTTAGTGCGGTGCGTTTAATTTTTGCACATACTCTAATATTTTCACATCTATTTCAGCCCTTATTGTTATTTCTTTACCAGTTATTTTATTTAACATTCTAGCATCTGTTACTTTTTTGCATTCTGTAATAAATTTTCTTATTGATATTCCTGTTTTCAATTCTATATGCGTTGATATTACCAGTGCCATAAAACAAATTAGCATATGGAGTTTTATTGGTTCTGATTTAAAATGGAATATTGGTCTTGTTTCTAAGTCGTTTTTTGATATTCTAAAAGCTTGTTCAATTTTATAAAGTTCATGATATCGATCAATTATTGTATCGTTATCAACGATCCCTTCCTCCAGGTCTGTATAATATCCTTTAATGCTAAGTAGTTTTACATTTTTATCAATAAAGATTCATTTAGTTCTATTTTTTGATTGTTGTTTTTGGTGAATTTTACTTTTTTATTTTTGAAGGGTTATTTATTATGAGTTTTGCTCTGTCAATCTGTTTTTCCATTTCATATTTGTCTTTTCTGAATCGGACAGATGAATAACTGCAAATTAAATAGCCATTCGATGTATTAATTCTTATTGATTTACCATTCTCTCGGCAAATGTTTTTGCCTATTTCATTAATTAAATCATTAGCTAAGTTACCAAGCCTAGCTCCTACAATATAGTTGATTTTGTTTTTTCTGAGTTCTTCTACATTGGTTGCACTGATCATTGCGGCATCAGCAATTACAGTGAAATTACTAACGCTGTGTTTAGTAATAAATCATTTAACAACAGGGATAATTGTATTCCCTTCAAATGTATTCCCTTCAAAAATTTCATAGGGAATAGGAAAACCTTCTTTTGTAACCATCAAGGCCACTAAAATTTGTGGCTGCTGTGATTTATTGTCTTTAGAAAAACCTTGTTTTCGTAATTCATCATCCTCAAAGGTTTCAAAGTATAAGGTGGTTACATCATAAAATAAGAGATCATATTTAAAACCATATACCTGTTTTGCAAAATGAACTACCTTTTGTTCTACTTCTTCTTTTAATGTAAACCACTGTGTGACTGTTTTATAAAAACTTTTTCTAGAATGCTTTATCCCAAAATAATTTTCCAACAATTAAATAGAACGTAGTTTCGAAGCAGGTTCAAAAAGCCTCATAATCACTAAATCATTTAACAATTGCCTACCTAAATTAGCTATACCAATTTGCTGTTGCAATGAAATTATTGCTTCGCAGAAAAAAGTATAATAAACCCCTAAAAATGAGCAATGGTTTATATGCAAAATACTGCTGGGACTCTTATCTGGGAATATCGAAAGTTGATTAGAATATTCCTTAATCCATTCTTTCGCAAATAATAGCAGCTCTTCTAATGCCTCTTCTGAATGAGCCGAACCAAAATGCTTTACAATAATTCTTTTATTGTTATAATACCGCAATGCCTGAACAGCTTTTGCTGAGGAACCTGTTTTTACTACTCTTATTTTAAGCATAACCACACCTTAGTGCGGTAAAAGTATGATAAATATTATTTAAAACGTTGATATTCATTATGTTGAAATATTCAAATTCAATATAGGGACAAGTCAAGATCCAATTGCCGTCTGACTCCGCAATTGTTTTTACTCATTGGAAAGTGCTGTTTGCTAAATCTGATAACTATCGGACCAACCGGATGCAAAAAATTTGGGTTAAAATCCATACCTCAATTTTCAAACTGTTAAGCGGTAATTCCCCAATTTTTCGGTTAATTTGCAACCAAATGAAACTGGTAACATTCAACAACCATTCTGGTGCCGAAGTAGGCTTGCTTTGGAACAATCTAATATTTCCACTGTCGCAAATTGACAAAAGCTTACCCCAAGACATGGCGCACTTTTTGAAAAATTGGGACCGCAACTCTAACCACGCCATGGAAATCCTAGAACAAACCAAAGCTGGAAAGTTTCATGAATTGGCATTGCCCTATAACGAAAAAGACCTTTTGGCTCCTGTGCCACATCCTACCAGTTGCCGCGATGGGTATGCGTTTCGTCAGCACGTTGCCGCCGCGCGCCGCAACCGCAATGTACCCATGATTCCCGAATTTGATCAGTATCCCATCATGTATTTTACCAACCACAATGCCATTCAAGGTCCGGGTGAAATACTTTGCATGCCCGACCATTTTGAGAAACTGGATTTTGAATTAGAAGCCGCTGTGGTTTTGGGCAAAACGGGTAGAAATGTGAAAGCCGAAAATGCCGACGAATACATTGCCGGTTATATGATTATGAACGACATGAGTGCCCGTCGTTTGCAAATGGAAGAAATGTTGCTGAATCTGGGTCCTGCCAAAGGAAAAGATTTTAGCACGGTGATTGGCCCATGGTTGGTTACACCCGATGAATTGGCCGATAATAAAATGTCTGCAAAGAATGGCCATACAGGCAACAATTTTAACTTAAATATGAGTTGCAAAGTGAATGGCATAGAAGTCAGTCGCGGCAATATGGGCGACATGGACTGGACCTTTGCGGAAATTATTGAACGCTGTGCTTATGGGGTAGATATATTCGCGGGCGATGTCATTGGCAGCGGCACTGTGGGCACCGGTTGTTTCTTAGAATTAAACGGAACAGGAAAACTCAACGACCCCAATTACAAAGAACAATGGTTGCAAGATGGCGACGTGGTAGAAATGGAAATTGACAGACTGGGAATGTTGCGTAACACCATTAAAAAAGAAAATACAGATTTTAGCATTTTGGCTGAAAAAAAGATGCCTGCACAACAATAATTTTATCATACTTTCGTTATCTTCATTGTGAATTGGAAATTGACAATTGTTATTATTTTCAGTGTAATATTTATAGTATTCTTAAACAGTTTATACGGTATTTTTGAATTTGTCAAAATTGCGGTATTTTTTTTGTGGCCAATTTTAATTTTAACTTGGTCCGTTTTATTCTTTGTTGGAAAAAAGAAATATATCAAATTCTTCAAATTCATGCAATGGAGTGCGCTTGCAATGGCTCTTTATACACTATTCACCTATTTTGGCTTCTACCAGCACAATTTTACCTTTGTAAAAAAATACCAGGCCGATGAAACCATCAAAAGTTTACATATTTACAAGCAATTTAAAGGCATTTATCCTAAAAGTTTAGATTCATTGGGATTGTATTATATTTCAGGCACAGAGCCGGGTTACTCAACAGATAGTGTACATCAAACTTTCTATTTAAATTATGATGTAGGAATTTTTGAAGATGCGGTTTACAACTCGGAAAGCAAAGTTTGGTGGTATGGCGATTGAATTTTAATGGGTTACTGTCTTTGAATTGTTTTTGTATCTTTTTCCCCCTGTACCCGCAGTTTTGCTTATATAGAGAGTTGCAATTTGAACCAGATTGTATGCAGTAACTAAATCCTTACATTCTTGCTATTGGTTTTTGTTTTTTTAAACTTATGTTGCTATTTCATTTCTTTTCCGCATTATCGGGGCAATGACAATCCTATTTTCAACCGTTCTTATAAAAATAAAATATAAATAATATGGAAAATCACGAATTATTAGACAATGAGCAGCATAGCTCAGGCAATCTTCTAAGTGCTGCAAGTATGGATGCATTAACAGGTTTGGCAAAATGGTTGCGTTATACCGCAATTCTCGGCCTTTTTAGCGTAGGTATTGGTGTAATTGTTAATATTATAACCAAACAGTATTTGCAGATTGTTATTACATTAATATCTATTATTTTTTCTCTTATACTTTACTATACCGCATCGCACTTAAAACTTTTCATTACCAATAAAAATCCTGCTGACTTTGCAAAATACGCATCAAATATTAAACATTACTTTCTTGTAATCGGTATACTCATAATCATTGGTTTTGCAGTTTTCATTTTAGCAATTATAGCAATGTTGGCTTTTGGTATCTTTATGGCTCAAAAGTAATTTATTGATGCTTTGATAAGAATTCTTTTATTTTCTATCCATCGATTATTCTGACAGATTGATAAAAATGCCATTTTGATGGTCCAAATACCCATTAAATTTGCACCAATACAATGAAAACAAACCACGAAATAGATTACCGCTTGCTAGGCGAAGAAATGCAATGCGTAGAGATAGAATTAGATCCAAATGAGACGGTAGTAGCCGAAAGCGGCAGTTTTATGTATATGGACGACAACATCCAAATGGAAACCATTTTCGGAGATGGAAGCGGCCAAGGGGGAAACAGTTTTATGGACAAAATTTGGGGCGCTGGCAAAAGATTGCTAACGGGTGAAAGTTTATTTATGACGGCCTTTACCAATACAGGTGGAACAAAGCGTAGAATTGCTTTTGCCGCGCCATATGCCGGCAAAATCATCCCATTGGATTTGTATGAATTGGGTGGTAAAGTCATTTGCCAGAAAGATGCTTTTTTATGTGCAGCAAAAGGGGTGAGCATTGGCATCGAATTTCAAAGAAAGCTTGGCACCGGATTGTTTGGTGGCGAAGGTTTCATCATGCAGAAATTAGAAGGCGATGGAATGACTTTCGTTCATGCTGGTGGACATATTATGGAACGTGAATTGCAACCGGGCGAAAAACTAAAAATTGACACAGGATGTATTGTTGCATTCACCCAAAATATCCACTACGATATTGAATTTGTTAAAGGAATTAAAAATGCAATTTTTGGTGGCGAAGGATTGTTTTTTGCAACCTTATCCGGACCAGGTAAAGTGTGGTTACAAACCTTACCCGTTAGCCGATTGGCAAGTCGCATCCTAAGCTACGGAACTGGTCGCCGCAAAGAAGAAGGCAGCATCCTTGGAGGGATTGGCAATCTATTTGATGGTGATGGCATGCATTGATTCGAAAACTCTGAAAGATATGCAAATTCATTCCGCGACCTTAGTGCTAATTCGTGTAATTC
>JBBQBB010000031.1:0-38301 GCA_038317095.1 Bacteroidia bacterium | reverse complement strand
TATTTGCCCAGCAAGATCCTTATTACACACACTTTACATTTAATAAGGTTTTATTAAATCCAGCGTATGCCGGTGCCTCAGGTAGTTTTTGTTTAAATGCAATTACCCACCAGCAGTGGCGCGGTTTGGAAGACCAAACTGCGGCAAAGAAAACCCTAAGCGGTTTGCCAGTAACTGATAATTTCACCAAGAACATTGCACCAAAAACCACAGGTTTTGCTTTTTACGCACCTATAAACATTGCAAAAAAAGGGGGTGAAGAAAATGAAACCGTAAACTATGGCGGTGTGTATTTGGGTTTTATAAATGATGTAGTTGCTTATGAGAAAAACACCTATTTGCGCGGAGGAGTGGCGGGCGCATATCCGCTGGCGGATGGAAGTAGTATTCGTCTTGGGGTAGATTTTGTGAGCCTTACGAAAGAATTGGATGGCGGCAAAATGCGTGCGCATGACATTAATGATCCTAGCATTCCAACTGGTAAAGTGGGGGCTACCCATACTACATTTGGCGCGGGTATTTATTACCAAAACCCAAATATGAACAACTTTTATGTGGGATTGTCTTCGTCTCACATTAAGCCACAACAATATCAATATGGAACAGGCAGTCAAAATATTCAAATTCAAACCGCAAGGCATTTTTATTTGATGTCTGGAATGAAAATTGAAAATTTCATGGGCAACCCTGCTTTAACATTAGATCCTGCTCTTTTGGTGAAAACCGTAAATGAAATTGGGTTGGTAAAACCACAAGTGGATTTGCAAGGCATGGTAACTTGGAATAATTTATATGCAGGTGGCATAAACGTGCGTGCCTATGGTCTAGGTGTGGATGCGCTATCTCTAATGTTGGGCTACTATCCACCCATTAAAGGCAATTCTAACGATCCCAACGCCAACCAAACTTTGCGTGTAGGTTACTCTTATGATATTACTTTGCAGTCTTTGCGCAGAAGCAGCAGTGGAACACACGAACTTCAAGTAAATTATTGCTTCAGAATTAAATTGCCAGAAAAAATTTATGTACCTTACAGGCACCCTCGCTACATGCAGCGTCAGCCTGACAATGAATAAATTTTATAATAACACAATATTATAGTTTTACAACCGTTATATAGTGGAGTTTGTAAAAATTCTTGTACTTTCATGCGAAAGGACTATTTTTGCAACTTCACGAATAATACACTTATTTGAACAACCAAATGAAAAGAAAGTGGATGAGCATCATCTCAGACAGCAAATTTGTTAAGAATTTGCTAAGTACCTTCGCCAACAGCAAGGTGCGCACCGCCGCAATTGTTGCAACAACTGCAATGATGGCCTGCGGCCCTGCCGATACTGGAGATCTTACTGGCGTTCCTGGTCGCAGACCATGGTTTCACCCAAATCCTCCAGGTACAGTTTACATTCCTTCTGGAACCTTCCATACAGGACAGGCAGATCAGGATATTTTCCAATCCTATATTCAGCCTAACAAACAGATGACAGTTGTGGCCTTTTGGATGGATGAAACTGAAATTACCAACAACGAGTATCGCCAGTTTGTAAACCATGTGGTAGATTCTATCGCACGTTATACCATTGACGACGATGGCTATTTTACGCAAGAAGACGAAAATGGCAACAAGTACATTAATTATGACAAAGAAGTGGATTTTTATAAATTCAGAGAAGAACTGTCTGATATGTACTATCCTGAAAACGAACGTTTCCGCGGCAAACGCCAGCTAGATACGCGTAAATTGGTTTACAAATACCAATGGTTTGATTATGTAGCAGCCGCAAACCTAGACCGAGATAAGTATAGCCTTATTGAAGGAAGAGACGATCCGCATCGCGATCGTAGCCAATACATTAAAAGCGAAGAGACCCTTATTTATCCAGATACGCTTTGCTGGGTTCGCGATTTCACCTACTCTTATAATGAGCCTATGGCGCGCGTTTACTTCTGGCATCCAAAGTATGACGATTATCCTGTAGTTGGTATCAACTGGCACCAAGCCAATGCGTTTTGTGCTTGGCGCACCATTCGCAAAACCAGTTATTGGGAACAAGCCGGTTATTTGCCAAATACGGAAGATTTCCGTTTGCCGACAGAATACGAGTGGGAGTATGCGGCACGTGGCGGTCGTATAGGGAACAAATACCCTTGGGGTGGTCCTTATGCCCGAAATAGCAAAGGTTGTATGTTGGCTAACTTTAAGCCATTGCGTGGTAACTATGGCGCAGATGGTGGTGTATATCCAGTGCGCGCTGATTCTTATTTTCCAAATGATTGGGGTCTTTACAACATGGCAGGTAATGTGGCTGAGTGGACTTCTACTACATGGGAAGTTGCGAACAATTCTATTGTTCACGATTTGAATGGAGAACATTACCGCCGCACACCAGAAAGAGGCGATATAGCAAAAGCAACTCCAATAAGTCTGAAACGCAAAGTAATACGCGGTGGATCTTGGAAAGATGTGGCTTATTTCATTGAAAATGGAGCACGTACCTATGAATACCAAGACACAACCAAAAGTTATGTTGGTTTCCGTTGCGTTCAATCTTACATCGGTCGTTCTAACAAAGATAAAAAATAAAAACTTCAGCGTATAAAACAGACAATTCAAATTTTAAAATAACAAAAAACTAAAAATACATATACAACAATGAGCAAAAGTTTCTTTGAATCAAAAAGGTGGAAACAAACCATGAACTTTATTTATGGTTTCGGTGCAGCGATTGTAATCGTAGGTGCCCTATTTAAAATTCTACACTGGAAAGGTGCTGATTTAATGCTTTCCGTAGGTCTACTTACAGAAGCAGGTATCTTCGCTATTTCTGCATTTGAACCAGTTCATATGGATCCAGATTGGTCATTGGTTTATCCAGAACTAGCAGGAGCAGAGCCAACTACCAAAAAAGAGAAGAAAGCATCAGGTTCTATATCACAGCAGTTGGATGCAATGTTGGCTGAAGCTAAAATTGGTCCAGATTTGATTCAAAGTCTTGGTACTGGTTTACAATCGTTAAGCACCAATGTAAAGGATATGTCTGATATTTCTATTGCTTCTGTTGCTACTACTGAGTACGCTACCAATGCAAACAAAGCGGCTAAGAATATGGATGAAATATCTAAAAGTACTGCTATGGTTTCGGATTCATTGAGTTCTTTCACGGGTGGTTTAAGCAGCGTATTGAGCAATTTGACTGCTTCTGAAACTGCAACAAGCGAGTTTAAAGACGAAATGGGCAAATTGAACCGCAATTTGGGCAATTTGAATACAATTTACGGAAACATGTTGGGTGCCATGGGTGGCAGTCGCTAATTTTCCTGATTCAACCACAATAAAACAGAAAGAATAGAAACATGGCAGGTGGTAAAGTATCAGCTCGTCAAAAGATGATTAACATGATGTATCTTGTGTTAACAGCTCTTTTGGCCCTAAACGTATCTAAAGAAATTATCAAGTCGTTCAATTTGATGGAGAATTCATTAGCAACCTCCACAGCAAGTATTGCGCAAAAGAACGACAAAATTAAATTATCCATAGCCAAAGAAGCGGAGCAAGGCAATGCCGGTGCTGCAGCTGCTGGTAAACATTATGAAAGTTTGCACAAGTTAACAGATGTGCTTACCGGTAGGATCGAAGGTATTAAAAAAGAACTTTTAAAATTAACTGAAGGTCGCAAACCAAGCCCAGATGGCGAATTGGTAAAAGGTGGATTGAATGAACTCACCCAAGGCGACAATATGGAGGTGCATGGCAACTACTTTGATGTGCAAGATGGCGGAAAAAATGGCAAAGATTTGCAGGTTGCAATCAATGCAACCCGCGACCAAATGCTTGCTATTTTGGATAAAGCTATCGCAGATCCAGCATTGGGCGGCCAAGAAGCTACCAAAAAGTTTTTGATTAACAAAAGAGATGCAATCAAATCAAAGGCTACACTTTTTGCCCAAGATTCTAAAGACAGCGAAGGCAATGAACAGAAATGGGTATCTATGTATCTAGTACATTCTCCTCTTGCAGGCGTATTTGCACTGTTAACCAAAATTGAAAACGATGCACTATCCATGGAATCTGAGATTGCCCAAGCTTTGGCAGAATCTGTAGGCGCCTCTTCACTTAAATTTGACAGCGTTATTCCAGTTATTCGTGCAGCCACAAGTGCAGTTTTAACCAACCAAACGTATGAAGCTGATATTATTTTGGCTGCATATGACTCCAAAGCAGATATGAAAATGACTGTGAACGGAAGCCCAGTAGAAGTTAAAGAGGGAAAAGGAAAATACAAAGCATCTAGCTCTTCCCCTGGCGAATACACATTTAAAGTGGGTATTACCATCCCTAAACCAGGTGGTGGAACAGAGGTTGTCATGGAAGAAGGCAAATATTCTGTATTTGCGCCATCTGCAGCAATTTCTGCGGATGAGTTAAATGTAATCTATGAGGGTCTGCCTAATCCATTGAGCATCACCGTAGCAGGAGTGAATCCAAAGGATGTAAATGTAAGTATTACCTCTCCTGGTGGAGATGTGACTTTGATGAATACAGGAAGTGGTAAATATGAAGCGCGTTGCCCAGTTCGCAAAGGCAATGAGTGTTTTGTGAATGTGAATGCAAAAATTGGAGATCGTGTTGTTCCTATGGGAACCAAAAGATTCAAAATTCGCCGCGTGCCTCGCCCTACTTTCATGATTGGCCCTATAGATTTTAGCGGCCCAATTAAACTAAGTATCCTTAAAGCACAATCTACATGCGCTGCAGTACTCGAAAACTTTGTTTACGATGGTGTTAAATACGTTGTGGTAGGTTATAAGTTTACAGCCCTTGGCAAAAGAACGGGATTTAAAGAGCAAAACGTGCAAGGTGCTTCTTTGGCACCCATATCTGGCATGATTGGCCAACTTTCTCCTGGTGATTTTATTCAGTTTTCTGAAATAAGAGCTATGGGACCAGGTGGCCAGAAATATTTACAAAACGCGGGTGGAAGCTTGCAATAAACATATTATAAAGGAGCAATAAGAATGAAAAAGTTATTTGTATTTACACTTACCGTTGCAGTATTTGGCTTTTCCTCTGCTCAATGGTTTACTCCAGAAGGTGGGGGCAGTGGAGCTGCTACAGGTGGCACTGCCAGTGGCACTACTCCAAGTGGAACAACGGGTGGTACTGTAAGAGCAGGTGCAAGTGCAGGTGCTTCTGCCACCCCTGCAACAACTGCGGCATCTCCAGAGATGGTTACACCTACAATTGGAACTCACTATGACGATGCTGCAGAACATCACTATGAGTCTCCACACACTACCAACGATGGCCGTCCTAGCATGGATGAGGCCACTGTAGTTCCTTATCCTTACTTGCGTGAGGCAGATGTTAAATACAAAAAACGCATTTGGCGCAGAATTGATACACGCCAAAAATTAAACAAATCATTCACATGGCCTGGCCAACCCATTACACAAGTGCTTTATGAACTTGCTACAAAGGGAAAATTGAAAGCCTACCAAAATGATTCTTTCTCTAGTTGGTTTACTCCTGAAGATGCTTTTAAAAGAGGCTCTGACCTTATAGTAACCCAAGTTCCCAACTTTCGCAATCCAGATGATCCAACAGATTTGGTGGATACTACATATTTCGAAGCGTTTCGTTGGGATAAGATTTTGAAATTTGAAGTAATGGAAGATTGGATTTTCGATTATAAACTTTCAGAATTCACCCCACGTATTATTGGCATAGCCCCTTTGATGTCTAAAAGTATTAACGGCATGACCGTTGAAGTGTCCCTCTTTTGGTTGAAAATGGATGATTGCCGTCCTACACTTGCCAAGAGTGAGGTTTTTAACCGCTACAATGATGCCATGCGCATAAGTTGGGACGACTTGTTTAACCACTATAGACTGTTTGATAGTTACATTGTTAAACAGAGTTATTACAACAATTTGTATTTAAATCAAATGCCAGAGTATATGCAGGACGGTTTGGCCGCGCTGCTCGAAGCTGAAAATATCAAAAATGACCTATTCATTTTTGAACATGACGTTTGGGAATATTAAAAACCAAAGAAAAATATATTTAAAAATCCTTTCAGAAATGAAAGGATTTTTTTTGCGATTTGCTATTCCCCAAATTCCTCATACAAGGGGTGGATTACAAGTTCTGAAATCCTTTAAAGAGTTGTGGGATTGTAGAATAGTTCGGTTGTTTTAGGCACCCTGTATTTTTCATCGGCCCTAATAAAACAAAAACAGAATCCCGAAAGGATGAAATGATTGTAAAGATCAATAATTTGGATGGATTCGAAATCCAGAAAAGTTGATATGGATAATGGCAATATCATGCAACTTTCTTATGGGTTGAAGAACAATGCCGCCCCTTCCGGGTTCTAGCTGTATTCCTATGTGTTAATTACTACTATGTAATCCCTTCGGGATTAAGATACTAGGAACACTGAACTGCGTTTTTTACTTTAAATTGTTGTAGAAAGAGTTGTGTAAAATAGGTACAGGTCCTTCGCAAATTCAATCTATTTTAGATTGGCACAACTATTTGGGGTTCTAAAATTAGATGCGAAATTTTGTTCTCTAAGTCCTCCCGTTTCCCAGCCTTTGCGGCAGGGAGGTTTGCGTGCACTCTTGTGCATATTCGGGGAAATGTTTAATCACAATCGCCTACCAAAATTTGTTAATCATGAAAGGCTTGTTTTGCCAATACTGTAAAAGTAGTTGTCTTCACTTTGCGCAAATTATTTTACCAATTTGTACAGCATAACAATTCGTATGAACACCCTAGAAATGTTTTGCTGGGCACAATGTTATTGCAATAAATTATGTTATATATGTATTCCAAATTTAAAGTTATTGTAGAATGAAAATGTTGAATAGAAAAATATTTTAGATTCTATTAAATACATTTACTTTAAACAAAAAAGAGACAGCCACTATTTTAAAAATAGGCGTTACATAGGATTCTTTTAGTCATGGCCATTGGCCTGTTACAGTTATTGTGGTGTGAAAAAGTGCTGCGGTATGAGCACAATAGATGCATGGTTTTATTCGTATTTATTATCAAGTAAAAAAAATGGTATTAAATATTAAAAAAAATAATTAATTAAAAATAAAATATAAAAAATAAAGTTACTAATACTAGATAAAATTGTAATCTATTCAAGTAAAAGTATTGTACACTCTATAAAAAGATTTGATTTAAAAACGGAATATTCTCGCAATTGCTATGATTGCCTTGGACAGCTCTAATTATTGTTTAAAAAACCAAAAAAAAAGGAAGGAAAACAAAACATGGCAGGAAGTAACATTACCACGCGGCAAAAGATGATTAACATGATGTATTTGGTGTTAACCGCACTTTTGGCACTGAACGTGTCAAAGGAAATTATCAAGGCATTTAATTTGATGGAAAACTCGTTGGCAACATCTGCCGCGAACATTGTCCGAAAAAACGAAAGTATTAAAATGGCAATGGCAAGTGAGGCCAATGAAAATCCATCTGCACGAGCTGCTATCAAACAGTATGATGATTTGCATGCAATAGTAAGTCGCCTATTGGGCAAAATTGCTGCTGTAAAAAAAGATTTACTCGCACTCACAGACGGCAGGGTAGCAGGTGCCAAGGGAGAGTTGGTGAAAGGTGGACTGAATGAGTTGACCCAAGGAGACAACATGGAAGTTCACGGCAATTATTTTATGAAACAAGACGGGGGTAAAAACGGCAAAATATTGCAAGCTGCAATAAATACAACCCGACAAGGAATGATAGAAATTCTTGACCGTGCAATTGCCGATCCTTTGCTGGGTGGAAAAAATGAGTACACAAAGAGAGTTTTACTCCAACGAAAAGCATCCATTGAAGAAAAATGTGCCCTGGTTGCTGCGGATAATAAAACCCCAGAAGGAAAACAGCAGAGTTGGGTAACCATGTATTTGGAAAATTCGCCTTTGGCAGGTGTTTTCGCAATTTTAACCAAAGTAGAAAATGATGCTTTAACATTAGAATCTGAGATAGCTTCTGTGTTGGCTGAATCTGTGGGGGCAAAAAATGCATTGGATAGCGTTATACCTGTAATTAGGGCATCTACAAGTGCTATTTTAACAAATCAAACCTATGAGGCGGAAATTGTCCTTGCGGCATACGATTCCAAATCAGACTTTAAAATGACGGTAAACGGAAGCCCTATAGAAGTGAGCAATGGCAAAGGCATATACAGAGCCAGTAGCAGCAATCCAGGTGAATATTCCTTTAAAGTGGGCATAAATGTTCCTCAGCCAGGTGGGGGAGTAAAGGAAATAACCCAAGAAGGGAAATATTCTGTATTTGCACCCTCAGCGGCTATTTCTGCAGATGAATTGAATGTGATTTATGAAGGATTGCCAAATCCATTGAGTATATCTGTGGCAGGCGTAAACCCCAATGATGTTTTTGTGAATATTGCATCTTCTAGTGGCGATATAAATTTGCAAAAAATAGGACCTGGCAAGTTTAATGCTTTATGTCCAACACGAAGGGGAAATGATTTTGTGGTGCAAGTGACGGCAAAAATAGGCGACCGAATTTTACCCATGGGTTCTAAAAAGTTTAGAATTAGACGTGTTCCTCCTCCACAATTTATGCTTGGCCCTTATGATTTTGCATCTCCAATCAAAGATGCAGCTATTCATGTTCAACATAGTGTTTCTGCCGTAATGCCAAATTTTGTATATGAAAGTGTTAGGTTTACAATTCAGAGTTACCACTGCATGGTTATAACCAAGAGAAATGAAATTTTTGAGGCCAGGTCACTCAATAATACCACATCTGCAATCGCGGGGATTTTGTCAAAATTAAAGCCGGGTGATAGAATTAGTTTTGACGAAATAATAGCCATTGGGCCAGGTGGGGTTCGCAGACTAGCCAGCGTCATAGCTTTAATTTACTAAATTAAAAAAGTAGGAGAAATAAAACATGAAAAATTTAATCTTATTAATATTAAATATCGCATCGGTTGGATTTGCATCTGCCCAATGGTTTACCCCAGAAAGCGGGGTTAGTGGGGCAGCTTCTGACGCAACAGGGGGCGCAGGTGCTGTTAGATCTGGGTGTAGCTTGCCTTTGGCGCCGCAGTATCTATATTGCCAACAATTGTAGCACATTTAATTGGAACGAGGTATGACGATTCAGCTGTACCGCATTACGAACTTCCACTTACCCCAGGTGTTGGCCGGCCTGTTATGGATCAAGCTGTTGGTGTTCCCTATCCTTACTTGCGTGAGGCGGATGTTAAATACAAAAAACGAATCTGGCGGAGAATTGATACGCGCCAAAAAATGAACAAATCATTCACCTGGCCTGGTCAGCCAATTACAAAAGTATTTTACGAACTTGCCACCAACGGCAATGTAAAGGCATACCAAAATGATTCGTTCTCTAGCATCTACACTCCGGGTGAAGCCTACCTTCGGGGATATGAGTTTATCCCTATCATTTTACCAAATCCAAATAACCCTGATGATGAAACGGATTTAATAGATTCATTTGTAATAGAAACTTTTCGATGGGAAAAGATTGTCAAGTTCGAAGTGGTGGAAGATTGGATTTTCGACTATAAACTTTCAGAATTTACCCCGCGTGTCATTGGCATTGCCCCGTTGATGACCAAAGGCATAAATGGCATGACGATAGATCTACCTTTGTTTTGGTTGAAAATGGACGATTGCCGCGCTACACTTGCCAAAAGTGAGGTATTTAACCGGCAAAATGATGCCATGCGCATAAGTTGGGATGACTTGTTTAACCACTATAGACTGTTTGATAGCTACATTGTAAAACAGAGTTATTACAACAATTTGTATTTAAATCAAATGCCAGAATATATGTAGGATGGATTGGTCGCATTGCTAGAAGCTGAAAACATTAAAAGCGATTTGTTTATTTTTGAACATGATGTTTGGGAATATTGAGATAGAGTAAACCTTAAACTTAAAAATCTCACCAGAAATGGTAGGATTTTTTTTTAACCCCAAAATTACAGTTTAAATGTTGTAATGGCGTGTGTTTGAAAAGATTAAAACTGATTTCTTGATGGTGAGACTTTGTTTTTCGCGAAATTCTCACTACTTTTGCCCTTCGTTTTGAAAAACGCAAATCCTATTTTAGATGAATTTAACATTGAATTCGTAAAGCTGAAAGACGGGATTCATGCATTTCAATACGCGATTGGTAAACAGTTCTTTGAAGCATTTGAAAATACAGAAGTTCTAATTGCAGAGGTTGAAACGCAGGCTTTGTTGGAAAAACAACAACAAATGATGCACATCGATTTGACGATGAAAGGGACGGTTGGTGTAACATGTGGACGTTGTCTGGAAGTTATAGATATGCCTATTGATACAAAATATAGGCTTATCATTAACATTCGGGACGAGGAAAGGGTAGACCCAGAAGCTGAGTATGAAATGATTTATATAAAGCCGAACGCTATATCTATAAATGTTGCCCAAGCTGTATATGAAACAATATTGCTGGATGTTCCTATGATACGCAATTGCGATTCGTTGGTGATAAAACCATGTAATAATGAAATGCTAGAAAAACTAGAAAAATTGAAACATAACGGAGAAGGAGAGTCTGATCCGAGATGGGATATATTAAAGGACTTATTAAAATAAAGAAAAATGGCACACCCAAAACGAAAAATATCGAAAACTCGACGTGACAAACGCCGTACACATGACAAAATTGTAGCGCGTCCGATGATTGCGGATTCAGTAACAGGAGATATATCCCTTTACCACAGGGTAAATCTTGAAACTGGAATGTACCGCGGTCAGAAGGTTATGAAGGGTCGTAACGAAGCTTAAGCATGAGGATTGGCATAGATGCCATGGGCGGAGACTTTGCTCCGCTAGAAGCTGTAAAAGGCGCGGCATCTGCGGCTGCATTGCATCCTTCATGGAAGTTGATTTTGTTTGGAAAATCAGCAGAAATTGCGGCGGTTTGCGAATCTGAAAATATCACAACAGATTTATTTGAAATCGTTGATTGCCCAGAAGTTATTGAAATGAGTGAGCATCCTGTAAGGGCGTTTGCTTCCAAACAAAACAGCAGTATTTTTGTGGGTTTTAAGGCATTAGCTGCCCAAGAAATTGATGGATTTATAAGCGCAGGCAACACTGGCGCCATGTTGGTTGGTTCGTTGCAAACTGTAAAGGCCATTGAAGGTGTTTCTCGTCCATGTCTTACCTCTATCGTACCGCGTATGAACAACCATCCCGGTTTGTTGCTGGATGTGGGTGCAAATGCCGAAGTGAAACCAGAGCATTTACAGCAATTTGGTATTTTAGGTTCTATATATTACAAAGCCGTATTTAAAGTTGCTGAGCCCAAAGTGGGCTTATTGAACATAGGGGCAGAAGAGGAAAAAGGCAGCATTCTTACCCGTGCGGCGCATGGTTTGTTGAAAAATACGGAAGGCATTCATTTTGTTGGTAATGCAGAAGGTAGAGATATCTTCTCAGACGATTTTGATGTAGTTGTGTGCGATGGATTTACTGGAAACGCAGTGATAAAAGCATGCGAAGGCATGTATTATCGACTGGCGAAAAGAGGAATAAAGGACGATTTTTTAGATACTTTTAATTTTAAGCATTACGGTGGAAGTTCTATTTTAGGTGTAAATGCACCCGTAATAGTGGGGCATGGCATAACCAAAGCAGAAACTTTTGTTAAAATGATTGAACTTGCCGGTGAACAAGTGAGCAGTGAAATGGTAAAAACGATTCGAAGTTCGTTTCAAAAAATAGAAAACTCCCAAAAACAGGCTTTATGAATAAGATTAGTGCAGCAATAACAGCAGTGGGCGGCTATGTTCCAGAAACGGTTTTAACCAACGCGGATCTTGAAAAATTAGTAGATACTACCGATGAATGGATCACCAGCAGAACTGGCATTAAGGAAAGACACATTTTGCGCGAACCTGGCAAAGCCACTTCAGATATGGCAGTTCGGGCTATTTTGCCAATGTTGGAAAAACGAGGCATTGGTGCAGATGAAATAGATTTGATTTTGTGCGGCACAATTACAAGTGATTATGTTTTCCCATCTACCGCAAATATAATTGGCGATAAAATTGGTGCAAAAAATGCATGGGGTTTTGATATTGCAGCCGCCTGCAGTGGTTTTTTGTATGCTTTAGAAACAGGTTCTAAATTTATTGAATGCGGAAAATATAAAAAAGTTGTGGTTTGCGGATTTGACAAAATGAGCACCATTATTGATTATACCGATCGCAATACCTGTATTATTTTTGGTGATGGTGGTGGTTGTGTCCTTCTTGAACCCAATACCGAAGGATTTGGCGTACAAGATAGTATTTTACACATGGACGGCAGCGGTCGCGAGTTTCTTTACCAAGAAGCAGGTGGATCTTTAAATCCGCCTACGTTTGAAACTGTCGCCAATAGACAACATTTTGTAAGACAAGAGGGCAAAACCGTTTTTAAATTCGCTGTTACCAATATGGCAGATGTAAGTTATAAAATAATGGAACGCAATGGCCTGGGCTCGGAAGATGTGGATTGGTTGTTGGCACACCAAGCCAATTTGCGCATTATAGATGCTACCGCAGATCGAATGGGTTTAAGTAAAGATAAAGTGTTGGTGAATATAGATCGTTATGGAAATACCACCGCTGGGACTTTGCCCTTGCTAATGTTCGATTTTGAGAAGAAGTTTAAAAAAGGAGATAATTTGGTTTTAAGTACTTTTGGAGGTGGTTTTACCTGGGGCAGTATTTATATCAAATGGGCTTACAATAGCCAATAATCAATTGCTTTTTACGAATTTAAGGGCTGTATGGCCAACCGTTAAAACATAAACTCCAGGTAACATTTTTTCGGTTTCTATACAATTTTCGTCATAAGGGCGTATAGGATATGTTATGGTTTTACCCGAAATATCTGTGATGCGAATTTCTAGAAAACCAGTTCCATTGTAAAATTTTAATTTGTTTGCTATTGGATTGTCAAAAAGGTTAATGGGACTGTTGTTTTTTCTGAAGGCTTGTGTTTTCGAATATAAAACGGAGCCGATACAATCTGTATATTGTGAATTTGAGTAGCGATATTGGGCAGGGTTTATAGATGCAGATAAGCTGTTTTCAGATCCACAATATGGCCAAACAAAGCCAGTTGGCCAAAATAAAGGGACTGACTTTAAATAATAGGAAGAATCCAAAATAGGTTTGGTTCCATTGGGTTTGTAAGCGCCTCTTACTTTGTTACCCAATTCCAAATGACCTGTCCCTGCAAGTATGTATAAACCCTTGAATAAGCCTGTCTTTGGAATTTCATTGTTGTAAAAAACTTGTTGGTTAGAAGGCGTGGTTGAGTTCATGAAAATACCGTAATTTTCAATTCTATTTCTTAAGAAAACATTTTCAGGTCCATTGGATCCATGCGAATCATCAATAACTAGATTTTGGATGGTGTTTCCTTCTACCAAATTGGCAAAAGGATAGTTGCCATGCAATACGATATCCCCTGCGGCATCGGTAGGCAAACCATTTTCAGTCCAAAAAGGGTCTAGGCTGTAGTTGTATGAAATTACATTTCCATTTGCACCCGATTGAAAGAGTAAGGCATGCCTTAAATGTTTGAATATGGAATTCGTAAATAAATTTTGGCAACTTCCATTTTCTATGGCAATTCCGTAACCTTTACCCCCACCTCCATAGCCAAAACTGGCAACAAAATAACATTGTTCAATGGTGCAATTCGAAGAATTGTCTATGGCAATATGCGCAAAATTGGTACGATTGCTTAAAATGCCATATAATTTACAGTCCACAGCATAGTTAAGTGCAATGTTGCTGTTTTGCCCTAATGTTGAATCCATGCGTTCTATGGAGAAACATTTCAGGGTGATTTGTTTTGTGGGGTTTACCTTTACAAACCAAGGTTTTCTATTTATCGGATAATTTGTTTTTAGGGGCGGGTAAAAATGGAAAGAATCACTGTTGATTTTAGAAATTTGCACCAATTCTTTAACTGTATTTTTTGCCCATGTTGAAGTAACTAAGTCTGAATCATTTTTAAGTATTTGGATCCAATCACCAACCTTTAAATTTCCTTGGGTATATTTAAGAATGCTATCTCCAGCTTTTAAACCGTTGGATAGGGTATGTATGCTTTTTTCTATAGACCCCGAAAATTGAATGGCATTGTTTTGGGTTGGAAAGTTGAATTTTAATTGGGTTAAATTGCCTTGACCAAGGTAACAAATACTGTCTTTGAGTAAGATGGGTTGGGTGAATAAGAAAGTGCCATTGGGAAAAACCAATGTATCGCCAGAATTTGCAGCTTTCATAGCCAAACCCAATACAGCACCAGCATCGACTATGCCAGATGTATCTATACCGAAATCTGTAAGCTGAATTCTATATCCTTTAGGCAATTTGAAATTACGACAACCCGCGTTTTTCCAGTGTTTGCCGTATTTTTGAAGCGGTGTTTGTGCTGACAGAGATGAAAAAGTCACCCAAACAAATACACAAAGCAAACCTATTTTTTTCAATCCAATCATGATTCGGTTTTTTGTAGAACAGATCTAAAAATATAATCCCCTTCTTTTTTGGCGCCTCCGCAGTAATTGTTTTGAATAAATTTTAAATCAAATTCCTGGATTAACTTTTCTACCACATTTTCATTTTCGGCTTTAAACACAGAGCAGGTTAGGTAAATAAAAAACCCCCCTGGTTTCAAAAAAGACAGTGCATTCGCCGCTATGTTAAATTGTAAATCCTTAATGGTACTTAGTTTCTCCAATTTAAAGAAATGCAATTCTTCGGGGTTTCTGCGCCAAGTGCCGCTGCCAGTGCAGGGTACATCTGCCACAACTACATTAAAAAAGGCATCTTTGATTGTCAAATCATTCTCAAAACGGAGGCTTTTTACTGGCACGGATAAATTGTTTACACCAATGGCTGGCTTTTTCATTCGTGTCAATTTATACCTATTTGCTAAATTTTGAAGGATTGTGCTTCTTGAATCACTGGCATATAGGTTGGCTGTTGGATACAACTGGGATAGCTGAAGCGTTTTGCCACCAGCACCAGCGCAACAATCCCAGATGTAATCGTGGGGTTTTATGGGTAGGTTTTGCATACTTAGTTGAGATCCTATATCCATAACTCTTGCAATACCTGCAGAAATAAAACGGTCTAAGTTTTTACCCAAACCTATTTTGAAAGCATCTTCCGTCAGTTCAAATTCAATAGAATCAGATTTTAAACCTTCAATAAGTATTGTCTTTTTTTCAGGATTCGGGACTAGAAATACAGGAGCTGGTTTTTTGAACCAAGCGTTTAATTCTTCTAAACTTAGGTTGGTTAAATTTTCGTATGGCGAAAAAGGAGGTACTGTTTTAATCTCTCCAACAGGATTGGCCTTAAGGTATTGTTCGCATTCTTCTAAGTACAAATTTTGGCTAATTAAACCGAGGCAAATTGCTTGCGAAGTGCTAATTTGCGTTGTAACAATTCCGTTTTTAAAGTAACTGTAACAAGCATCTCTATAAAAACGGCGGTCTCGACTTCCAAATTGTTTGTTGTTTTTAAAATGTTCTTGCAGCCACAAATGCATCGGAGAAAGGGCATTATAATTTTCAATTATAGTGCTTGCATGTTTCAATTGGTTTACAAAGCGGTTCAGGGCTTAAATTCCCTTCTTTCATCTTCAATAATTTGAAGGTAATTGATACCCAAATTCTGCACACCGCATTTTGAATTTTGAAGATGAATGGTATTGATAAAACCACGGTAATCTGCATCTGGTAGGTGATGGATAAAATCTTTCCCGAAGGTCATTAAGGATAAACACAAATAGTAGGCTTGGTCGTAACCAATATATGCGTATTTGCTAGGTTCAGCATAGGTTCTATTCATAAATGCAGTTCTGAAACGCACAGCTGCGCTGTCGGCTGGATTGGTAAAGTTGGATTCAGGGTAAATGAGCTTGGGTTCATCTTTTTCAAAGGTGCTCATAGATGCGTTGTGCCAGTCTATGTGCGCGAATAGAATGCCGTTTTTTTTTGCATTTACTGCGGTTAACAATACATCTTTGGCCGAGGTTGAAGAAATAGAACTTAAAACTACCACACTATCTTTGGTCAGTGCATTGGCGCCTATAGCTGCGCCGGTGTAAATTAAAGTTTTGCTATTTTTGATTTTACATTTGGTCAATTGTCTTTTCATAATTGCCAAATACTCTTTTGACTTAGTAGAGTTATCTGTAGCCAAGTAAAACTTATAACCAGGGTATAAGTTTGCTGCTTTACATGCTATAGAAGCAATTCTTACTGAATCGGGAACATAGAAATTGATAATATTTGTTTCCTCAGATGCAGGTTTGTAAAATTTTAAAGGACTAATTAACACCGAGCCGTTAAGGTTGCAAAATTTTTCTGTGGGTGCCATTTCTTTGTCATATACTGGCCCCACAATTAAGTTCATTGTTTTTAAATCAGGGTGATATAAGGTGGTATTCAATGCATTGCTGTCTTTTTCACTGTCAAATACATAAAGTTGCAATTTTAGACCGTCGGCTTCTAAATCTTCTGCTGCCATGCGAAACCCTGTGTAATAATCTAACATGGCTTCGCCGAGGCTACCGTGGTAACCACCGGAGTGGAAAGGCAATACCAATGCAATTCGGTATTGATTGGCAAAAGGTTGCGCATGCGCAACGACAGTGGCAATGCATCCAATACAAATAAAAAAATACCTTAAAATTTTTATTCCCATTCTATTGTAGCAGGTGGTTTTGAACTAATATCATACACTACACGATTTATGCCACGAACGTTGTTGATAATAGAATTGCTAATTTCGGCCAACAATTCATAGGGGATATGCACCCAATCTGCCGTCATGCCATCTGTACTAGAAACTGCCCTTAGTGCAACTACATTTTCGTAGGTTCTTTCATCGCCCATAACCCCTACGCTTTGCACAGGCAGCAAAATGGCACCAGCTTGCCAAATTTTGTCGTACCAACCCGATTTTTTTAAAATACCAATATATACGGCATCCGCTTCTTGCAGCAGTCTCACTTTTTCCTTTGTTATATCACTGATGATTCGGATGGCTAAACCTGGACCTGGGAACGGATGACGGTTTAATATTTCGGCAGGCAGGCCCAGTTCTTTTCCAACCAACCTAACTTCGTCTTTAAACAAACTACGCAAGGGTTCAACTATGCCAAGATGCAGTGATTCGGGCAATCCGCCTACATTGTGGTGCGATTTTATGGTTGCGGAAGGGCCTTTTACACTCACACTTTCAATAACATCCGGGTAAATGGTTCCTTGAGCCAGCCATTTAGCATCTGGTATTTTGAGTGCTTCATCCTGAAAAACTTCGACAAAAACACGGCCAATGGCTTTTCTTTTTAATTCTGGATCTACAACATTGTGAAGTTGGCTATAGAATTTGTCCGCTGCGTTAATTGCATGTACTTGCAGGTCTAATTGTTTATACGCATCTTGCACTTGGGCATATTCGTCTTTTCTAAGAAGGCCGTTGTCTATAAAAATACATTGCAGTTTTTTGCCTATGGCTTTGTGCAGCAAAAGCGCGGCCACTGAGCTGTCTACTCCGCCAGAAAGCCCTAAAATCACGGTATCGTTGCCTACAGTTTTTCGTATATTTTGTACCGTTTCTTCAATAAAGTGACCCGGTGTCCAATCGCCTGTAAGTCCACATATTTTAAATAAAAAATTGGCCAACAATTCTTTGCCTTCAACACTATGGTAAACCTCTGGGTGAAACTGAATACCATAAGCACTTTTATAATCGTTTAATTGGAATGCGGCAACTGGGATGGAACCTGTTGTAGCTATGGTGGTTGTGTTTTCGGGCAAACGGGTAATTGTATCTCCATGACTCATCCACACTTGCGATTCGTAACTCAATCCATCCAGCAGGGCATTCGATTCTCCGCTTTGTTGCAATGTAGCCCTACCATATTCCCTATGTGCACTTCTTGCCACTTCGCCGCCAAGTTTTTTTGCCATAAGTTGCGCACCATAGCATACACCCAAAATGGGAAACTTATTTAAAAAAAGATCTAAATCTATACTTGGAGCATCTTCCTCGTTTACAGAACTAGGACTGCCACTTAAAATAATTCCTTTTACAGAATGGTCTGGTTCTGGGAAATGATTGAAAGGGTGAATTTCGCAATACACATTCAATTCCCTTACACGTCGGGCAATAAGTTGTGTGAATTGGGAACCAAAATCTAGAATAAGAATCTTTTCGGCCATGAATTTGGGTGCGAAGTTAACGTTTTAAGTGCGGATTTTAATGCGAATTTTCTAAGCACTTTAGAAGTAAAAAAATTATTTTAGGATAATAAATGGCATCGTCTTTTTGCTTGTATCAGTGATTACAGAACAATAATAAGTTCCCGAATTTAATTTGGAGACATCTATTGTAAAATCGGGCATCCCTGTTGATGGATTCGCAATTATTTCACGGGAAATTAATCTGCCACAATTGTCCAATATTTCAATTTTTATGGCTGTAGATTGGGTAAATTCCCAATGGATATTTAGCTTGTTTTTTACAGGGTTTGGATAAATAGAAATAGGGTTCGAGTTGTTGGCAAAATCTTTGGATTTCACAATATTATTTACTGTAGTATAATTCGCAGAAAAAATGCCATTGGCATGCGTTGCGACAACCACCAATCCGTCTGTAGTTCTATAATCAAACATGCCACAAACAACATTTCCAATGGTATTGGTTCCTTGTTGCACCCACACTGTATTCGTCCCAGCAAGATTTGCAGTTGCATAAATGCCGGTACTCGTGGCCAATAAATAAATGGTACCATCCGAAACTGGAACTATGGAAGCCCAACGAATAGAAGGTCCACTGCCATCAGAAGGTTCAAGATTGCCGGCTTGTTTGCTCCATGTAGTTCCACCGTCGGCACTGTAAAAAACACTGTAAATATTGTAGTTGCTAAAAACCACTATCAGTTTGTTGCCATCATTTGGGTCCACAGCCACACAATTTATATTGCCTCCCGCAGGAAAAATATTGCCAGAGGTTGCGGAGGTAATGTCAACCAAGGCTGGCGTGCCGGTATTTGCATTGTCTATTTTGTACAATTTGCGGTTGTTGGTGCCAAGGTAAATCCGGTTGGCTGGTGTTTTACATGCCGTAATACACGAAATTTTCACGTTTGCCACTGGAATTGAATCTTTCCATTTTACCCAATTTGTAGAAATGGAATCCCAACCACCGACCATCGGAATTCCCGAAAGGTTGTTGTTGCGCCACAAATATTTTCCGCCACTTAAATACATCAAATTGTTATCGTTTGGGTCTAAAATAAATGGATTGATAAATTCAAAACCTTTGATTCCAATTGGATCAATGCGGGTAAAAGCGGTTTTATTTCCATTCGCATCCAAAGTTGTTCTCATCATTTTGGCGTTTTGGATTGAAAAATAATAAGCAGTTCTGTTGTTTGCAATAGCACAATAGGATCCGTCGCCGCCCCGTGGTTGAACCCATGGACTCGCAGGGTCTGCACTGTTAATGTACCAACTTCCGTTGTCTTGCGCACCCCCTATGATAACGTTATTTCCAGTGGTGGCGTGGTCTATTGCTACTGTATAAAACTGGGTAGACAAATATCCGTTGTTCAAAGAATTCCAAACCACGGTCGCGGAAGAATTGTTGTCTGTTATAGATATGCCACCATCATTGTAACTGAACATTTTATTTGGGTTACTTGGAGAAAATGCGATCCCGTGTTGGTCGGGGTGGTGGTTGGCATAACCGTTTATGGTTGGCAGTTTTGAAAACTGCTCGTACCCCCCAATAAAAGTAGTATTAATCGAATCTTTAAAAGCGCTGGTGCTGCGGTATAAATTGGTGCCTCCAATAAATACGGTGTTAGAATCGCCTGGCTTAACTTTCACCACCATATCGTATCCGCCTTGCACATTCCATTTGTCGAATTGCCCACCGGTAGATGGAAGGTTTGCAGAAATGTTCCTCCAATAACCACCTGTATCCCCAGTTCCATTGCCTTTGATATAATTATAAGTGTAAAAACTGTTGTATTCTTTATCGCCCAAATAATTGGTAGATATTTTTCCAAAACCCGGCGTATGGCAAAGAAAATACACTTTGTTTTCGTCATTGGGATCAATGCAAATGACCATTCGCTTAAAACTGGTGGGAAAATTTTTGGGTTGAATTTTTACAAAATTTATTCCATCCTCGGATCTCCATATTCCTTTTTGTGCACCATCGGAGCTGCAAGTCGCATATACAATTCCAGTTTTAGAAACAGTTACGTCTGTGTAGTATCCACCACTGCTAAAAAGGGTGGTCCAATCTTTTCCGCCATTGTTGCTTCGATAAATGGAAGAATAGCATGCAGCATAAATTCTATTTTGGGTGTCTGGGGCAGATACGTCTGAGGCTAGATTCCATACAATCTGCCAATTTGTAGAAAACGATTGTGGGCTGCCATTTGTGGTAGACAATATTGGGGTCCAACTTAAACCACCATCTTCAGATTTAGACAATCCATCCCCATTGTAATAAGCACCGTCACCGCTGGGAGAAGCACCAGAACCTTCGCCACCGCCATAATACCAAGTTTTTGTGTGGCCAGTTCGGGTATCTTGTGCAAGACAAGTGGCACTTTTTAATACGGATGCGTCGCTTGTTTTTGCCCAGGTTCCGCCTCCATTTGTACTCAGCCACATGCCTCCAGAAACGGCTCCCGCCAAAAGCCTATTTTCATTGCTCACATCCACTCCAAATGCCCTTGTTCTGCCGCCAACATTCCATGGCCCTCTGTTAGTCCAGTTTGGAATACTCCTGGCATGAAGCCCTGCGATTTCATCTGTGGGCAAAGTTGCAGCGAATGCCAATTCTCTCAACCTCATTTTTTCTGGAATATGCCCTGTTACAGGGTCACGCAGTTTTTTTAATTCCCATTCAATTCTTTCAATCGCATCATCTTCCATACCTTCTGTGCTGCCCACAGAAGATTCTAATTCTTGCTTCAATAGTGAGTTGTGTTCAATGGTCTTTGTTTTAATTACCAGCGTTGCATTTGCTTCTATTGGGCCTTGCTCTATAATTTTTGGTGATTTCTGCTTAGAAATTTTGGGTTGCCAGTTTCCGTTTCGAATGTTAAAAACAGTCATTACCACCATGCATAAAAAGACAAAGACAAATGAAGCGAAAATAATTTTTTTCATGAAATGGTTTGCAATTTACACATTCCATTTCGCATATCCCATCAGAACAATGTCAATTGTTCTGGAAGAAGCCGAAAAGTCTTTCTGTGATGGGGTGTTATACCAAATTCTCGAATGGCATTTCTATGCGCAAGGGTAGGGTAGCCTGCATTGTTATTCCATCCATATGCGGGATTTTTTATGTGTAGTTTTTCCATAATTTCGTCGCGGTGGGTTTTTGCCAAAATACTGGCAGCCGCTATATTCGCAAACCTTGAATCGCCTTTTACCATGCAGCCATGGGGAACGGATTTGTAGGGTGTAAACCTATTCCCGTCTACCAAAATAAATTGCACATTGCTTTTTAATTGATTTAAAGCTTTGTGCATGGCCAAAAAAGAAGCCTTTAAAATGTTTATTTTATCTATTTCTTGCGGACTGCAAATCCCTATGGCCCATTCAATGGCTACTGATTCGATATACAACCTCAATTCTTCTCTATTTTTCTTGCTTACTTGCTTAGAATCGTTGAGCAAAGGATGGTAAAAGTCCTCGGGTAAAATGACCGCCGCGGCAACCACTGGCCCAGCCAAACAACCTCTACCCGCCTCGTCACAGCCAGCTTCAAAAATATAGGTGGTATGTTTTAATGCAAGTGTGATGGCAGATTTTTATTGGGTTTAAGAATTGGTGGATTTTAACGCCAAAGCCCTTCGGTATTTTAAATAAACTTCTTTGGCTTGTTGGGTACATATATACCAACCATCGGCGCCATCCGTAAGTCCAGCTTTTAAAAAATAGCTGCGAATAAATTTAAAAAGAGTGCTAAAAACCATTTTGTAAATGAGATATGCAATGGGTTTGTTTTTATTCTGTACGGCAGCAATGTTTGCAAATTTTTGTACCTGATTTTTCATCGATACCTTGGTGGGGTATGTGTAATGGAGGATATCCCCTTTTAAATTTTCGGTGCTTTGATTTCCGTTTAATTCAAACCTGTCATGCGGGTTTGAGCCTCCCCAATTGCCCTCGTTTTTTTTCCAAAGACGCAATTTGTTGTCTGGATACCAACCACAAGTTTTTATGGGTTTGCCACAAAAAAAATTCAAACGGTTCATTGTATAGCCATTTTTTACGGGATCTTGTAATGCGTTTTGAATACTAATTTTTAATTTATCACTCAGCCTTTCGTCGGCATCCAAACTCAATACCCAATCATTTTTTGCCAAATCTTTTGCCCGATTTTTTTGTTGTATATGTCCATCAAAAGTATGGCTTATTACTTTTGCACCCATTGATTCAGCAATTTCAAGCGTTTTGTCGCTAGAAAAGCTATCCAATACAAGAATTTCATCCGCAATGGATTGAACGGATTGAATGCAGTCCGCAATATTTGATGCTTCATTGTAAGTAATAATTACGACAGAAAGTGGCAGCATTTAGGCACGCAATTTAGGGAATAGTTGGATCTTTAGAAAATTTAGAATGTGGTTCAGAATCGTTTTTAAATGCACAGGTGCACTGCCAAATTTGTTTTTTTGCCATAATAAAAGCCCCGTTTCCGAGGCTTTTATTTATAAAAAGTTTGTAATAATTTAAGCTTGTTTCATCAACTGAATCTCGCTTTGTATGCGAACTTCGTCGCTTACCAGCCAGCCACCAGTTTCTAAACCTACGTTCCATACCAGTCCCCATTCTTTGCGGCTAATTTTACCACTTATTGAATAAACGGCTTTTGTATTTCCATATGGATCTTTGTTGGTACCTGTAAATTCTACGTCCAAAGTTGTTGGATGATTCACGCCATGAAAATCAAGGTTGCCATGCATTTTATATTGGCCTTCTTCATTGGTTTTTTCAAAAGAAGTGCTTTCAAAAGACATTTTTGGGTGATTGGCTAAATCAAAAAAGTCACCCGATTGGATATGCCCGTCACGTTGGGCATCTCCTGTACTAATGCTTTCTACATCTGCAGAAAAAAAAGCTTTTGCCGTGGTAATATCGTCATTCGCCATTTCCAGGCTGCCTTCAAATTTGCCAATGGTGCCAGTAACGGTTGAAATAACCAAGTGTTTTACTTTAAAATGCACCTCAGAATGACTTGCATCTATGGTCCATGTGCTCGTGTTTGCGGAATTTACTTCAGTTGTCATGTTTGTATATTAGGATAGCAAAGTAAAAGGTTAATATTTGTTTAAACAAATATAGTTTAAACAAATATACAATTATTTTTGTAAGTGTTAGATATATAATGATTTCATTTGGCTAAAAAATTTGCAGGTATATAAGTATTTTCAAAAGTGGACAAAATGGGATGCATATAAACATCTATTTTTGTATTTTTACCGTTATTTTATGGAAACAACCGCCGGTATTATCACCAAACTTCCAAGCACTGGAAATTCCATTTTCACAACCATGACGGGATTGGCCGCAGAGCATAACGCCTTAAATTTGAGTCAAGGATTCCCTGATTTCAATTGTCCCAAGGAATTGATAGACTTGGTTCACCATTATATGAAAAAGGGGTATAACCAATATGCCCCAATGGCTGGAGTTCCAGAATTACGGAAAAAGATTGCCCTTAAAACAGAAAAGTTGTATTCAGCTCAATACGATTGGCAAACCGAGGTTACCATTGTTCCAGGCGGGACTTTGGGTTTGTTTTGTGCCATTAGCGCAGTAGTGCGCGAAAACGACGAGGTTATAGTAATAGAGCCGGCCTATGATAGCTATTTGCCGGCGATTGAATTAAATGGGGGCAAGGCAGTATTTTCAAAGCTTAAGTTTCCAAACTTTAACATTGATTGGAATGAGATTAAAAAACTCATCAATTTTAAAACCCGGGCAATTATTATCAATTCGCCTCACAACCCAAGTGGCTCGGTTTTTAGTGCGCAGGATATGGCACAATTAGAGAAACTTGTAGAAAATACAGACATTGTAATTATCAGTGATGAAGTTTACGAGCACATAATTTTTGATGGATTTGAACACCAAAGTGTGGCTAGGTATCCAAAATTGGCCTCTCGCAGTCTTATTATTTCTTCGTTTGGCAAAACTTACCATGCCACCGGGTGGAAAATGGGGTATATCATTGCGCCCGAAAAACTGAGTGCAGAATTGCGAAAAATATATCAATATGTGGCATTTACCGCTATGACGCCTGTGCAATATGCGTTGGCAGATTTCTTGGACAATGAAGCACATTATTTGGGTTTGGGGAAATTTTATCAGCAGAAAAGAGATTTGTTTCGAAGTTTAATAAAAAAATCAAGATTTAAATTAATGCCTTGTTGCGGTAGTTATTTTCAATTGTTGGGATATGACAAAATTGAAAAATTGAGTGACATGGAAATGGCCGTCAAAATGACCAAGGATAATGGCATTGCTGGGATCCCTATTAGTACATTTTATCATGATAAAACGGACAATCAAATATTGAGATTTTGTTTTGCAAAAGGGGACGAAACGTTAGAAAAAGCGGCAGAAATATTATGCGCAATTTGAAAATTCATTTGATACAAGCCCATTTGGCTTGGCAAGATTCGGATGCCAATTTGAAACATTTTGAAGCTTTGATATCCCCCATTGAAAAAGATGGAATTGTGGTTTTGCCAGAAATGTTTGCCACTGGATTTACAATGCAGCCAGAAGTGTATGCCCAAAGTATGGATGGAGAAGCAGTGCAATGGATGAAAAAACATTCTAAAAACAGGGTTGTCTGCGGCAGTTTGTCAACACATGAAAAAGGGAAATTTTACAATCGGTTTATTTGGGTGGAAAATGGTGAAATAAAATATACGTATGACAAAAGACATTTGTTCTCACACGGTTCTGAAAATGAACATTATTCCCCAGGAAATAAACAGATCTGCATTGAATACCAAGGGTGGAAAATACAGCCATTTGTTTGTTACGATTTGCGTTTTCCAGTTTGGTGCAGAAATACAGATGAAGCCCATTTGATGTTGTTTGTTGCCAATTGGCCAACGGTCCGTATTTCGGTTTGGGAAAAATTATTGCAAGCCAGGGCCATAGAAAACCAATGCTTTGTGGCTGGTGTAAATAGGTTAGGAGCAGACGGTAGTGGAATAGAACACAATGGAAATAGTATGTTTGTAGATGCAAAAGGAACTGTCTTGGGAAAACAAATCGATATTGAAATGGTAATTACCAAAGAATTGAATTTTGAAAGTTTGTTGGAATTTCGAAATGAATTTCCAGTGTTGTTTGACCGTGATAATTTTAATATACTATGAATAGGTTTCGCACAATTAAACTCGTTTTCGCACTGTTTATTTTAATACTTCCATTGTTGGCATCGAATTGCTGCCGGAGCCGCTTTTTGGGGGATGGTAAATTTGCACTAACCGTGGGAGATACGAGCAATGGGAATTTTTCTTTTTTAGATTCTTTAGATTTGTCCGTAATAGATGCACCGAATCCCAATGCTGGGAATTCACTTACAAATCCATCTGGATTTTCTAGATACTTTTTTGTAAACCCTAAGGATACTGTTTCTAAAGCCCAACTCACTTATAAGGGAATTTCAGATACGGTTACCGTTTATTATTCCAGCCAGGATTTGTTTTTTGACAATTGCAGAAAAATATATGGAATACAAACAAAGCTTTACTATGTGGCATACACTGCGCATTGGCTGGGAAACAGAGATGGCAAAACACATGTTCATCTCCCGTATAAATCGGATTCATTTCAAAATTTTGAAAATTCAGGGTTTATTCAATTGTTCGGAAAGAAATGAAAAATAATTTGAATTTTGCATTTATTTTTATTCTCATTTTGGGTAGTTTTTCTGTTCGTGCGCAAGGTTTAAAATTTCAATTGGGATTAGAACTGGGAAAATATATTCGCAATTTTTCTAGCATGAATCATATTCCATTTGAGGTAGTTGCCATGGCAAAGCACAAGGAGAATATTCGCATATACCCTAGAATTTCTCTAGGTTACGGAGATTTTACCAAAGAGAGAAGCAATTACAAAGTGCAGACGGATGGGTATTACATAAAGCCAGGTGTTGAATTTTATTTTGGCAATAAGCAAGGCATAATAAATGGAGTAATCGCCGCCAATTTAATTTTCGGAAAGTACAATGCCAATAACCAAATTAGCATCGAAAATCCAGTATGGGGCAACGCTATTTTTAACGAAAAGTTTAAAAATAAAACCCTAAATGGGATTGAAGGTTCTTATGGAATTGCCATGTTCATCAAAAAGAGGTTTGAATATAAAATGCTGTTGGGATTGCGCGGAATTACAGGTGAAAATCAATTTTCGCGGCAATCCAAAGGCGTCATTCCTGGATTTGGATATGGAAAAGAAGGCTATAGGTTGAGTAGTTTTTGTACAATTATTTTATCGTACAAATTGTGATTATTTTTTCTTGGTTTCGTTGCCCGACAATTGTAGCAAATAGCTTTTGATAAATGGCCAAATATCGCCGTCCATCACATTTTGAACATTGCTGGTTTCCTCGCCAGTTCTCACATCTTTTACCAATTTGTAGGGATGAAAAACATAATTTCTAATTTGGGAACCCCACTCAATTTTCATTTTGCTGTCTTCAACAATCGCGCGCGCTGCATTTCGCTTCTGCACTTCTTGCTCGTACAATCGGCTTTTTAGCATTTGCATGGCTAATTCTCTGTTGCCCAACTGACTTCTATCTACTTGGCAAACAACTACTATTCCTGACGGAATATGCGTTAACTGCACTTTGGTTTCAACTTTGTTTACATTTTGACCACCTGCACCACCACTGCGCGAAGTATGCAAAATTACATCTGCAGGTTTTACTTCAATTTCTATGGTATCGTCTACGAGAGGGTAAACATAGACTGATACGAAAGAAGTGTGTCTGCGTGCATTGCTATCAAATGGAGAGATTCGCACCATGCGATGCACACCATTTTCACCTTTTAAATAGCCGTAAGAAAATTCGCCTTCAATTTCCAAGGATACAGATTTAATACCCGCAACTTCACCGTCGGTTCTATCTAATTCTTTAACTTTAAAACCATTTTTTTCGGCAAACATAATGTACATGCGCATCAACATTTCTGCCCAATCGCAACTTTCTGTACCCCCAGCGCCAGAATTGATTTCTATAATGCAACTGAGGTGATCTTCCTCGCTTTGCAGCATGTTTTTAAATTCAAGTTTTTCAACCGAATCTGTTAATATTGCAAATGATTCATCCACTTCGCCAGCTTCAACTTCCCCAGCATTGGCAAATTCAACCAATACTTCTAAATCTCCAAAACCATCCATGATACTTTTAAAAGCATCTGTCCAGATTTTTTTTTCTTTGATTTTTTTTAAGTGTGTTTCTGCTTTTTTGGGATCATTCCAAAAATCAGGATCTAGGGTTTGCTCTTCCTCGTCGGCTATTTCGGCTAATTTGCGTTCGATGTCAAAGATACCTCCTCAGGGCCTCTGCACGGCCTCTTAAATCCTTAAATTGATCTTGGTTCACGGCTGCAAAGATAGGGGTTTTAGAAACGTTCCATAAAAATTTACCCATGGAAAAGCCTAAATAGAAGGCTTTCCAAAAAAATATTCGCAATAAAAGCAATTTTTAAAATACAACCGAGGCAAATAAAAGCCAAATACTTACATTTTATTTTTCGATAAAAGTCACACAGTCAATGAATTGGGTAGTTGTATAAAAAATAATATTGAATTGTGTGTAAAAATCCGATAAAATGCAATAACTTGCAAATAATGCGGAGGGTATTTGGGGTACTACTCTTTTGGCCATTGTTTTGTTTTTCGCAACAAGGTCAATACGAGGATACCATACAAGGGCGGATAAACGTCAACTACAACCAACCCCTAAGAATGAAAGTATCACTTCTGGCAGGAGGAGCTTTCGAAATTCAAGGGCTTGAAGGAGGCGTGATGTTACCGTCTGCCTTTGCAGATTTGCATTTTAGGCCCAGCAAATGGGTTATGTTTCATGGTGCGGTGACCAATCAATTTCAACTGGGATGGCAGTTTCAGAAAGTTATTGACACACGCACACTGGAAGTAGGAGCCAGGGTGTTTCTTGGGCGGCGAACGATTGACAAAATCAAAACGTTTACAGCTGGCGAAGGCGCTTGGAATTACGACTTTCATTTTCCGGTGAAGGTGTTATGGAATTTGGGAATTACGGGAAGTTACCGCCTTGGGAGGGGCGTATTTAATACCGGCCTAGATCCTAACACCTCCATCCGGTTTGAAAATTTGGAAACGCACAAAGTTTCATTTTTAGAACAAGTGGCTGTTCCCTATGCATTTTCTGAATATGCAGTTGGGTTTGTATTAAATACATCCACCAATATGAAAGTAACGGCAATACTGCCGTCCAGTCAAAGAAAATCTAGGCGCATGAAAACTTTTACAGAATTTAGGGTTGAACTTATTTATGCGAAGATGAATGAGGTTGCCAAAGAAATTAGTATAAAATCTGAAAGCAATGGGTATCCCAACCAAAATTTTTTGGTGATTGTAAAAGACAAATCCAATTTGGGTTACCGCATATCGGGTTTTTTTCGAAGAAAGTTAATTGGTTTTAAAGTAGAAGCCGGAGCCAAGCCTGGTATAAATTACAGGTTTTCGGGGGCTGAAAAAAAGAGCATTTTAAATCGCACTTACATGCAATTTGGTATTGGTTTTGGATGGATGTGAAAAGTTTGGTAAACATTTTGCCTGTATTTGTCGTCTATTAATTGTATGATTCGATTTTTCATAATTTCATTCGCGCTATTTATCGCTTATATGCCTGTTTTTGGGCAAGATACCATTTATCCTATTTCCAATTTATGCCAAAAAAAGTCCTTTACCTACCGCTTGGTAAAATCTGAATACATTGACAACGGCAACAATTATTTTGTAGCCAATACTTTGGATACCGTATTTTTAATTTTTGAAAATACGGGCAAACCATATCAATACAAAGTAAAAACCACCATAGATGAATATGGGAAAATGCCTGTACCCAATGCAGATACTTTGCGCAGGATACAAGCTGAGATTGATTTTGCCCCAAGTGGGAAAGTAAAATATCTGCGCAATTGGAAGGTGTATCGCGATTTAATGGTAAGTTTTTATTCGGTGCAGGTGCGCCAAGGAATTATTACTTCCGATGAATTTAATGAATTGAAAGATTCGGTAAACAAAGAAATCACAGTTCGCAGAATGGCCATTTCAGAAATTAGCAATATGTTTAGCCTGTGTGGTGATACCTTTAATTCAGACATTGAATTGTTGCGGGTAAAAGCGGTGCGTTCTCCTATTTCCGATAAAGATTATTTTATTTTGGGAAATTTAACTACCGCGCGTATGCCTGGAACCAAAAATTCTGTATTATTTAAAGCAATAAACACTGCAGGGCCCGATGAAAAGAAAGAGTTAATGCTAGAAGCAAAGGCATATTTAAGAAGTAAAACACCCGCTGGGGAGCCTGTAACTGACCTGAAATCTGTGGGATTAAACAGCGAGCAAGAGTTTCAATACAACATTGCTCAAGGCAGGTTTTTAAGAATTACCTTGGCCGATGTGCTGGCATTGGGTATGAGTTCTAGAGGAAATGTACGCACATTTCAGCTTTGGGATATTGTGGACTAACTTGGGTGGAAATCAGCAGTGAAAGTGCATTCATGATATTTTACTCCAAACAGTCCGGTGTGGAATTTTATTCAATTCATTGCGCACCATAAAATGTTCTGGTTTCATAAGCATAGGGTCTTTATCAAGTAGATTAATGGCCGCTTGCCTTGCCAATAACAGCCATTTTTCATCTTTTCTAATGTCCGCCAATTTTAAATCCAGAAGTCCACTTTGGCGGGTACCGTCCATATCACCAGGACCTCTTAATTCTAAATCCACCTGGGCAATTTCGAAGCCATCTGTTGTTCGTACCATGGTTTTCAATCGTTTTCTTGCGCCGTCGCTAAGTTTGCTCCCAGTAACCAAAATGCAATAACTTTGGTCGCCCCCGCGGCCCACTCTGCCGCGCAATTGGTGCAATTGAGCCAAACCAAAACGTTCTGCATTTTCGATAATCATAACCGTTGCATTAGGTACGTTTACGCCTACCTCTATCACGGTAGTTGCTACCATAATATCGGTTTGGTGGTTTTTAAACTTCACCATTTCTGCATCCTTTTCATCGGGTTTCAACCTACCATGCACCATGCTAAACTTGTAATCGGGTGGTGAAAGGTATTCAGTTATTCTATCATAACCTGTCATTAAACTTTTTAGGTCCAGTTTTTCGCTGTCTTCTATCAATGGGAAAACGATATAAATTTGCCGTCCTTTGGCAATTTGTTCTTTCACAAATTGCATAATTAATGGGCGGGTATTCTCGTGCCTATGCACAGTTACAATAGACTTTCTACCTGCCGGCAGTTGGTCAATTACACTCACCTCTAAGTCGCCATAAACCGTCAAAGCAAGTGTGCGAGGAATAGGGGTGGCGGTCATAACCAATACATGCGGCACAATATTGCCTTTTTTCCATAGTTTTGCCCTTTGCGCCACGCCAAATCGGTGTTGCTCGTCGATAACCACAAGGCCTAAGTTTTGAAATTCAACATCTTCTTCTATCAAAGCATGCGTGCCAATTAAAAAGGGGATATCTCCATTTTTTAAATTTTCTAAAATGGCTTTGCGTTGTTTTTTTGTTGTTGCGCCTGTAAGCAGAATGGGCCTTATATGCATAGGTGTTAGCAATTCTGTTAAACTGTAATAATGTTGTGCAGCCAAAATGCCAGTGGGCGCCATCAAACAAGCTTGGAATCCATTGTCGGCCGCCAAAAGCATAATTAATAGCGCAACTATGGTTTTACCACTGCCTACATCTCCTTGTAAGAGCCTGTTCATTTGTTTACCGCTTCGCATATCGGCGTGTATTTCTTTAATTACCTTTTTTTGCGCATCGGTAAGTTGAAATGGCAGATGGTTTTTGTAAAAGTCATTAAATAAGTCTCCCACGTTGCCAAAAACAACTCCTTTTATTTCACGGTTGCGGTTGTTTTTTATTTGCAAATGCCGCAATTGGAGGTAAAACAATTCTTCAAATTTTAATCGATTTTGGGCTTTTTCTAAATCTTCAGCATTTGTGGGTAAATGTAGGTTTCGGATGGCGGCAGCCCGGGTTGGGAATTTTAACTGGGCGGCCATGGCCATTGGCAAAATTTCAGGTAAGGCAAAGTCTGGGCGGGTAACTGCAGTTTGGGTAATTTGCGCCATGAATTTGTTTTCCAGCCTTCTACGGCGCATACCCTCTGTAAGCGGATAAACAGGCACTAGGCCTTTGCCCGTTAAGTTTAGTTCCCCTTCTATGGCCTCTATTTCTGGGTGCGCTATGTTTTTTGTATTTCTGAACTCACTTACCCTGCCAAAAACCAAATATTTCTGCCCTGGTTTAATGGCTTTTTCTATGTATTGAATGCCCCGAAACCATACCAGTTCAATTGCACCAGATTCATCGCGTAGCAAGGCTTTGAACCGTTTTGCAGTGCCTACGCCTTCTGTGCCAAGGGGTTGGATTGTTCCCACCATTTGTACATTTATTTCACTTTCATCCAGTTCTCTAATTTTATACAATTTAGAACGATCCTCGTAACGGTAAGGGTAGTGGCTTAATAAATCACCAATGGTAAAAATGCCCAATTCTGTTTTTAGTGCATCGGCTTTTTGCGGACCTACGCCTTTTAGGAATTCTATAGGGGTATCTACAAAAGGCTTTTCCTGCTGCACGGTGCGAATTTAAGGAACATGCGAAAGAAAAAAGGAAATTAATTGAAATTATGGGTTATGAAGTAAAGATTGGGGGAAAGCAAAGTACATGAACATTGTGGCCAAAACCCAAAGGAAGACAGTTCTTTTTTTTGTTTAGAAAGTTTATGCCTCTGTGAATCTCTTTCCGGTCTCTGTGAGTCTCCGCATAATAATTTTTTTCTGGCATGCAACAGGATTTTGCCAATCTTTACAACATAGCCAAATTATGGAATCAAAATAACCTTTTTATATATCCATTTTTCATTGAAAAGGCAACTTAAAAAAATGAGCAACATGCCGTAAAAAGTATCTTCAAATGGGATGGTAAACATGCGAATGCCCATATTTTCTAAATCATTGTACCAAACAACAGGTTGGTCGGGTCCAGTGCCAGTGAGTATGCCATTGCAAATGAAAAAAGGAATAAGCAAAATGGAATAAACAGAAAAAAAGCGTCCGAAATTAAAATTTTGCATTTTAACCAAAACAAAAAACATTGCTATGGCTAGTGCGAAAAATGTGGTGACGGTATACCATCTATCATAAAAATAGGTGCCAACAATAATTAAAAATAGAATTAAAAATCGAGCCATTTTTTTCCCAGCATTTTTACTAAGCCAACTGATATTAAAAACTCGAAAACAATGGTAAGTAAACAAACAAGAAAAAGGAATGCAAATGAAAAACAAATATTCTTCCAGGGGTAAATTGAAAATATAAATACCTGTTAAATAATTGGGATTAAAGCCCCACACACCCATGTGGGTAAAAAGGTGGTCTGCAAGAATAAAAGGAATTGCTGCAAGTAAAATGGGCACAAAAACTGCAAATGGATTTTTGTAAAATTTTAATTTGGGATGAAATCCGGCAATCAGCGGAACAAAGATTGCGGACAAGTCAACCAAAAGGTATGTGTAATGCGGATTCAAATTTATTTTTTTCTTGAATTGCGTGCTTCCATAAAATATTTTCTGGGCACCCAAAGCATGCCAAAACATTCACCTTCAAATTTGCCCAAATGTTTGTGGTGGATTTTATGTGCTTTTCGCAAGCCTCTTAGATAGGTACTTTCTGTTTGTCTTAATACAGGAAAGCGCTGGTGTATAAAAAGGTCGTGTACGAAAAAGTAACAAAAACCATACAACGCAATGCCAGTGCCTATCCAAAAACGAATGTCGTTAAACCCATCAAGGGCTCCGAAAAACATGAGTGTAATGCCAGGTACAGCGAAGAGCAAAAAGAAAAAGTCATTGCGTTCGAAAAAACTATCGTGGTCTTTTTTATGATGGTCGGCATGTACCTTCCAGAGCAAACCGTGCATAATAAACTTGTGGGTGAACCAAGCCACGCCTTCCATGAAGAAGAAAGTTCCAATACAAATAAGTGCGTTCATCAATACTGTCATGTGTTTACAAAATTAAATAAAATTGAAATTAAACCTTACAATTGATTGAAACATTAAGGCTATTTTTTGGTAATTGGAAACCCGTATCCTCCCATTCATAATGGTTTCGTGCGTTTGCGATTTTATTTTTTGATTCAGTGCTTTGTAATATACATACGCCACATAAACACCTAGTTTTGATGTGCGCGGCAGGTGTCTAATTCCTATAAGCGCATCCTCAAAGTCTTTTTCAATTTCTTTTTCAATTTCATTTTTTTGGTGTGCATTAAAACTATTGAAATCAATACCTGGAAAATAAGTTCTACCGAGAATTGAAAAATCTTGTTTTAAATCTCTAAGAAAATTAACTTTTTGAAAAGCAGCACCTAATTTCATGGCCGAGGGTTTTAATTTTTCATAAAACGCGTTATTCCCATCTGTAAAAACGCGTAAGCACATTAAGCCTACCACTTCCGCCGAACCTAAAATGTATTTCTGGTAGGAAGATTTGTCATGAAATGCTTGGGTTAAATCCATTTCCATGCTGTATAAAAAAGCATCAATCAATTCACGGTCGATTTGAAACTTGTGTACCGTTTGCTGAAAACTATTTAAAATAGGATTTAGGCTAATTTTGTCGGCCAAGGCTTTGTCTAAATCACTCCGCAATTGATCCAACAATTCTTTTTGTTTGAAACCGTGAAAACTATCTACAATTTCATCAGTCAAGCGCACAAACCCGTAAATATTAAAAATAGGTTCATGGTATTTTTTACCCAGAAAATGAATTCCAAGTGAAAAGCTAGTGCTGTAGGTGTGGGTGAGCAATTTGCTGCTTTTGGCAGAAACTTTATCAAAAAGTATTTTCATTTTCTATTTTTTTAGTTGTTTATCTACCAAATTTGAAACAATTTGAGCAGAAATTAGGGACGGGGGAACACCAGGACCTGGAACGGTTAATTGGCCCGTATAAAATAAGTTTTTAATTTTTTTATTGCGCATACTTGGCTTTAATACGGCTGTTTGTTTTAACGTATTGGCAAGGCCATATGCATTTCCGCGCAAGGCATTGTAATCATTTTTAAAATCATTGATGCAATAACTTTTGTTAAAAACAACGTTGTTTCGGATAGATTGTCCTGAGAATTTTTCTAATCTTTGCATCACAATCTCATAATATTTTTGGCGCATGGTTTCGTTGTCTTCAATATCCGTTGCCAATGGAATAAGTACAAACAAATTTTCACTCCCAACAGGCGCCACAGCAGCGTCTGAAACGGAAGGACAGCACAAATAGAATAAAGGGTCTGTTGGCCATTTGGGATCTGTATAAATTTCATGGGCGTGCACTTCAAAATCTGAGTCGAAAAATAAGGTATGGTGGTGTAATCCTTCGATCTTTTTATTAATTCCCAAGTAAAAAATAAGCGCAGAGGGCGCCAATGTGCGCGTTCCCCAATAATTGGAACTATAGTTTCTGTAATTTTCTTCCAATAAATTTTGTTCCGTAAATGCATAATCAGCGCCTGAAATTACAACATCGGCTGGATAGAAGTTTTTGCCAGCCCAAACCCCTGTGGTTATATTGTTTTCAACTTCAATTTTCGAAGCGGGTTCATTTACAATAATTTTTGCACCCAATGAAATGGCAAGGTCTTCAATGGCTTCGGGTACTTTGCGCATTCCTCCTTGTGGATAATATGTGCCAGCCGATAGTCCTGCATAATTCATCATACTATAAAGTGCAGGCGTATTTTGGGGTTTTGCACCTAGAAAAAGGATAGGGAATTCTAAAAGTTTAATTAAATCAGGATGGGTAAAATAGCGTCGCACATATTTGTGAAAAGATTCAAAAAGGTGCATTTTAAACAAATTGGCAAATACTTTTGCATTAAAAAATTCTGTAATGGAAAGCGAAGGTTTAAATACCAAGTCCTGCATAGAAATTTTGTATTTTCTTTCAGCATCTTTTAAAAAGATTCGCAACTTTTCTCCTGCACCTTTTTCTTTGGATTCAAATAAATTGTATATGTCTTCCTTAGCATCTGGCACCTCCATAGTGTTTCCATCGCCAAAATGAATGACATAACCTGGTGAAAGTCTTTTTAATTGGTAATAATCTGAAACTTTTTTGCCAAATAGTTTGAAAAAATCTTCAAATACACCTGGCATCCAATACCAACTTGGACCCATATCAAACATAAACCCATTTTCAGAAAAATGTCTTGCCCTGCCCCCAACTGAATCATTTTTTTCAAGCACGGTTACTTCATACCCTTTTTGCGCTAGGCATGCTGCTGATGCAAGACCTGCAAAACCACTCCCAATGATTACAATTTTCTTTTTGGACATTTTTTTTAATTCAGATTCTTAAGAAAATATTTGTGAATATTTGCTGGATTTTTAACAAAGGTAATATTCGACGGCAATTTAATCATTTCTGGCAAATCTGAATTTCCAATCACCAGAAATTGATCAAAACTAGGTAAAATGGCAAGTTTTCTCAAATATTTAGTCAATTTATCCTTGTCGGTTATTAAAGTAATGGAACAAACCAGCGCATTTGATTTTGATATTTTAGCGGCAGCATTGATGTTTTCAAACGGAATGCTTTGTCCAAGGTATAAGGTAGGAATACCTTGGCTGCGCAATAAATAATTTACCATCAACAGCCCAATATCGTGCATCTCTGTTTCTGGTGTAAAGAGAATGGGTTTATACTCATAGGTATAAATTGGAGGTAATTTATCTGTGGCAACTGCTATCTTAAACTTGATAATATTGGTAATGAAATGTTCTTGCGATGGCATAATCTCGTCTGCATTCCAGAGCAAACCAATTTTTACTAGCATTGGAAAAATAATGCTGCCAATCATTTTTTGAAACCCCATTTGATTCTCTGCGATGCTGAAAACAGCATTGAACCCATTCTCATCCATAGAAATGGTATGCAAAATAAGCTCATCAATAGAGTCTTGAATAAAATTAGATTCGGTTACAGTTTCTAATTTGTGATTTTTAATCTCAGAGGTTATTTCATCTGCCGTTAATTTGCCCAATTTGGAGATTTTCCATCCATAACGTTGCAATGTACCAATGTTTAATAACTTCCTTAAATCGGAATCTGTATATAAGCGAATGTTTGTTTCCGTTCTTTCTGGATTGAACAAAGCATACCTCTGTTCCCAAATACGAATAGTATGGGCTTTAATTCCAGAAATCGATTCTAAATCGCTGATGGAGTATTGTTCTTTCATGTTTTGTTTAAGAAAAGAGGTGCAAAGCTAAACAAAAAATTCGATTAAGCAAATATATTTGAAAAAAAGTTAGCGGTAAAGGATTTAAAAAGTTGAATTATAACACTTTGGTACTTATCCACAGAAAACATATCCATCGGAGGCAATTTGTTTAAATTTTCATTATTTTCGCGGCATGTTAAAGGGAAAAACGGCGTTAATCACGGGCGCGTCTCGAGGAATAGGAAAAGGAATCGCTGAAGTATTTGCAAAAAATGGTTGCAATGTGGCGTTCACGTATGCCGCTTCTGTGGAGAAAGCTGTGGCATTTGAGAAAGAGTTGGCAGCTTTTGGCATAAAAGCGAAAGGATATCAAAGCAATGCTGCTGATTTTAAAGCAAGCGAAGATTTAGCAACCGCGGTAATTGCAGATTTTGGCAAAGTAGATATCCTTATTAACAATGCTGGAATTACACGCGATACGTTACTGATGCGAATGACTGAGGAACAATGGGATGATGTGATGAATACGAATTTAAAAAGCGCATTTAACCTAACCAAAGCATTTTTAAGGCATTTTTTGGGCAACAAATCGGGCAGTATCATCAATATGACAAGTATAGTGGGGATCACGGGAAATGCAGGACAAGCAAATTATGCGGCATCCAAAGCGGGTATGATAGGATTCACCAAAAGTGTAGCCAAAGAAATTGGCAGCCGCAGTATTCGTTGCAATGCAGTGGCCCCGGGTTTTATTGAAACAGAAATGACCCATGGGTTAAACGAAGATGTGAAAAAGGCTTGGATTGATACTATCCCATTGAAGCGCGGCGGAAGCACAGATGATGTTGCCAACATGTGTTTATTTTTAGCTTCGGATATGAGCACATATGTTACCGGACAGACATTAAATGTTTGCGGTGGCATGGTAATGTGATGTTTTATTGAAACCCAAAAAAACCCATATTATGTGGGTAAAGATGTAGGGTTTAATCAGTTTCAGACCTAAATTTGCGTCCTTTTCCATGGCACTAGATCAACAAGATGAACATTACCCATACGAGAAAAATATGGGCTTTTTTGAGCACATTGATGAGCTTCGAAGCAAGCTGGTGCGCATTGCCCTTGTGTTACTTGTGGGGATAATTGTAGCATTTGTTTTTGTTCAAGACCTCTTTGATAAAGTAATTTTAGCTCCGTTTGAAAAAGGATTTTGGGGTTACCAATTTTTCTGTAATTTGGGTAAATTGGTTATGGGGAATGACACACTATGCTGGATTCCACCTGCAGTGGAAATGCAAAGCCAGCAAATACAGGGACAATTTGTGAGTGCATTTAAAATTTCAATGGTGGCTGGAATTATAGTGGCATTCCCATTTATAGTAAACGAGATATGGAAATTTGTAAAACCTGCTCTCAAACAAAAAGAAATAGCCAAGATTAGGAGGTCTCTTTTTGTGGTTTCTTTGTTGTTTTTTGCTGGGGTTGTTTTTGCTTATTTTCTTTTGGTACCTGTTGCAACTAATTTCCTTTTAAATTACAGTTTAAGTCCTAAAATAAAGAACATAATAACTGTAAGCAGTGTAACAGGGTTCGTTACATTTATGAGCTTGGCCACTGGTTTGGTATTT
>JBBQBB010000030.1:0-39158 GCA_038317095.1 Bacteroidia bacterium | reverse complement strand
CCCATCATGCCGTCATCTTCGTGGTGCAATAAATGGCAATGATACATATAAGGAACAGTCTCATTGGCAAAGGTTTCAAACCTTGTAATGAATTTTGCACTGTCGTTTGGCATTACCAGCACTACATCTTTCCACCCCGTTTCAGTTATAGGCGCCGGAAGTCCGCCTTTATCAATCACATTAAACTGAATATCGTGGATGTGAAACGGATGTGCGACCAAAGTTTTATTTTTCAAAGTCCAGATTTCGGTGGTGTTGAGATGCACTATTTCGTTGATGTTGTCCATGTCAAAAGTTTTGTTGTTAATGCCGAAAGATCCTTCTGATAAATTGGGCGGGTCAATGGGCAACAAACGAATCGTGTCAAACACCAGTGTTCTATAATTTGTTGCTGAATTAACCTTAAACGGTAGATAAGGAATCAAATCGGTTGGAATAGCAGTAACAGGCGTTCCAGTTGGCGCTATTATCTTTAATACAAGCAAATTGAAATCCGCACCATTCAAAAAGTTCTCTTTGTATTCATGTATAGTATCTGCGCCAAAACCAACAGTGTCTGCTCCATAAATTCCAGTTGGCAATTCAGAGGCAAAACTTTTCAGGTAAACAGTTTGTCCTATCATTCCAGAAAAGTTGATTAAAACTTCTGCTCTTTCGCCTGGTGAAAGTTGCAATCGTTTTAATGCAAGGGATGTTTCTTTCAACCCTCCATCCGTGGCAATTTGATAAAATGTCTGTCCATTGCTCAACCCAAAATTGTAAGTCCGCAAACTGCTGCCATTCAACAAACGAAAACGGATGATTTGTGCTGGTGCATTAAAATAAGGTTGCAAAGTTCCGTTCACAAAAATGGCAGTGTCCATATCATCGGCAATGGCAATTTGTTGTAAGACGTCAAATGCCCTTGTTTGAAAGTTTAGTGGAATATCATCTACACCATAAGTTCTAGGTAAATTTAAAGCATTTTCTGCGCTATCTTTCACAATGAAAAAACCTGCAATGCCTTTTGAAACTTGCTGTTCGGTTTGGTTAGCTCCGTGTGGATGATACCAAAAAGTGGCAGCATTGTTTCTTATTTTGAAACTCGGACTCCATGTTTTTGTAGGATTTATTATTTGATGGGGTCCACCATCATTTTCGGGCGCCACATGCAAGCCATGCCAATGCATAGTTGTATTTACAGGTAAATTGTTGATTACATTTAAAGTAATGCTGTCGCCTTTGTTTACAATAATTGTTGGTGCCATCCAAACGCCATTTACCCCAAATGTAGGTGTCGCTTTTGTGCCATAAAAAATGGTTGAGCCTTGTTGCACATTCAAATTAAAGGTGGTACCTGTTAAAACTGGAGGGATTTTTAAAGGATTTTGTGCAAAGCAATTTTCGCTTGCTAATAGTAGAATGGTTATAATTGCGAATGTTGTTTTTATTTTCATTTATGCTGTATAATTAATTGTTTAGTGTAAATATTGTGATTTAAATCAATGATTGAAATGGTGTAATTGCCGTTGGAAAAATTTGCGGTTGAAATAAATATTTCGTTAGACGTAGAATTTCCTTTTTCAATTTGTTTTCCATTTGCATCGCAAATCAAAAACTGAAAACCAGCAGACAGGTTGGTAAATATGTTGATATTGTTGTTTGCAACGTTTGGATATATGCTAAAATCATTGTTTTTTTTCGTTTTAAAAGTTCCAGTCGTTTCGTTTGCGCTAATAATCCAAGTTAGTGTATCCAAATGTTTAGGTGTGTTTGATTCCCAAACTGCGTAACGCACAACCGCAGTGCCTGAAATTGTGTCTGGGAAAATACCAATGGACATTAAACCATAATCGCCTTTAAAAACAGTGTCCATGGTTCCGCCTGTTGGAAAGGCAGGGTAGCAATGTCCATTGTCGCATAAGTTGGCCGTCCAGCCTTTTGGAATATCCAATAAAATTTGCTGCCAACTAAAAACCAATGTACCTTTAATCAAGTTGTTTTGCTGAATGGTAAAGTGATTTAAAGCACTGAAAGGCGCAGTGGCTGTAATGGTATCGTTGGGCGTGATTTTGTAATTCTGTCCATAAACAAAAGTGGTTGCAATGGCAAAAGCCACTGCAAAACCACATTTTATTTTTTTAACGAAATTTTTACCCATTGTTAATGTGCAACGGCCAGTCTTTGTGTTGTAGTAGTTCCATTAATATTTACACGAACAAAATAGATTCCGTTTGGCAAAACTGCAGTGTTGAATTGTTTGGTCAACATTCCTGAAGTTTGTTTTTCATCAGAAATGATAGCAACCTGTTTGCCCGCAATGTCTGTAACATCAATAAGTAGGTTGGCAGTTTCCTTCAATTCTGTGCTGATTGATACCAAATCTGCAGCGGGGTTTGGATATACATTAAACACAGAAGGCGTATTTTGTAAACTGGCAATGCCAGCCGTGCCATTGAGCATATTCAATATTGAATCTCTCATTGCGGTTGTATCGCTGGCAGAGAAACTCAAAGTTGAAAACATTACGCGGTGATTTAAACCACCTAATACGACCACAGTTGGCATGCCAAAACCGCCATAATGCGCCACTTGGCTTGCACCACTATCCATGGGTGCATAAAAAGGGGCTAAACCATTAGAAGAAACCCATGAGGATGAATAAGTACAAGTGGTTGAATTTTGGAAAGGGAATGCATATCCTTTAACTTTTCCGGGGTGAGATGCGTTAATATTGTTTGCCATAGTACGGATTTTTTGCGCAGGTGGTGGACAACTGCCGCAACTTGGCATATAAAAATGGAGTATTACATATTTACCTGCATCTAAGTCGGCAAACAAATTCACTGAACTGCCGTTGCAGTCTAAACCGCTAAATTGCATAGCGGTAGTTTGTGCTTTGGAAATCGTGAATACGAACATCAAAGCGATGGACAAGATTATTGATTTTTTCATTTGTTTTTATATAGTTATTTGTTTTTTAAAATTTTAATTTTGGATGTATCGGTATTTTCAACACCCTTTAAGTCCATTTCGCACACTGGGCATTTGCCTTCACTGGTGTATGCTGTGTCGATTTGGCAATTCATGGGACATTGGTAAGCCGCAAATTTGGTATTGCCACTGCAGGATAATAAAGCAAACCCAATAACCAAGGTTACTTTGAATGCCAATGATTTTATTTTTGAATTCATCTTTCTTTTTTGATTGGTTTTTTTGAAATTTTAATTGCCAATATGTTTCTTACAAAACATAAACAAGTTTACCCGCGTATAACTTTCTATACACGGCTTCGTTCAATCCCGATAGGAGTTATCGGGACAGAAAATCAAATTAAGAAAACCTGGTTGCGTAAATAAAGCGCTTCGCTTTTTTGTAATGGCGGGGGATGGGCAAAATGAAGATGTCTTTTAACCGCAACCCCTTCAAAATGGTATTCGTATTCTGGGAATATCCCAATTAAGAGTTTGAAACTTTGGGAAAAATTGGGTACAATTGACTTGGCTAAATTTTGGTTGTCCTTTAGTTTTAGAACAACTGTTTTGTCTTTGCAACAATCTTTCTTCATCGGCTTCTTGCCGCAGGGACAAGAAGGCTTATCAAAAAACACAATAGAAACAGACGCCAACTTCCCACCACAATAATGCTGTTTCACTGATAGACCCATGGCGGGTATCAGATAACAGCACAATAGCAGTATAGCAGCTATATTTTTCAATTTGATATACAAATATAGATGTTTTTTAGAGTAACAACTTATTTTTCTCTTTTTATAGCCCTAGTCAAACTAGAACAATAGATTTTGAGATAGATAAGTCTCTATGTTTGACACTACCTAAAAAAAACAAGGCTTCCAGAAGTCTGAAAGCCTTGTTAGGGTTGGATGGAGATAATCGGATTAACTTCGTTGATCCTTGAGGGGGTGGCCTTACAACCTAAAGCACCCTATGTCTGCTTCGCATCCATGTGTTTTTTTATGCTAAAAAATGCCACAAGAAAACTTGCGCATTTTTTAGCATAAAAAAACCCCGGCTATCGCCAGGGTGCTTTTGGTTGTGGAGATAATCGGATTCGAACCGATGACCCCTTGCATGCCATGCAAGTACTCTAGCCAGCTGAGCTATACCCCCATTCGAACTGCAAAAATGCAGTTTATTTAGGAACTGCGCAAATTTTTTATCCTTCCCACCATCAATTCGGCGGTTTTGGCTGAGGCTCCTACCGGGCCCAAGCGTTCGTTTAACTCCTTGTACCCCTCAAACATTTGGTCTCTTTTGGGTCCTTGGAGGAGGGCAGCCAATTCTTTTTTTACATTTTCTCTGGTAAAATCATCTTGGATAAATTCTGGCACCAATTCCCGCCATAGAATGAGATTTACCAAGGATGCCCAGGGAACTTTCATCAGTTTTTTTCCAATGAAATAAGTGAATGCCGCCACCCTATAACAAACCAATTGCGGGACATTGAAAGCCGCAGTTTCTAGAGTGGCAGTGCCGCTTGCAATCATACCTACTTGTGCATTGGCCAAAATGTTGTATGTGTCGTTGATGCAGATTTTTACCTCTTCATTCGCTGCCAATCCTTGCAGCCATAGTGGGTCAAAACCGGTGGCACCTGCCACTACAAATGTATGATCTGGAAAATCGGGTTGAAGCGAGGCCAATATCGGCAATGTGTTTTCAATTTCATACCGCCTGCTGCCCGGCAATATGGCAACTATGGGTTTTGTGATGCTGCGGTTTTCTTTCCAGTTTGCCTCGGGTTTAAATTGCGATATTGCATCTACAATGGGATTGCCAACATAATCTATTTTAACACCGTGTTTCGAAAAGAAATCAGGCTCAAAGGGCAAAATGCAATACAAATAATCTACGTATTTTTTAATTTTTACAACCCGTTTGGTATTCCACGCCCATACTTTGGGGGCAATATAATAATGTATAGGATAACCTGCTTCTTTGCCAAATTTTGCCAACCGCATGTTAAAGCCAGGATTGTCAATTAAAATTATGGCATCTGCTTTCCATTGGATTATATCTTGTTTGGCTTGCTGCAAAAAACCAGCTATGGTGCGTAAATTTTTAATCACTTCCCAAAGCCCCATAAATGCGCGTTCCTTGTAATGTGAAACCAAGGTTCCACCCACGGCCTGCATTAAGTCGCCACCCCAAAAACGAATATCCGCTTGTGGATCTCGGGCTATAATTTCTTTCATCAAATTGCTGCCATGCAAGTCTCCGCTGGCTTCGCCGGCAACCAAATAGTATCTCATAAACTCCAGTGCAATTCAATGCTAACCGTCCACACTGCCATAAGTATGGTTGCAAACAACCAACCCTTGGCAAAATAAATGGTTTTGGGATTTCGGATCATCAAAAAGAAAATGCCAATATTGGCCACTATGCCCAATTGGAAATAGGTGTTGTAATACCCATTGAAGTGAAACAACGTCCAAATGAAGGTTTTAAAAGTCACGTCTTGGGCAATGGCTACCAATGCGCCCAAAAGCACCGCACTTACCATACCCAAGAACAATCCACCAAGTGTAAAAACGAGTCTATTTCCCATCTATATCCCAATTGTTTAAAATGCCAATTCTTCCGTGATCTGTTAAATCAAACATGGTGGGTACAATGGAAATATATCCATTGGCAAGCGCCCATTCATCGGTGTCTGTGCCATGATCCATGTTTACAAATTTCCCGGTCATCCAATAATAATTTCTACCAAAAGGATCGGTCCTTTCATCAAATTCTTCTTTCCAGCGAGCCACTGCTTGTCTGCAAATTTTGGTTCCTTTGATATCCCCTTTGGGAATGTTTACATTCAATAACGTTCCGTAAGGCAAATCATTTTGTAAAACATGCTCTGATATTTTTTGAACGAAAGGCATCACGTCGGTAAAATCCGCATCGTAACTGTAATCGCAAAGCGAAAAACCAATCGATTTCATGCCATCTATACTGGCTTCCATGGCCGCACTCATGGTACCTGAGTAAATAACATTGATGCTAGAATTGCTGCCGTGGTTGATGCCAGAAACCATCAAATCGGGTTTGCGGGGCAACAATTTGTCGATAGCCAGTTTCACACAATCTACGGGTGTGCCGCTGCATTGCCAGGCATCTACATCCGCATGAATATCCACTTTGGTGAGTCGGATGGGCTCATTGATGGTGATAGCGTGTCCCATGGCACTCTGGGGTTTGTCTGGAGCCACCACAATTACATCCCCTAATTTCTTCATACATTTTATCAGGTGGGTAATTCCAGGAGAAGTAATTCCATCGTCGTTGCTAACCAAGATTAAGGGTCTTTGTGCCATTGTTTTGTGCAAAAATCGGAAATTATAGGCAGATGAGAAAGGGTTGTGGAAATGTCAGGTAATTGTAATTTGAGATTGGTAAACGCAACCCTTTTGTTTTTTTTCGTCCTTTAAGCGTGAGGAGCCTAATTTAATAAAAACAATTTGATTGAATATTAACCCAATTGTAGTAGAAGTTGAATGAATATTTAGGCTAAGAAAATTTAAATAAATTGGATTCATTTGAATCCTGAAAAGTTTATTATTTTTTCAGCAATGATAGCCGCAAGATAATGTTTGTTAAAAAAAAGAAAAGAAATATTAATTCTAAAAAAAAAATGTATAATTACACATAATTAATTGCAACCATTTTGGAATTTTACGTCTTAACATTAACCTATCCATGAAAGGATAAACCATGAAACTTGGGTTATGTAATTTTTAATTTATTTTAGAAATTGAATGGATGAATGGCTCCGAATTGGAGCCATTTATTTTAATAATATATCTGCTTTGTCGCAATTTAAATGAACTTCATCGATGCTTTAAAATAATATTTTCAATCTCCAGTTAGTATCAACATGTCTGTAAAACTTTACCCTACTTTAAAAAAGGAAATCCTTTTTCTTTTTGTGTTGAATCTTTTTGGAATCGGTATGATAATCATGCGGTATATAATTACCGGCAGATATTTTTTCTTTTTCCTTTTGTGGAATATTTTTTTAGCGGCAATTCCTTATATTCTTGTTTTGTTATTGCGCGTTATTCCTAAGTTGAATCGGGGTGTGATTTTTTGGTTATTTTCTGCCTTGTGGTTGCTTTTTTTGCCCAATGCTCCCTATGTTATTACAGATCTTACCCACCTGTCTTACACACCCTATCAATACCTTTGGTATGATATTTTGATGATTTCTACTTTCGCCCTTTCGGGTTTGCTCTTCGGGTTTTTTAGCCTTAGGCAAATGGCGAAAATATGGTTGGCAAAATTTGGATCGCGTTGGTCTTTTTTCCTCACTTCGATTGTGTTGTTTGCCTCAGCGTTTGGTGTTTATTTGGGCAGATTTAAACGATTTAACAGTTGGGATTTGGTTCATCATCCGTTGCGCATTGTTTCAGATATTATTGGCAGATTTGTCCATCCATTGGACCATCCAAGAACCTGGGCAGTGACAATTCTGGTGGGTGTTTTTTTGCATATCTTGTATTTTGGATGGCATGGTTTTCAAACCAAAGCAAAAGAGAATTTTAATTGAATGCTGCAGCAGGCAGAATCTGCACGAGTTGGATGTTATAAATTCCTATCAAACCGAACTAAATTAATTGTGTTGCAGGGTTTTACTGAGAATGCCAACACAATGAATTAATTTTGCCACCTCATGACCGACAAATATGCAAAACGGGGAGTTTCCAGTCAAAAGGAGGATGTTCACAACGCCATAAAGAACCTCGACAAAGGTTTGTTTCCAAAAGCGTTTTGTAAGGTTATTCCGGACTTGATGGGAAATGACGCGGATTGGTGCAATATTGTACATGCAGATGGGGCTGGTACCAAAAGCAGTTTGGCCTATATGTATTGGCGCGAAACAGGCGATTTGTCGGTGTGGAAGGGCATTGCCCAAGATGCCATTGTCATGAATACAGATGATTTGTTATGTGTGGGAAGCACGGGTCCATTTTTGTTAAGCAGTACTATTGGCAGAAACAAAAACCTCATTCCCGGCGAAGTATTGGCTGAAATCATCAATGGAACGGAAACATTTTGTTCAAGCATGCGCGAATACGGCGTCGAAATTTATACCACAGGGGGCGAAACCGCTGATGTAGGTGATCTGGTGCGCACCATTATTGTAGATTCTACATTGGTTGCACGCGCAAAGCGCAGTGAGATTATCAGCAATCATACCATAGATGCTGGGCAAGTGATTGTAGGTTTTGCAAGTTATGGTCAAACAACTTGGGAAACTGGGTACAATGGCGGCATGGGTAGTAACGGTTTAACCAGCGCGCGCCACGATGTTTTTTCCCCAGAATACAGAACAAAATATCCCGAAAGTTATGACAATGCGTTGCCCGAGGATGTGGTTTATACGGGTAAAATGAAACTCACTGATAAGGTTGATGGTGTGAATTTGGATGCAGGAAAATTGGTGTTATCGCCCACTAGAACGTATGCCCCATTGGTTAAAACCATCCTAGCTGAAATGCGAAGTTCCATCATGGGAATGGTGCATTGTAGTGGGGGAGGACAAACCAAGGTTTTGCATTTTGTAGATAATGTGCATGTTATTAAAAACAATTTGTTGCCCATACCACCGCTTTTCGAATTGATAAGGAACCAAAGTGAAACCCCCTGGAACGAAATGTTCAAAGTGTTTAATATGGGACATCGAATGGAAATTTATACGGATGAAAAAAGTGCAGAAAGAATGGTTGAAATTGCCAAAGGTTTTCATTTGGATGCACAAATCATTGGCCATGTAGAAGCCGCACCCAAAAAGAAACTTACCATAACTGGTGCTTTCGGCGAATTGGTTTACAGTTAATTGTTGTAGAAAGACTTGTAGTAAAATCTGGGGACTGCCTGTCACAAATCATTTCACCCCTCCTCAGCCTTGCCAAAACAGCCGGCCCCTCACCTGAAGTTATGCTGGGAAATTTTATTAAACACATTCATTTTATTAGATTGAGTTTAAAAACACATGAACCACGTTAAAATACCTTTCCTCACATTTTATAATAAAAACCCTATTTCCCCGTTACTATTTCAATGAAACCGAAATCCATTTTTATTTGGTTTGCCATATTGGCGATGCTACTATCCTGCTTGCACGCGGAAAGTAATAAATCCTTAAAGAAGAAAGTTACAAGTTCTTTTGAATTGAAAGATTCCATTTTAACAGAACTCTGCAACGCTGCAATTGCACAAACCCATAGACACGTTACCTATGACGGAAGCTATCGTGTTCTCAAATATCCAGGCGGCGATGTGCCGGATAGCCTTGGGGTTTGCACAGATGTGCTGATTCGCGCTTACCGCAATGTGGGGTATGATTTGCAAAAGCTCATCCACGAAGATATACTGCGCAATTACGCTGTTTACAACAAGAGAAGCCGAATTGAAAAAGTGGATGCAAGCATAGATCATCGCCGCACGCCCAATATGCAATCTTTTTTTACACTTCACGGTAAAAAGTTGCCCAATTCTAAAGTAGCAAAAGACTATCTACCGGGGGATTTGGTTTTCTGGGATGTGTCTGCTGGGCATGTGGGAATTGTGGTGAATGTAAAATCAACTGAAGATACAACGCGTCTTATGGTTGTGCACAATATTGGCAGCGGTCCACAGTTGCAAGATTATTTGTTTGATGCCACTATTTTAGGGCACTATCGCTACGCCCCTTGGAAAAAACAATAAGGTGGGTGCCCAGATGCTGGCTGTTTAAATGCGCACTTGTCATCCTAATCTTTTGTTTCACACATTGAAACGGCAACTACACACAATGACTCTAAATGCGTAGAAATTTCGTGGCAAATTTGTTCCATGATAAACAAAGGAAACACATTTGGCTTTCTATTGATTGTATGTACAATTGTATGTGCAAATAAAAGCAATGCACAGGCAACGGGCAATGATATTTACAATTCGAACAACCGGTTTTTACAAAATGCTTCTTACAGAGGCGCGGCAGATCGAAAGTACAAATCGGCAGCCCCGCAAGTGAACGACGATTTTAGGGGTTGGAATGGCAATGCAAGCAGCACGCCATCCATGTTCTCTGGGTCGTCCCCATTTTCATACGGTGCTAATAACAGCGAAACTGTGGTAACTGTGAATGTATTGTTCAATGCGAAGCCATCTTCCTATATGGCTATTTTTCATGTAAACCAAGCCGCAGAAAAAATCATTGAATTGGATACATTGATGAATCGGAGAATGGAAAAATTCATCAACTTGGCAAAATCCATTGGATTAAAACGCGACAATTTTTATTTGGATATGATTGCTTTGGTTCCAGTTTATTCGCGCGAAAAGCGAACATTTTCCAAGAATTATTCTCAGGTGCCCAAAGGTTTTGAAATGCAGAAAAACGTACACGTAAAATATTACGATCCCAATCATTTAGACCGCCTTTTTGCGATGGCTGCACAGTGTGAAATATATGATTTAATAAAGGTGGAATATTTGTACGATTCATCGGAGTTTGCAGGCAATGCTATGCGAACCAAAGCCATTCAATGTTTAAATACCAAACTCACCAATTATAAGAAATTGGGAATCAATTTGGATACCAGTTTTCGTACTTTTACAGAGACTGGCAATGTGTTTTTTCCAATTGACAAATACCAAGCATACAAACCATTAGCCATTAGCAGTTTGGATGCTGCAGATGTGCCCGATGAATCAAATACAGTGATGAAAACAGGTGCAGGCATGATTACCAGAACCACGGTTTTTTACAACCAAACCAGTTTGGAAGGGTTTGATGCAGTGATAAATCCATCACAACTGCAACCACCCATTCAATTTATTTATACATTAACTATGCGCTATAGATACAATCAACCTGTCCAAATTATTACCACAACAAAAACGGAAAAAACCACAGAATTGTTGCTAATTACACCACAAGGGGAGATTAAGGAGATTAGGAAATAGGGATTAATTGTAAATGGTGAATTGTAAATGAAAAAGAATGCATTTATCATATGGTTGTTTATAACTGAAATATAATTAGCAATTCACCATTTACAATTCGCCATTTATATTTCTATTTCGCACCACATTGGACAATGGTCACTGTGTTTTGCTTCTGGAACAATTGCGGCGGCAACGACTTTATCTTTTAATGTATCACTCACACTAATGTAATCGATACGCCAGCCTTTGTTATTGCCCCTAGCGCCAGCCCTAAAACTCCACCAAGTATAATGGTGTGGATCTTGATTGTGAAGTCTGAATGTATCCGTGTATCCATTGGCAAACCATTTTTCCATCCAAGCGCGTTCTTCAGGCAAAAAACCCGAAGAATCTTTATTACCTGCTGGGTTGTGGATGTCGATGGGTTTGTGGCAAATGTTGTAATCTCCACAAACGATTAATGCGGGCAATTCTTTTTCCAATTCGCTTGCATAATCTAACATATGGTCGAGAAATTTGTATTTAATTTCTTGGCGAATATCTCCAGTAGTTCCACTTGGAAAATATACCGATAAAACGCTGAAATTGTCGAAATCGGCGCGTATGCATCTGCCTTCGAAATCGAAGTCGGGTTGGTTGCAACCGTATACCACATTTTTGGGTTTTATTTTGGAAAAAATAGCCACCCCGCTGTACCCTTTTTTTTGCGCTGAAAACCAAAAGTGATGATAACCTAAACTTTCTATGGCGGCCAAATCTGCTTGATCCTTTTCTGCCTTTATTTCTTGCAGACAAACAATGTCTGGGTTTTCTGTTTTAAGATAATCAAAGAGGCCTTTGCTGGCAGCACTGCGAATGCCGTTCACATTGTAAGAAAGAATTTTCATGCGGCGAAGATAAGGAGGATTTAAAATGTTTGACAATTCAAATGATCACGGTTATTACGTTTAATACAGGAACCCAAAAATACACAACGGAATTGCATTTCCATAGGGCACTTCTATGTCGTGAAATATGCAAAAACTTTTTGAAATTTCTTGAAAAAATGGATAGTAAATAAATTTCAAGTAATCTTGAAAACATTGAAGGGGCCTAAAATCTTTTGGAAAATCTTTCCAAACTTGATTCGCGTCTTTGAATAGTTTTTTCAATTTTACCTTCGGTAATTCTAATCCGCACTGGAATTGCAGAAATTCACGGTAAAAAAGGCCTTGCATTTTGGAATGTTCAAAATAGATCTTTTGTCCTCAATCCCAGCATTCCATCATCAACAAATGTCCATCAGAGTAGCTAATTTCAACAAAACCATCGGCAACCACATGATTGCTGCTGCCACTTCTGTGGGGTAGGTGCAGACTTTCATCATTCATGTCAAAAGCCAAATTTTTAGTCACAACGCCATTTACTTTTGAAATAGGAAGGAGGGAAATATGTGTGCCTGCTGGATACCATTTTTTAAATATTTTGGGTAAATTGTAGATGCGAGAGTAATCATCCACCATCATCAGATCAATCAACCCTGCATATTGTGGCAATGTTCCAATATTGTTAAAGGTGTGGTCTGCGCGTCGGCCTGTTGCCCATGCAATATTGGCAGCTTTGTGTCCGTCGGTCATTAAATAATCAATGCCTTTTTGCAAATCCGTTTTTTCTTGTTCTGGTGTGTGAATGATTTTTACAATTCCCATGCCCTCCAGTTTCTTTTCAATGTTTTCTGCGCTGTCAAAATCACCCAAGACGGCATCAATGCGAATCTGTAAATCCAAAACCCTATCTAGCGCCCCGTCCAATACCAGTACAAAAGGATTCCACTCTAGCAACTGGCCAAGCAATTCAGCGCTGCAGGCCTCGCCATTGGCAATAATTAAAGCAGCTTCCTGCTTGTCGCGCACAAAGTGGTGAGATGACATGGGGCAAAGGTCTGTATTTTTTATGATTTTAAGTTTTGGTTGTTGTTTTTTATAAAAGTTGGAAATTGAAACCTATTTTTGGAACCGTGCTAGGTCTTAAAAGATCCCAATGGGTGTATTATGGAGCTTTGGTTGCATTGGCTTTTTTTGCCGCCTATCTTGTGGGTCAGCACTTTTCAGAATCTTCGCTGCACGGTGATTCTGGTGCATTTGCTGGAGTAGCTCAACACCTTTTGCATGGTAAGATATTGTATAAAGAAGTATGGGACCAGAAACCGCCCGGGATTTATTTTTTGTTTGCTTTTTTCGAATGGATTGGGCATGGGAATAGCCAAACCTTTCATTTTATTCAAATGTTTTTTGTCTTCATTTTGGTCTTTTTTCTATTGCAGTTTTACAACCAATGTTATAAAAAAGTGGGTTGGTATTTTGTTTTTACAATCCCTTTGTTTTTATTTTCATTTATGCATTGGGGGTATTATTACACGGGTTTTTATACAGAAGAGTATGGAAGTTATTTTCTTTTGTTTGCCATATTGCTGTTGCAAATGAACAAGCCTTCCTGTCGAAGGTATTTTTTAGCAGGTATATTGTCGGGCATTTCTTTTCTTATTAAAGAACCTTTTTTGTTTTTAATCTTTGGATTTGTGTTTTACATACTTTTTACGGCCGAATTAAAAATAAAGAGTACGTTTGTTTTTATCTTAGGCAGCGCTTTGCCAGTGCTTTTAATTCTAATTTATTTGTTGGCAAATGATGCTTGGGGAGATTATGTAAAATACCTTTCTTTCTCAGTTCATTATTCCGCAATTCAAGACGAAGTAAAGCCGGGGTTCTGGGCGGGGTTAAAATTGTTTTTTATAGAATGGGAAAAAAATGTGCCTTTACTTAGGTTGCTTTTTTGGGTGGGTATAGGTTCTCTTTTGGATTGGAAAAACAATAAAAAACGATGGCATTACGGCGCATTTTATTTTGCCTTGTTCATTTTATCGGCTTTAATTCCTACGTTGGGAAAAGTGCAATATGCACATTATTTTATTCCAATGGCAATCTTTGGTGCATTGTTCTCCATTCAAGGTGTGTTTTGGTTTGCAAATCGTATCGTTGCTATCCTCGACCCTTTTATACGCAAACGGTATTTAATTCGCTTGTGGATGCCGTTGTTTTTAATTTTTGCTGTGGCGGTTTATGGGCAAGAGAGTTATGCATTTCTTTGGAAAGGGAAATTTCCACAACCGGTGGCCGAATCTAGCGAAAGAAATTCATTGTTAAATGCAACCCATGGAAAACAAAGCCTTTATGTGGATATGGAATATTTTGGTTATTATTATTGGCAAAGTGGATTAATTGGGAGTTTACCCTTTCCTTCTCCATATGCCGGATTTTTTGATGGTACTGGGGGTGAAAGCGCAGGGTATGAAAATAGAAAACGTTTTAAAGAAGCCTTTTTGAAATCGCCACCACAGATTATTATTTCACGGAAAAATTTTAGTGCGGCCATAGTCTCTACAGACTTGTTAAATTATACCTCCCAAAATTACCAACTGAAGGATTCATTTTTAAATTGCATGGCAGAAATGAGTTATGTTTGGTCGTTTAAAACGGCGCGCTAAACGTTTATTCCTTATATTTGTTTATTTAATGTAAAAATAAGCTTCGTAGCCAATAATTTCGCACCCGAACACGTTATACAAACCAATGGCAATAAAACCCCGCATTCTATGGGCCGATGATGAAATCGACATGCTCAAGCCTCATATACTTTTTTTAGAAAACAAAGGTTACGAATTGGTGACCGCAACCAATGGTAGAGACGCGATAGACCTTGTAAAAAAGGAAGATTTCGATCTGGTTTTTTTGGATGAAAATATGCCCGGAATCAGTGGTTTGGACGCCTTAAATAGCATCAAACAGGAAAATCCAAACTTACCTGTAATCATGATCACCAAAAACGAGGAGGAGCATATCATGGAAGAGGCAATTGGCAATAAAATTGCCGATTATTTGATAAAACCAGTAAATCCCAACCAAATATTACACAGTGTGAAGAAGAATTTGGATGAACGCAGGTTGGTGGGGCAAAAGGCATCTCAAGGGTATCAAAGGGAATTCATGGAAATTGGGATGAAAGTGAACGAAAAACTCAATTTTACAGAATGGAAGGATATTTATAAAAAACTTATTTATTGGGAAATGGAGCTTGAGGCTTCAGATTCTGGGGGCATGTTTGAAGTTTTTGAAAACCAAAAAGCAGAAGCAAACCGAAGTTTTAGCCGGTATGTGAGTGATAATTATATGGGAATGGTAAAAAATACCACCGATGATGGTCCTGTGATGAGTCATAATTTATTTCGGAGATGCATCAATCCACTGTTGGATGGTGATGTTCCAGTATATATGATATTGGTAGACAACCTGCGTTTCGATCATTGGCGAGCCATATCAGAAATTCTGGATGAAAGATTTAGGGTGGACATTGAAGATTTGTACCTAAGTATTTTGCCTACCACAACCCAATATTGCCGAAATTCCATTTTTAGCGGTTTACTGCCCTTAGAAATAGAAAAAAAGTTCCCGTCAAAATGGAGTAACGATGAAGATGAAGGTGGAAAGAACTTGTATGAGAAAGATTTTTTGGAGGATTTGTTAAAAAGGTTGGGTAGAGACATTAAATTTAGTTATACCAAAATCACAAATTTAAATGCGGCCAAAGAAATGGTGGAAACACTTCCCAATTTGTCGCACAACAAACTCAACGTTATAGTCTATAATTTTGTAGATAGTTTTAGCCATGCACGAACTGAGGTGAATATAGTGCGTGAATTGGCAGAAGATGAAGCCGCCTACCGAAGCGTTATGGCGAGTTGGTTTAAACATTCTCCACTTTGGGAGGCTTTACAGCGCATAGCGGATAAACCTTGTAAAATTGTTATTACCACAGACCATGGAAGCATTCGGGTTAAAGATCCTATCAAAGTGGTTGGCGATAAAAATGTAAATTCCAATTTGCGTTACAAACAGGGAAAAAGTTTGACTTATAATCCCAAAGAAGTTTTTGAAGTTAAAAAGCCGCATGAAGCATTTTTGCCTTTGCTCCATGTGAGTTCTTCATTTGTTTTTGCCACGGAAGCTGATTTTTTTGCGTATCCAAACAATTACAATTATTATGTAAATTATTATAAAAACACATTTCAACATGGCGGTATTAGTATGGAAGAAATGCTATGCCCTGTCGTTGTCTTGGATCGGAAATAATGCCAGAAAAAGTATTTGAAAATATTGTAGAAACGGAACTTGAACTGGTTGTAGATTATTTGATATCCATGATTTCTCCAGCCTATATTCTTACATTTAGTGGAGATTTAGGTGCGGGTAAAACAACCCTAATCAAAAAGATTGTAAAAGCACTGGGTTCTGAAGATGCCGTTAGCAGTCCAACTTTCAGTTTGGTGAATGAATACAGGGCAAAGAATGGTGAAAAAATAGTGCATTCGGATTGGTACCGCATAAAAAGTTTGGAGGAATTGTATGATGCTGGTATGGAAGAGTATTTCGACGATGAAAATGCGATATTTTTATTGGAATGGCCTGAAGTTGGTGATTCTATGCTTAGAGGTATGCCAGTAATTCGTGTTAAAATAAAGCATCTGCAGCAAGGAAGAAATTACCGAATTTATTCCAAGAATTGAATTGGGTTATTTTTTTTGATTGTTAAAAAACTGTTTCTAATTATTTAATATTACGTAACCCTTCGGCTACAGTCCGTTGTATTTTCGCGGGAATTACTACCTATCCAAAAATCCATGCACCGCGCTTTTGAGATTACCGTATTGGGCACTTCTTCGGCCTCGCCTACCAAAACTAGGCATCCAAGCGCGCAATTTGTGCGCATGGAAGGAGATTACTTCTTGTTAGATTGTGGCGAAGGAACGCAACTACAGTTGGTGCGGTATGGATTGCGCACACACAGAATTAATTTTATTTTAATTACCCATTTGCATGGCGATCATTTTTTTGGCTTACCCGGGTTAATTACTTCCATGGCACTTTTTGGACGGAAAGACAAATTAACCATTGCCGGGCCAGCCCCTCTGAAAGGGATTTTAGATCAAATCATCAATATTGGGGATGCACATTTGCCTTTTGACATTGTCTATATTGTTTGTGATCCAGAAAAACCGCAAATCATCTTAAAAGGCAACCATTATGAAATTGAGTCTGTGCCCCTGAAGCACCGCATTCCCTGCACCGGTTTTATTTTGCGGGAAACTGGCCCCGAATTGAAATTAAATATAGATGTTTGTGAAAAGCTTAGCGTACCGATTGCATGGTATGAAAGACTTAAGGCAGGCGAAGATTACCGCACAGAAGATAAAAAACTGATTCCCAACCATGATTTGACATTGGCGGGGACTAAAAATCGCAGTTATGCTTACATTACAGATACCATTTATGATGAGAATGTTGCTTCCTATGTAAGTGGTGTTACATTGTTGTATCATGAAAGTACATTTCTGCACCAAATGCTTGCGCGTGCCTTAGAAACTTTTCATACAACTGCGCTACAAGCAGGGAAAATTGCCGCTATTTCTGGTGTTGAATCCCTCTTGATTGGGCATTTTTCTGCAAGATACCATGATGCCAATGAACTTTTATTGGAGGCGCAATCTGTGTTTGAAAATACGCTTTTGGCAGAAGAAGGAAAAACCTACGTCTTGTAATTTCGCATTGCCGCAAATAGTAAACACCCTATCGTTTCGTGAATAAGTATAACCCACCTAATGGGCGAATGAAATTAATTTCGCTAGTTATCCATGGCCACTGCCAAAAAGAAAGTAAACCACATTCCCGACTTTGAGAAACAAGGTCATATTGAACCGTCCCTGAAGCCATCTGGTAAGGATGTGCAGGACGTAATTTTTTTGCGAAACGAACAAGCACGCAAGATTGCAGGTTTTTTTCTACTGGTTTTATCGGTTGTTTTTTTTATCAGTTTCACTTCATTTCTATTTTCTTGGAAAAGCGATCAAGATTATTTATCCAGCGGGGATTGGACTGTTTTTAAACAAAACCATGGGCATATTTCCAATGCAATGGGATTGTTAGGGGCGAGGTTGGGTTATACGTTTATCAACAATGGATTTGGTTTTGCCGCATATGCCTTGCTGCCTTGGTTGGCTTTGTGCGGTTTATACCTGCTCCTAGAATATAAGCCTTATTCTCTCTTGCGCATTGCCATTCATACTCTCCTTTTTGCAAGTTGGTTTAGTTTGTTTCTGGGATTGATTTTTCAAACTTTTCCAAATCTCGCCATTTTTGCAGGCTCATTTGGTTATTTTGGCATTCAAAAATTAAACAGTGCTATCGGCTGGTTTGGGGGAATTTTATTTGTGTTGGGCTTTGCCGTGGTTTATTCCATTTTATTTTTAAATTTAAATCCATTTGCCCGTATTCGAATCCCAGGTAGTAAAATAGATGCGCCCTTGCCAGAAGTGGCAAATAATGAAGCACATATTTTTGAACCCCTTGATGCGGTTGACCCAGACCAGGTGATCCCATTGGACGATGAAATAGAGGAAAGTGTGATTTCCGCAGATTTACCGCCAATACATTTGGTAAAGAAAGAACCGGTGCTCGAATTTACACACGAACCCATTGTTCTTGAAACTCACCAAAGGGAAGAGAAAAGCAAAGAAGTGGAATTAAAAACCCATGACGATACTTTTGAAATTGCTGATTTAACAGCGGCCGCCGAGGAACTGGTGAATGAGAACAAGGGAGATGCCTTGCCTGAAAGACGAGGTATAGATACAATCTACGACCCCACTGCTGAATTAAGTGGATATAAATTCCCAACTTTAGATCTCCTAAATGAATACAGTCTGCAAAAACAAGAGATTGACATGGCCGAGATTGAAAGTTCCAAAAACATGATTATCGAAACCCTGAAAAACTACAACATCGGGATTTCGAAAATAAAAGCGAGTGTAGGGCCTACGGTGACACTGTACGAAATTGTACCTGCGCCAGGAGTAAAGATTTCGAAAATTAAAAACCTTGAAGACGATATTGCTTTAAGTTTGGCCGCTTTGGGAATTCGTATTATTGCGCCAATTCCAGGCAAAGGGACAATAGGAATAGAAGTGCCTAACCGGAATCCAGAAATGGTGCCAATGCGCGCAGTGCTGGCCAGTAAGAAATTTCAGGATTGCGATTTTGAACTGCCAGTTGCCCTGGGTAAAACCATTTCCAACGAAATATTTATTGCAGACTTAACCAAAATGCCACATTTGCTTATGGCAGGTGCAACAGGCCAAGGCAAATCTGTGGGCTTAAATGCAATCCTTGTTTCATTGCTTTATAAAAAGCATCCAGCTTATGTAAAGTTTGTATTGGTAGATCCCAAAAAGGTGGAACTTACTTTATACAACAAAATTGAAAGGCACTTTTTAGCCAAATTGCCTGGGGATGGCGAAGCCATCATTACAGATAATGCGAAAGTGATTAATACCCTTAACAGTTTGTGTGTGGAAATGGACAACCGATATAAGTTGCTCCAAGACGCCTTGGTGAGAAATATTGTGGAATACAACGGCAAGTTTTTAGCAAGGAAGTTAAACCCTGAAAATGGGCATCGTTTTTTGCCTTATATAGTAGTAGTGATTGATGAGGTGGCAGATTTGATTATGACGGCTGGTAAGGAAATTGAAACCCCAATTGCTAGGCTAGCCCAGTTGGCTAGGGCAATCGGTATCCATTTAATTCTTGCTACACAAAGACCATCCGTAAATGTAATTACAGGTATGATTAAGGCTAACTTTCCAGCCCGTATTGCATTTAGGGTAACCAGTAAAATAGACAGTCGTACGATTTTAGACAGCAATGGTGCTGACCAATTGATAGGAAAAGGAGATATGCTATACAGTGGCGGAAACGATATGATTCGTCTTCAATGTCCTTTTGTAGACACCCCGGAAGTGGACAGAATTGTAGATTTTTTGGGAGAACAACGGGCTTATCCAACGGCTTACATTTTGCCTGAGGTGGTGGATGAAACTGCAGTCGGGGGTAAGAGTGAAAATTATGACCCAAATGAAAGAGACGAATTGTTTGAAGATGCGGCAAGAATTGTAGTTTTAAACCAAGTTGGAAGTACCAGTTTAATTCAGAGAAAATTGAAAATAGGATACAATAGGGCTGGGCGTTTAATGGATCAATTGGAGGATGCTGGGGTGGTAGGACCAAACCAAGGAAGCAAAGCTAGGCAAGTTATTATTCCAGATGAGTTCCACTTGGAACAGTTTTTGAAAGATGAACAATAATAGAAGTATGATAAAATACAACCGTATTATAATAACCGCCGGGATATCTGCCATTTCTGTTTTTGCATTGTTTGCCCAAAGCGATGCAAAAGCCACCGAAATTTTAAAAAAGGTAAGCAAAGTATATCAATCCTATACCACGGTTACGGCAACCTTTTTAATAACAACAACAAATGCTTCTGGTAAATCTACATCATCTTCTGGAACGGTTTGGATAAAGGGCGCAAAATACAAATTGGATTACTCTGGACAGGAAGTGTATTGCAACGGAAAGTTTGTTTGGACCTATAATAAAACAGATGAAGAAGTAACCAAAGAGATTTATAAGGCAAAGGATGCTAGCATTTCTCCCAATGAGATCTTTACCATTTACAACAAAGATTTTAAAAACGCATACGAGGGTCCTATTGTTAAGAATGGCAAAACGTATGAAGTGATTAAAATGGTGCCCAAAAGGAAAACCAATTACTCCTATATCAAATTAGAGATAGATAAGTCTACCAATAAAATTCAAAATTTAATTCAGCATTATAAAAATGGGTCTGAAGTTACGATGACTGTTAAAACGCTTACCCCAAACAAAGCATTGGCTGATACATACTTTGAATGGGATGCCAAATCTCACCCTGGCGTTATGGAAGTAGATTTAACCAAGAAATAAAAATAAAAAAGCCGGTAAAAACCGACTTTTTTAACCACCTTTTCACGTTCCCTTTCCCACAATATCTTTTGGGTTGACTACAACTTTTCTCTTTTGTTGATACAAATGTAGAATGAATGAATGGATTGAAAGTCAGCAAAATGCAAGCAAATAAAGCATTACATTTCCATTACACAGCGCGTACAATGCGATTACAAAACTATATTAAGAGAAGGTAATTTCGTCCACACCAGTGAAGTATCTACTCAGTTTGTGTTTGCTTAAAATTTCTAGTGCAGCAAAGTGTATTCATGCAATTTAACGTTCACACTTTGGTAAAGAGGCAACTTGTGTAATTTGCTGGTGACAGCACAAGTAATTGGGATGAAGAAATAATAAAATGAATATTAAGCAATATGCTTAAAGGACATCCTTCATTCTTTGTCCCATTTCTGCAGGACTTTCCACAACGTATATTCCGCATTCGCGCATAATGGCCATTTTTGCGGCAGCGGTGTCATCTTTTCCACCAACAATGGCTCCGGCATGTCCCATTCTTCGGCCTGCAGGTGCAGTTTGTCCGGCAATAAATCCTACAACGGGTTTTGTGCCATGTTGTTTAATCCAGCGTGCGGCCTCAGCTTCCATGCCACCGCCGATTTCGCCAATCATTACAATACCCGCAGTTTCTGGGTCATTCATAAACATTTCTACCGCTTCTTTGGTTGTGGTGCCAATGATTGGGTCACCCCCAATGCCAATAGCTGTGCTTTGACCCAATCCCATTTTGGTCAATTGGTCAACAGCTTCGTAGGTAAGTGTACCGCTTTTGGAAACAACGCCTATATGGCCTTTTTTGAAAATAAAGCCTGGCATAATGCCAATTTTTGCTTCTTCTGGCGTAATAATTCCTGGACAGTTTGGGCCAATCAAGCGGCTATTTCTACCTTCCAAATATTGTTTCACTTTCACCATATCCTTGGTGGGAATGCCTTCCGTAATGGCCACAATTACTTTGATTCCTGCATCCGCAGCTTCCATAATTGCATCTGCTGCAAATGCAGGGGGTACAAAAATGATACTTACATCGGCTCCAGCCTCTTTCACTGCATCAGATACGGTGTTAAATACAGGGAGATCTAGGTGCTTGCTTCCGCCTTTGCCTGGTGTTACACCCCCAATAACATGGGTGCCATATTCTATCATTTGTGTAGCATGAAAAGTGCCTTCATTGCCTGTAAAACCTTGCACTACTATGCGGGAATCTTTGTTTACTAAAATACTCATGGGTGCCTTAAAAAGTGGGGCAAAAATAAGGAAAATAAGCCTCTAATTTTACCTAAGTATAAACTAATCCTTAGGATTTATAAACAAATTTATTGGTCTACCAGTTTTAACAATTCTGCATCATCGGGTTTTATGCGGCTAGGAAAATAAGCCATGAGTCTTCCGTTCTCGTCTATAAGAAACTTGTTAAAGTTCCATTTTACGTCGGCATCCAAAACCCCGTTTTTGCTTTTCTGCGTTAACCATTGGTACAGTGGATGTTGATTGTTTCCTTTTACTTCTAACTTTTCAGAAATAGGGAAGGTGATTTTGTATTTCGCATTACAAAATTGTTGAATATTGGCGCTATCTCCTGGCTCTTGGCCTCCAAACTGATTGCAAGGGCAACCAATAATTACCAATTTGTCTTTTTTGGATTCAAACAATTTTTCCAATCCTTCGTACTGCGGAGTATAACCACATTCACTTGCCGTATTTACAATCAGTATTTTTTTTCCTTTAAAGGTGCTTAAATCCAAAGTAGTTTTTCCATTTAATGCATGCAACATAATGGGGTATACGCTACTTGAAACTGCGGAATCCGATGTTTTTTCTGCGATTTGGGGAGAACTATAAAATTTATTTTTCATAGCCAATAAGAATATCCCTAGGCAAACAGTTATAATAATGATTTTCATTTGTGGATGCAAATTTAGACTTATAGTGGAACTTAATTTTTTTTTGACAGGACTTTTACTTGCTTTTGTAAATGATTTATTAAATTCGTAACCTCCTTATGTTAAACAAAACAGTTTTAATTTCTTCCATTGCCGTTTTTATGGTGCTTTTTGCCTGCAAAGAAGAAAAACATGGCATTGTATATACTGTCCCCGAAAAACCGTTGTTGGATACTACTTATACTGTGCTCAGCATTCCTGCTGCGCAAAACCACGATGTGCTGTTGTTTGATGTAACCGGCGTTCGGTGTGTAAATTGCCCAGATGCGGCAAAACTCGCTAGAAAAATTGCAGATACCTTGCACCCAGGCAGAGTTACGGTGGTCGCAATTTATCCAGAATCTCCGGGTTTAGGCCCCAATGTTTGGCCTTGGGCTGGATATGATACTATGTCTAGTTCCGATGCAGAGAGCATAAATCAGTATTTAGGCGGCGCTGCTTCTTTGCCGACTGGCGCAGTGGATCAAATAATGGTAAGTGGTTCTCGTTTAATTAACCGAAATGTATGGATTAGCAATGTGGATAAACGGCTCACTTTTGCAAACCCTTTAAATATCAATATCACCACTTCTTGGGACAATTTGAAGAACCAAGGTAGACTGGATGCTAAGGTTACTTATACAGGCGATGTTGCTACCAAAAATCTTATTTTTATAGGGATTCTGGAAAGCAAAGTCATTGGAAAGCAATCAGAAACTAAAGGAGAAATTTTAAACTACGAACACAACCATGCATTGCGAAAATTATATACCGCAGGTACGGGAGATACGTTAAAGGCAGATTTAAAAGCAGGCCGTGTTTTTGAAAAACAATATTACATTCGCCCTAGATACAATTGGAACCCCAAAAATCTGGATGCGGTGGTATGGGTTGTGGATGCCACATCTAAAGAAGTTTTGCAAGTGGCTCATGCCAAAATGCAACCATGAAAGGTGCATGGAAAACTGCGGCCGTTGGGTTCGCTGTTTATCTAAAAATTGAAAGGTCGCTTTCGCACAATAGCGTGGAGGCATATGCCAATGATCTTAACCGGTTGGCTCAATGGAGTGCCTTGTTCAATCCGGTTTCTGCGCCTACCCAATTAAAAAAAGAAGATTTGCAGGCATTTTCTGCATGGTTGGCAGAAATAGGATTTAGCGCCATGTCTCAAGCCCGTATTATTTCTGGTGTGCGCACTTTTTATAAATACTTATTGTTGGAAGATGAAATAGCTGAAAGTCCCGCAGATTTTATCGATTCACCCAAGACAGGTCGCAAACTTCCCGTGGTTCTGAGTGAAATAGAAATAGATGGAATGATAAAAGCAATTGATAGGAGCAAGGCAGGCGGGGAGAGGGATGTGGCAATGCTTGAAACTTTGTACAGTTCTGGTCTCAGGGTTTCAGAACTTGTAACTTTAAAGTTAACCGATGTGCATTTTGAGGATTCCTATTTACGCGTTTTAGGAAAAGGCAATAAAGAAAGGTTGGTTCCTATTGGAAAGCGCGCTTTGAAACACATTCGAATCTACAGAGATGATGTTCGCAGACATCAAACCATTGTAAATGCAAGTCGCGATATTGTTTTTTTAAATGCACGAGGAAAAGGATTAAGCCGCCAAAGTGTTTTTCTATTGATTAAAAAATTGGCTTTGGAAACGGGTATTCAAAAAACCATAAGCCCGCATACTTTTAGGCATAGTTTTGCTACCCATTTGGTAGAAGCGGGTGCAGATCTGAGGGCTGTGCAAGAAATGCTTGGGCATGAAAGTATTACAACCACAGAAATTTATACGCACCTTGATCGTACATACTTGGCTGAAACGCTGAACAAATTTCATCCCAGAAGCAAGTGATAATTCTGCAATCCAATTAGAAAAGAGAGGGGAATATGTTTGGACCTAATTTTGGTTTAAAATTTTAATTCGTTAAATGCTTTTCTGCCTTTTAAAAAGTAATCAAAAACCAAGCTGCTTTTCAGCACAGTATCTATTTCACGCAAGTGTTTTGCGCCTTCTTTTTCTTTTATAGAAACCTTCATTTGGTCAAACGCTTTATGCGCTTTCCAAATTTGAACAATATGTGCAAATTTAAATTGAATTAAAAAAAATACCGCTGCCAATCCATCCAGTAATTTTCGTTTAATTATAACAGCATCTCTTTCATCTCCAGGTAAGTTTTTATAAAGCATAATTAAACTGTTCCTGAAATTGAAAAATGTTTTTCTTGGACTCGAATTACTGAGGGTTCCGCCACCCATATGATAAACTATACTCTGCGGAATTGAATAATTTTTATACCCTAACAATTGCAGCCTCCAACACAAATCAATTTCTTCCATATGTGCAAAAAATCGATCATCCAAACCTTCGGCTTTTTCCCAAGCAGCTCTGCTTACAAAAAATGCTGCACCGGTGGCCCAAAAAACTTCCTTTGTTTCATTGTACTGGCCCAAATTATTTTCAACATTTCCAAAGATTCTACCCCTGCAAAATGGATATCCGAAATGATCCAAATACCCACCGGCTGCGCCAGCATATTCAAACTTTTCGCGTTTGTAATAATCCAACAGTTTGGGCTGTGCTGCACCCATTTCCGGATGAGATTTGGCAAATTCTAAGAGTGGATTTAGCCAGTTTGGTGCAGGTTCTGCATCGCTATTCAGTAAAATAAAATAATCGGATGTGCGGTCTTGCAATGCCAAATTATAACCACCTGCAAAGCCATGGTTTTGCTCCAACTCAATCAATTCTATTTCTGGTTGGTGTTTTTTCATCCAAGCTGCACTGCCATCAGTACTAGCATTGTCGGCAACAACAATATTTACACCTTCCATCTGCGAGTTTTGAACGACAATTGGCAGCAATTGTTCTAATAATTCTCTTGTGTTGTAATTTAAAATTACGATATCTATTGTCACCAATTTTAATTTAAATCTGTAGCTCTGGTTGCAGTAGGGTAAAAAATAAATCCTGCCTGTTCACCAATAATCCAAAATACACAAATATGCTTTTTGGGATCTCCGTAAGCCGCTTTAAATTCATCTTCTTTATCTTCAAAAACAATTTCTTGCTCCTTAAAATCTTCCAATGTTGCAACATTGAAATTATAGGGTAAGTTGTATTCTTTGGCATCCAACATCAATTGACCCAATTGCAATTCCCCTTCGTACACAATGTAAATGGGAAATGCAGTATAACCTCCTGAGATCACATCCTGACTGATGTCAAGTAGGTCTGCATACATTTTGCCCAAAAGTTTCTCAAGTTCTGTTAATTTCTCTTTTAATTCTGCATCCATTTTTAGTGCTGAATTAAGATTTTATGCGTCGATTGAAGAGATTCTCCATTTAACCTTAAATAGTAACTACCATTGGCTATATAGGCAACTGAAATTTGATTTTTTGCTCCTACAAGGTTGCCTTTTGAGATCAATTTGGCATTCATATCATACAATTCGTACCCAATATTTTGGGTATTCTCAGGTAGATGGATGTTTAAAATATTTTGGCTCGGATTTGGGAATAGGAGAGTATTAGATTTAATTTCATGCGTTTTTTTTCCAACCGATGCACCGCCAGTAAGCCCTAATGAAAATATGCCTCGTCCATGGGTGAATACAAATAGGGAACGGTCTGTACGCATTTTTATATCAAATACTGCGACATTGGGTATACGGTATTCCTTTTGCCATGTAACACCGCTATCGGTAGAAAAGTACAAACCAAAATCCGTACCAGCGAATAAGTTTTTATCCGGAAACGCAGGATCTACCGCCACGCTATTTACGGGTAAACCGACAGGAAGATTTCCTGATATGTTTTTATATGATGGCACCGCGCTGTCCATACGTGTGGCTTTCCATATTTTTCCTTTTGAACTAAAACTACTGAATGATAAGAATAGGGTATATTTGTTATTGGGATGCACGGCAATGCATTTTAAATAATCATCCGTAACCTCTACCGGAATGGTAGAATTGTAATTCACTTCTTTATATCCGCCGGCGATGTCTATGGATCCTGCTTTTTCCAATTTATACAATTGTGCTGCAGTGCCCCCAAAATACAAAATAGGATCTAATTCTGTTGTTGTTGTCAAGGCCTTTATTCCACTGCGTCTTGCTACTTCAGACCAGTTGTCTCCACCATTTTTTGACCGGTAAATTCTACTGGTAGTGCGATAGTACAATTGCAATTGGTCTGCTGGGTTCATGGTGTAAGCATTGATGAAATCGACTGCATTGGCAAATGCAGGATCATCAATGGCCGTTGAAAAAGTCGGCACAACCGAGGGGTCGAAATCTTCTACTCTCCGAATACCATCGTTTTGGGTAGACAAATAGGCAATGGTGCCGTCTTGCAAACCTATATGTGCATAGGCTCCATCTCCGCCATAAGCTTTGATGGAAGTAAGTTTTCCATTGGTAACGTGGGTTCCATTATCCTGGGTTCCTCCGATAGAAACCAAGCCAGTTGGACCAAAGTTTCCTGCATAAAATTGGGTGACTTTATATCCAGTATTTAAATTAGCTTGTGCAGTCGTAGAAGTCCATTTGTATTTGTAAATTCCACCGTCATTAGAAACCAAATAATTGCCATCTGAAAAGGCAGCAAAGCCTTGCTGGTCAGAGTGTCCCACGGGATAAAGAGGGTTGTTTGACCAACTCGTACCCCCGTTGGTGCTTTTGGCTAAATTAATAGCCCCTGCGGTAACAGCATTGCTATCGGTTAAGCTGGCGCCTATCATCACGCAATAACCTTGTTGGCCGCTGCCTATGGCTGTAGGGATTGTTCTAGCCGTCCAAGTTTTGCCAAAGTTACTGCTCTTGTAAAATCTAGCAGGAACATCGCTATAATCGGAGGCTGAATACCCTTCGAATAGAGCATAAATAACTTGTGGATATTTCCGACAATTGGCCATTTGCACCCTGCGGTATTGTCCAGACCCTGGTGGATTTGGAAAAGTTACCGCTTTAAAAGTTCCAATTTTACCGCTGCTGTCACTTGCCACAATAGAGCTTCCTTGACGTGAAATAATTACACGGTTGTTTGGCAATACCAATATTTCTGAAGTAGCGCCATTGCCACTGTTGTATACTTGTTGCCAGGTTAACCCGGCATCCGTAGATCTAAATAGACCATAGCTTTCCGTGCCAACGAATAATGTGTTTGAATCGTCCAAAGAGTGGGCAATTTTCCACACGGCTTCAAATCCAGTTTTATTTACGGTAGAAGCTATAACAGAAAATGTTTTACCCCCATCTATAGATTTAAAAATACCTCCCCCGTCCACAGTTGTGGAATTTCCCCTACCCTCACCAGTGCTGTAATATACGATATCATGGTTAAAAGGGTTGGAGGCAATAGAAGTAACACTTAAAGAAGATTCATGCTCGTTTACTGGAGTCCATGTTGCTCCTGCGTTCGTGCTGCGCCAAAGCCCGCCAGATACTGAACCGGCAAGTACAATGTTTTCATTGCGCGGATCTATCCAAAGTGCCCTGCTTCTTCCACCGGTGCTTTTTGGACCCAATTCAATTACTGTATCTATAATTTTTTCTCCGCTGCGTCTTGTTAAATTGGCGCGGTCTGCTGCCGCCCATTTAGCGTGCATCCATTTTGGCAGCGTGCCATCGGCAGAAATTTTAGATTCTAGCCATTGCTTGTAAAATCCTTGATTTTCGCCTTCTTCATTGCCGGCAATCCCTTCTTTAAGTTGCCCAAGATGCTTTCCAAAAAGCACTACAAGTGCAAGTGTGAATATCAAGGGGATCAGTTTTTTGACATTTTGTAATTTTGACATAAACATGCAAATTTAATAAAAATCGGCCAATGGTGATTCTGGTTGTAAAAAGTTTACGAATCCATTACATTAAACAATTTCTGCAGGCGTAATTCAGCCAATTGTAAAATACGGATATCCCTAAATTTGCAAGGTGAAAGATGCCACCTTTGTTTTGTTTGTCGTTTGCGCTTTGGTTTCGGAAATTTTAGGAACCCTCGGTGGATTTGGCTCATCCATGCTTTTCGTACCAATCGCCAATTTTTTTATGGATTTTCAAGCGGTATTAGGCATCACAGCCGTATTTCATATTTTTAGTAATACTTCAAAATTGTGGCTTTTTCGCAAACATTTGGATTGGAAAACCATCGGAATTATAGGCGTGCCAAGTGTGGTTTTTGTATTAATTGGTGCAGTATTCAGCGCAAAATGGAATTCTTCCGCATTACAGATGGTTTTAGGAATATTCCTTTGTTTGATTGCTGTATTGTTCTTAATCAAACCCAGTTTGAAAGTAAAAAAGAACAATGCAGTACTTTTAAGTTTGGGAGGCTTGGCGGGTTTTGTGGCAGGTTTGCTCGGCACAGGTGGAGCTATACGTGGCATCGCACTGTCTTCCTTGGGTTTTGGGAAAGAACTTTTTATTGGCACATCCGCAGCTATTGATTTTGCCGTAGATTTTGCGCGGGCCGTGGTTTATTGGGAAAGTGGCTTTATTCGTGTTAGCGAGATTTACTATATCATTGCATTGTTCTTCGTTGCAATTATTGGTAGCTATATTGGTAAAAAAATGTTGGAAAAAATGGATCAAAATCAATTCCAAAAAATAGTACTCATTTTTATTTTTATCAGTGGTGGTTTGCTTATCATAAAGCAGTTTAAAATATTCTATTGAATTAATTCAGTCGCAAATAATCCATCACAATTTCAGTGGCTCCAGATTTTTTAACTACATATTCAATAGCTTTATTTGCAGTTTCTTGTCTCCATTCTGCGTTGCCAAGCATGCGGTTTAAATGCATTTCAAATTCAGCGTAATTTTTTGCTGAAAAACAGAACCCAGCTTCAATACCCTCAGCGGCTTCTGGGAATTTTTGATGTTTGGGGCCAAATAAAATGGGCATACCAAATGCGGCGGCTTCTAAAACGTTGTGCAATCCTTTGCCAAATGCTCCCCCTATTATTCCTATATCTGCATATTGGTAAATACGCGACAACAACCCCATATTGTCTATAATCAGAATTTTGTTTTTACCCGTTTCTGGTGTTTTTAACAACTCAGAATACCTAATGGGATAAAAATCAGAGAACCTTTGTTCAATTTCTTGAATATGTTGAGCCTGTATATTGTGAGGGGCAATAATCCATTTCCAGCCCAAAGGCCAACTTTTTATGGATAAATATTCAAACAACAATTTTTCTTCTGCTTGCCAAGAACTGCCGCAAACCAGCAAGGGATTTTCACCTTTAAATTTGGCAATTTCTTCCATAGGTTCAATATGAGAATGGGTGTCAATTACCCTATCAAAACGGGTGTCACCTGCCACTATAATGTTGCCTAATCCTTCCATTTTGCCTATGTATGCCGAACTTTCATTTTGCACAAATATTCTTTTAAATTGAAGCAATTGGTTTTTCCATGAAGCCGCCCAAGGTTCAAAAAAGAATTGCCCTTCTCTAAACAAGGTAGAAATAGCCAGCATTTTTACCCCACGCGCAATGCCTTCATGCATGTAATTGAGCCAAAATTCATATTTGACAAAAACTGCAATGTCTGGCTGTATAATATCATACCATTTTTTTACATTGTTTTTTGTATCAAATGGCAAATAAACCACCCCTGTGCACAGAAAGTGGCTGCACATTTCGTAACCGCTAGGTGAAAAAAAACTCACTATAATTTCCGATTCTGGAAATTCAACCTGTATGCCTTCTATGATGGGTCTTGCCATTTCAAATTCGCCCAATGAAGCACAGTGAAACCAGAAACGCTTCGCCTGCTTCTTCGGAATTGTATCTAAAAATGCTTTTTTCCAACCTTTGCGTCCACGAATTAGTTTGTACGCTTTTGAATTCCAAAGTGCAGCCATTCGCATTGCAAAAACGAATAGATAGATGCCAATATTATAGAAAAAAAGCAAAATTATTTAATCGTAATATTCGGTATTGTTGGAAGATTTAATTTGTATCGGTATTAAGATGCCTGCTGCAAATCCAAAATAATTATCTTTGCGATTCGCATTGTCTTTTCGCATGGTGCCATAATCCCAATTTCGTTGGTTTTTGGTAAAGGATTCTACCATATTAATTCCGCAATAGAAACTTAAACTTTGGGCATTGTTGTATTGATAGTATAATGACTGCGTTATCATAAACCCATTGGTCAGTCTGTCATATCCTTCATAGTAATTGCCTTCCAGTTGTGGTAAAATGCCTTTATCAAATCGCATCTTTATATAGTGTTGCATAATTCCACCCCCTATATTGGCTTGGATTTGACCGTATTTGGATCGAGGGGATATTTTAAATGCTTTTCCAACATAACCTTGAAATGAATAGCCCCGCATGTAATAACGGATTACTGCAGGAAAACCATTTTTATCTAGGATTTGCAAACTTGGGCCCATAATTCCACCATAAAGACTGTCTAATTTGTATTGGTTGCCTAAAAATCGATTGTATTCAATGCCAAAAATGAGATTGCGGGGTGAACGATAAAAAAAACCAGCAGGCAAGGTTGAGAATTGTGGAAACCGCTTTCCCAAATCACCGAGTCCATAATAATAACCCGTGCCAAATTTTAGCACTATGGCTGGCGTGCCAATATTGCTGCTGTCTTTGTATTTGGCTGTTAAAGACAAGTTCCCAAAAAATGCCAGGCAAAGGATAGGAAATTTAATTTTATTGCTCACCGTTGCGAAGTTAAGGAATCAAGATTGAATAAATGTCTGAAATATATCAAGGAATTCAGCAGGATTGTCGGCATGCACCCAATGGCCTGCGCTGCTTACTTTCGCAAAAGTTGATTTTGGAAATTCTGACGTTAGCGAGACTTTGTCACTTTCCTTTATATACTTGCTTTTTTCACCGGAAATAAACAACGTCGGTCCTTTCCAAGTGGGTATTGGAAGGTCGATGGCCCCAATGATTGCATTGTAGTTTCTTTGAATGGCTTCTATATTAAATTTGGGTTTATAACCACCAGCAGGTTTAGGCTCTAAATTTTTGAGTAGAAATTGCCTCACCGCTAAGTCCGATGCATAAGGAATTAAAGCCAAATCTGCCTCAGCTCTGGAACGGATAGTAGAAAAATCTATGTCCTTAAACGCTTGAAAATAAGCCAAATGACTCGGGGCATAAGTCTTGTTTGCAATGTCTATGATTGCCAATTTGTCCAATAGAGTTGGAAAATTTTGTGCAAATTTCATAGCAGTTTTTCCACCCATGCTATGGCCTGCCAGTATTATTTTTTCATGTCCCAAATGCGCCATAAGATGTTGAATGTCTTCGGCCATGTTGTCGAAAGACATGTTTTCTGTATGGAAACTTTTGCCATGGTTGCGCGCATCGCTGGTTACTACTGTGCAATTTTGACCCAAAATGCCAGCCACATAGTGCCAATTGTCTAACATGCCAAAAATGCCATGCAGTATGTAAATTACTGGATTTCCAGTTCCGTAAATGCGGTGATTGAGGATCTGCATGGGGTTGAAAAAATAAGAAAAAAAAGGGCCACCTTTATGTGACCCTTTTCTTGTTTTTATAAATTTATGCGCTTGCGCTATTTCCCAAGAAGTTTTCTACGGGAGTGTATTCCAAATTAAATGCGTCTGATACGCCTTTATAGACTACTTTTCCACCCACTACATTTAAACCTACTTTCAGTTCAGCGTTTTCGCTGCATGCTTTTTGCCAACCTTTATTCGCAAGTTGAATGGCATACGGCAAAGTTGCATTGGTAAGCGCTAAAGTGGATGTATAAGGCACGGCACCTGGCATATTTGCAACACAGTAGTGAATCACTCCATCTACTACATAACAAGGTTCAGCGTGTGTAGTAGGCTTGCTGGTTTCAAAACATCCACCTTGGTCAATGGCAACATCCACAATCACAGATCCTTTTTTCATAGTTGGCAACATGTCGCGTGTAATCAATTTGGGTGCTTTAGCACCTGGTATTAAAACACCACCAATCACCAAATCAGCTGTTTTAATGGCCTGGCGCACATTGTATTCGTTGCTATATTCGGTGGCAACATTGGCCGGCATAATATCGTCCAATTGGCGCAATCTGTTTAAGCTAATATCCATAATGGTTACATGTGCACCCATACCCGCTGCCATTTTCGCAGCCTGGGTTCCTACAATACCACCTCCCAAAACCAAAACCTCTGCGGGTTTAACCCCAGGTACGCCACCGAGCAGTATGCCGCGGCCACCCATTGGTTTTTCTAGATATTTAGCACCTTCCTGTACACTCATTCTACCGGCAACCTCACTCATTGGAACAAGCAATGGCAAACTGCGATCTGATTTTTCGACGGTTTCATAAGCCAAACAAACTGCACCGCTGTTTATCATTGCATGGGTAAGCGGCTCATGACTTGCAAAGTGGAAATAGGTAAACAACAATTGATCTTTCTTTATCAAAGGGTATTCAGATTCAATAGGCTCTTTCACTTTTATTATCATTTCAGACATGCTGTATACTTCTTCAATGGTTGCAAGCATCTCTGCGCCAGCCTCGATATATTCTGCATCTGAAAAGCCACTGCCTTCGCCCGCACTTATTTGAATGTACACTTTGTGTCCGTGTCTTTTAAACTCAGAAACACCTGCTGGCGTAAGAGCCACGCGGTTTTCGTTATTCTTGATTTCTTTTGGAACGCCTATGATCATATTATGTAGTTTGCAAAGATACATCCTGCAAATGACTTGCCCATAATGATTTTAAAGTCTATCAGATTTCGAACTATGGTTTGCTTTTGATATATTTTGAAGATATTTGCACCATGTATCGCCACCCAATTGTTAAACCTGCATTTAATTTAAGTTGGTTCCTTCTTATTTTAGGTGGAATTTCTTTGTTTGAAAAACAGGGTTGGGGCATTCTTGGCTCCATAATGTTTTTTGTGGGTGTTGCAGTTTTTGCTTTCACCGTGTTTGCCGCTTATTTAAAAAAGCAATTTATTGAAGAACCAAGTTGGTTGTTGTTGCTCTCTATGGCGCTGCTGGTATTGCTCATATTTGCGCAAGTTGTTTTTGGCAGGTATATTTTGGCTGTGGTTATAGCAGCCCTTTGCACGCCTATTGTTTTTGGCTGGGTAAAAGTAAAATCTAGCACGCCCAAAAAAGGAAATGGCAAGAGGAAAAAGTGAATTTTACCTAAGTAAAGTGAAATTGTTGTTCAATACCAGCCGTTTGCCTGTTAAAAACACAATGTTCACCGAGTAAATATAGGCACCTGGCAATGCCGGTTGGTTTTGATACGTGCCATCCCAACCTTGCATTGGGTTGTTGGTTTCAAAAACCTTTGCACCCCATCTGTTAAAAATAGACATATAATATGTTTTTACAGCAGACACACCTTCGGGTTTAAACACATCATTACGGCCATTTGCATCGGGTGTAAATGTATTTGGGAACCACACCAACTCATCAGATTTGAGTGTGAAATTTCGCCAAGCACTGTCTTTGCAGCCTGCACTGTTTTCTACAACCAAAAGCGCATTCGCATCCCCTAAAGTGGCGTACAAATAATTGAATTTTTTTGAATTCGAGAAATTGTTCCTATCACTGGAAATAGGGTACCAAGTCCATTTTGTAGCACCTATAGAACTGTCGTTGAAATCAACAGGAACCCCAGTTCCAATAGCGTTAAACATAGTTACACCAAATTTTGCAACGGGTATCGCAAAAACGGTGACATCGGCAGAACTGCTTGTGTCCTTGCAACCCCCAGTGGCGGTAACAATGGCCTTAATTTTAAATTTCCCAATACCTGTTGAAACGTATTTATAGCTATTGCTGGTGGAGGCATACAAATTGTTGATATACCAATCCGTTTTGTTTACGGCAATATTTGCAGGTGTAATGGTGGTATTAAAAATACGCGAATCGCCCAAACACATGGAATCACTGGCAATGTTCACTTTTGGTGAAGGATTTACATAAACACCATAAATTGCAGTGTCTCGGCAACCATTTTTGTCTACAATTCCCAATGAAATATTTTTATTTCCTGTGGTTAAATATTTTAAAATATTTGGTTTGGAAATAGAAGAAACATTGCTCTCTCCCAGAATCCAATTGTAGGAAATCGGCGCTGTTGCATTGGTTAACGTGTTGCTAAATGAGAATGCATTTCCGCCAATGCATTGTGTATCCGTGGTTAAATTTTGTATGGATAAATCTGGGGCTGGCAATGAGGTGAAACTGTCGTAGAGGGTGTAAGAACAGTTGTTTACGTCTGTTACTTTTAGAAGGATTAGGTTTTTACCAGCAAAAAGATATTTAACACCAGTTACTGTTTGTGTTGCATAACCAACACCGCTGCTTGGATCCCAATAATATTTCCAGTTGACCCCTTGTTTTACATTGGCATTTAAATCAATTGTAGCGCCTATACAAGGGTAAATTACTGTTTTGGAAATACTTACAACATCTCGGGTGTATAAAATATGAACTTTGTAATTTGCAGTATCAGTGCAAACGCCTGCCAAGCCACCAACCAATTGGATGTTTTGGTATCCTGCAGTTTTGAATTTCCTTTGTAAGGTTGATTTCGAAGTGGTGTCTATGGTGTTTATTTTCCACATGCGCCATGGTTTTAAGTTGCCATATTTGGTGCTGTCTGTGAATGTAAATGCAGAAAAAGTGTCGCAAACCAGTGTGTCCGACAATCTACCATCCATTTTTGGAGAGGTTAAAACGGTTACAAATCGATAAGCGGTATCATAGCAACTATATAAAGGATCATTAACAACCAAGCGAATTTTGAATTTGCCATAGGTGGGATAGCTGACTTTGCCAGGCGTTTTGGCCACACTGGTACTCCCATTTCCATAATCCCATGCCCATTTTGCATTTGCTGGTGCAGTGGATGCATTGGCAAGATTGAAGTAGTTGGTTTTGTTGCAAAGGTTAGAGTCTGGTATAGCAATTTTGGCTGTAGGGGAGGGGTAAACCACAATGTTTTTCTTGGCAGAGTCTAAACAGCCTTTTCCAGTAGAAAAATAAAGTGTTACTTTAAACGTTCCAGTTTTGGTATACTTTTTCCTGAATTTGAGGCTATCCTTGGTTTGTGTGCCGTCGCCCCATTTCCAAGTTGCATAGCGCACCGTTGAACCTTTGGCATCGCTATTTTCTCTAAATGCAAAATAATTGTTGTTTAAGCAAAAGTTAGAGCTGTCCAAAAGCAAAGCTGCTTTCGGGTTTGGCAATACCCTCACCCAACGGTCAAACGTGTCCGAACAATTGGTAGACAAATAAGCAGCAACCAAACGGATTTTAAATTTGCCTGTATCCGTATAGTTTTTAAAGCCAGGTTCATCAAATGTCTCTCCGCTGCCATCGCCCCACATCCACTCATATCTTGCAGTTTTTCCGAACGTGCTGGATTTGTTTTTTACTGTAAAATAATTTCCAGCTTTACAAACAGAACTATCCGTGATTGCAAATAATGGACTCGGGGCACCGTAAATTCTGAAATATTTTTTGGGTGTGGTATCCGCGCATCCAGCATCGCTATAGGCGGATATTTGATACCAATATAAGCCAGAATCATGGAAAGTACGCAAGGCTTGTTGCTTTTTATAAGTGGTATCGCCGTCGCTGAATACCCATTGATAACCTGCTATTTTTCCCAATGATAAGGAAGACCGTGAATTGAATTTGTAACTTGCACGGGCATAACAACTGTCATACGTGTTGTGCCCAGAAATCAAAGTCGGCGCTGCGCCTACCTTGATGGAGCCAAAGGTGCTGTCTGAACAACCCTTTTTACTGGTAACTACCATTCGAATGTTGTAAGTGCCAGGAAATGTGTTCTTTACGGTATCGTGTTTGTATTTGTTATGGTAAATATTGTCTACATACCATTTGTATCCAGAGGCAGAATCGGTTCCACCAAAGGTTGTAGTGTTCTTTAATATAATAGGATAGCCTGGACATGTTTTTTTCATCGATATCGTAAACCCAGGCGACATTTTTGCATAGAGATTTACTTGTGCCGTATCGTAAAACTTACACCCACTTTGCGTATTGGTAACTATGAGTGAATATTTGCCAGAAGTGGTGATTGTAAGCTTATGGGTGGTATCCCCATTGCTCCATTTGTACCTAAACAATTTGGTTTTTGGCAACGTAATAAGTGCCGTTGTATTGCAAATGTTTAAGTTGCTGCCACTGATAAAATCCATGGCTGTGTTTCCTTTAATTTCCACCGTGGAATAAATAGAATCCCATTGGTTGTTTCTGGCCAATTTGTATTTGAGTTTTATGCCATAAATTCCAGCTTTTGGGACTTGAAAATAGGCGACCAAACCCGTGTCGGTTTTCCCATTAAAAGTCCATTGATAATTGCCGGCAGGGTCTCCTTCTGAGGTTACACGCACAATTTTAGCCGTATCACAACTTTGATAGGTTTTGGAGGTAATATATCGCTTTAAGCTTGCCAGTCCAGCGCTGCCATTGTATGCATACCCACCATATTGGCCTCTGCCATAGAGGTAAGATATAAATCCATAATTGCAGCTAATTCTATGGTTGCCTTTTAACAAGGTATCTCTAAAAAGGTAATATGCACCATTTAAAATGCTCGTAAAGGCGGCAGGGGCAATTCTGGTTCCATCCAGCCAACAACTGTCTTTGCCATACTTTGTGGTGATGATATTTACATAGTTGATTTTATAACTGCTATTCTGGGGAACCGAGACCACCGCATCTGTGATCATTTGCGTTGTGGTGCTTATGGTCATAATGGAAGGTCCGTTAAAAAAGCCCCAAGAACCCGTGTTGCATGTGTCGAGAATTGTTTTTTCCCAGCAATTTATTGGATTGTTTGCAGAAATGAATACACTTGAATCGCTGTAAATGCGGCCATAATAGGTTTCGCCTATACCCAGTGTCGCCAATGTGGTTGTGTTGTCTTGCTTTACCACTGTGTTGGCAACCGTAGCAGTAACTGTAAAATCGTATCCTTTTTTATGGTAACGAAATGGGGTAAGAATAAAATCTGTACCCAAAATGTTGTCTGGTAAAATCTGCTCGTACATTAAATCGTACGAAAAACAATTGTTTTGGGCATAGTCATAAAAATTTTCTGTAAAAACAGAAATCCTTTTGCCTGTTGATGCAGTCACCGCCAACGTGGGGTCAACCCCTAAAATATAAGTATAGATTCGCACCAGTTGGCCTTTTCGTAAAAGCACTTTATTGCCTGGCGGTAAATTCCACAAGCCGGAGGTGTTGGACTTAAATGATACGGTAACCGAATCGTCGATAGCAACCACTGTAAAGAAAAAAACCTTGTAACTGCTGCCTGGTCCTGCCCAGTAATAGCGGGCTTTATAAGGATAATACACCCCACCCGGGGGTTGTGTAGCCGTCGGGTAAACAGCAGTTGCACCGCAAGAGTAATTTTTGCCACCAGAAAAAGCATAAACCCTTATGGGTAAAGGGGCATATACATGCACTCCGTTGTCTCCAATTTTCTTTGGCGCACTTGAATAGTAATAATAATAAGAGTTTCTTAAAGATGTGGGTATAATGAAGTTTTTGATTTCATTGTACCCCAACTTCATAGAGTCTTTATAATTCAACAAAGGCAATTCCAAATAAACCATGGTAGGTTTTTCGGAAGCCACGGATATTACAAATGTATCATTCGAATAAAACGGATAAGTAGTCCCAATCCAAAAATCTAAACCTTGCGAAGATTGTCCGCTAATTTTTAATAAGGAAATGATTGAAAATGCGAAGAGTAGGATTCTTTTCAAAAGTCAAATTTCAATTTGTACATATATAAGACGCATTTTATACCCAAAGGTGGCAAAAACATGAATCAAAAGTACTTTATTTTTCTAGTTTTTCCAACAATTTTTCTGTAGCCTTGTCTAATAGATTGAATACCAACTCAAAACCTTCCTCGCCACCAAACCAAGGATCTGGCACTTCACGGTAATTTATACCCTCCACTTGGTCTAATAGCAGACTGATTTTATCCAATTCGGCCGAATTTTGTGTCAAGCGATGGATATTTCTTAAGTTTTCCTTGTCCATGGCAAAAATGAGGTCAAATTTGGCCAAGTCTGATTTTTGGATTATGCGCGAAATATGCTGGATTTCTATCCCATGTTTCAATGCATTCTCTCTCGTTCGGTGGTCGGCCTGTTCTCCGTCATGGATGCCGTTGGTGCCAGCGCTGTCAATGACAAACCGAGATTCTAAGCCTTTTTTTTTGATTTTGTCGAGAAACAAGGCTTCTGCAAGCGGCGATCTGCAAATGTTGCCAAGGCAAACAAATAGTATTTTTAGGGGTTCGGACACTTTGCAAAAATATATGGGAATGTTGGGGTTTTATTCGTTCCCGACGAACGGG
>JBBQBB010000029.1:0-40278 GCA_038317095.1 Bacteroidia bacterium | reverse complement strand
GGATATTTAAAATGCATCTCTCCTTTTAAAAGAGAACATCTCGTTTTTAAACTTAAATCCCAAAAATCCATTCCATAATTGTGAACATTGCAAAGCGCATTCATTTCACGAATCATTAGGCCACTGCGTTCGGTTGTGCTCAAGTGCTGAGCTTCAAAGTGGAATGAGTCATCCACTATCCAAAGGTCTTTTAACGTTCCATTTAAACTATTGAATTGGAGGTTATGTTCATCTAAAATTCCTTTTTCAGTGTTCATTTTCTCTTCGTCAAAGCTTACGTAACGCGTCTCTTTCAAAATCCCTTTGTCAATGTGTATGGACCAAACTTTCTTAGGTGTTTTTTTAGGTCTTTCGGGTCCATTTATATAATCAATGAGGAATTGTAAATTCTGGTCATCTTCCCCTTTGTGAAATCCAATATGCACATTGGCTCTGGTAAAATCTACCGAATAAAATTCGATTTGGCGAGATAGCTGGTTTATTCTTTTCAACTGTGCATCGATAACTTCGGCGGCAATCATAGTGTCGCCGTGTTTATCTTCGATATAAACACCTTCTAAATGCAAGTTTCTAAAAAAGTCAAATTCTACAGATCTAATGGCCACTTTTGTTCCAATTTCTTGGCTTAACCAATGTGCAGCTTTTTGGGCCAACAGTGTTTGAACCTTGCGACTGCGAAGCAATACCGCGGACAGCCCTGTTAATAATAACAGGAACAGCAAGGTTCTTAGAAGAAACTTGCGTAATTTTGTGCGCCGCTTTTTCAAAACTTCAAAGTTAGTTGAAACGGTGACAATCCTTTCCACCCTCCATGCAATATTCCACTATTCTGGGCATAGAAAGCAGTTGCGATGACACTGCCGCTTCTATATGGCAAAATGGCAAAATCCTTGCCAACATTACGGCAACACAGAAAGTACACGAAGCATTTGGAGGTGTAGTGCCAGAATTGGCAAGCCGGGCGCATCAAAGCAATATAGTTCCAGTAGTAGATTTGGCCTTAAAAACCGCTGGAATTGACTTGCAGTATATAGATGCGGTGGCTTTTACCCAAGGTCCAGGGCTTTCTGGCTCCCTGTTGGTAGGAATTAATTTTGCAAAAGGAATTTCTATGGGTTTGGGTATACCAATGATTGGCGTAAACCATTTGCAGGCGCATGTTTCCGCATTGTTTATTGACCAACCCAACCCAACTTTTCCTATGCTATGTCTACTGGTAAGCGGGGGCCATACTCAATTTATTTTGGTGCGCGATTTTTTAGATTTCGAAATTGTGGGAAGCACATTGGATGATGCTGCAGGAGAAGCCTTTGACAAAGCAGCGAAGTTGCTGGGATTGCCCTATCCCGGCGGTCCACAAATAGACCAGTTGTCAAAAAACGGCAATGCCAATAAGTTTATTTTTCCAGATCCAAAAGTCCCTGGTTTGAATATGAGCTTTTCTGGCATTAAAACATCTTTGTTGTATTTTGTTCGAGATAATGTTAAAGACAATCCAAATTTTGTAGGTGAAAACATCCATGATATTGTAGCATCGTTCCAGCAATCTGTAGTGCGTTATCTCATTAAAAAAACAAAAGTGGCTATAGACCAATATCATCCGAAGTCTATTGGGCTGAGTGGGGGTGTTTCTGCAAATTCCGTTTTGAGAGCAGCATTTTTCAAACTAGGCACAGAAAGCGGGCTTGAGTGCCTCATTCCATCTTTTGAATTTTGCACAGACAATGCCGCCATGATTGCCGTTTCTGGTCACTATTTGTTAGAAAAAGGCGTGTTTACAGATATGACCGCTGTACCTTTCATGCGTTTATAGCCTAAATGTTTGCTTTGCAGAATTTAAAGTGCGATTTCATTGAACATTAAAATCCTTAAGCAGCAGCACTTGTATATTTGCAGCTTCTTTGCACAATATTCCTAACATATCTGCAATACGGTCTGGCGATTTTAAAGCAATTGCCAGAGCCCTTACCTTGATTGAAAATGGCCTACCGGCTGGGGATTCAATTTTGGAACACCTATCCATGGCTATGCACATACCGGTAGTTGGCATTACAGGTTCACCAGGAGCTGGAAAAAGCAGCTTGGTAAATGCACTTGCCGCTTTCTGGTTGAGCAAAAATCTTAAGGTTGCAGTTTTGGCAGTTGACCCTTCGTCACCGTTTAATTTTGGATCCATCCTTGGCGACAGATTGCGCATGGCTGGTTTGTTTTTGAATCCCAATTTATTTATCCGAAGTGTATCCGCCCGAGGCAGTTTGGGTGGTTTATCTGCCTCAATTCTAAGCATGACAGAGTTGCTGCGCAATGCAGGATTTGACCGCATATTGATAGAAACAGTAGGTGTAGGCCAAAGTGAAGTGGAAATTGCCGGTGTTGCAGATACTACAGTTGTTGTAACTGTGCCCGAAGGGGGTGACGAAGTGCAGGCTATGAAAAGTGGTGTTATGGAAATCGCCGATATATTCGTAGTGAATAAAAGTGACAGAGAAGGAGCCGATATCTTTTGCAAATATTTAGAAGAACTAGCGCATTCACGCAAAGGTTCTTGGCAAATACCCGTAATAAAAACCGTAGCTACAGAGAATATTGGCATAGAATTATTGGATACGGCAATCTCTCAGCACGGCCTAACTTCTAAAGATTTAAGCCGCAAATGCTGGTTGCTTGCAGAAAAAATTGAATCCATGGTGATTCGTGAACGGATGAAAGATTTTAACATTGCTGCAGTTGTGAAAGATCTTGAAGTTGAAATTCTAAATCCCACATTTAATTTATACAATTACAGTAAAAAATACTTTTAATAATGATAGGAATACTTGCCGGATCATCCCGGATGAACTCAAATACGGCCAAGGTTGGAAAAGCCATAAAACGCATAGCGATGGACCTTGGGGCACCTGAAAATGAAATATTGATGCCTGATTTCACCCATTTTGACATACCCTTTAGCAACCGTGGAGATATTCAAAAAGAAAATTTCACGGATTTTCAGCGCGCCGTTTACGATTCTATGGCTAAATCTAAAATTGTATTTATTTTAACCCCAGAATACAATTGGTTTCCAAGTGCAGAAATCATAAACCTCATCAACCAATTTGGCAGCAAGCATTTTAAAGAATGCTGGGAAGGGAAATTGTTCGCGACTTGCGGAATTAGTTCGGGCAGAGGGGGTAGAATTCCAGCAGTTCAACTCACTTATGTTATTAATAAACTAATCAATGTTATGGATCTTCACAGCATAGTATCTCCCAAAGTTTTTGAAAGTCAATTTACGCCTCAGGTTTTAGATATAGACGGAAATAGTATAGGCAATGTGGAATATGATGCAGGACTGGAGAAATTTGTATCCTATAATTTGGGATTGCTGAATAAGATTTCAGCTGGACTTAACGGTTAATCGTAAGAACCGCCGTGCCATTTGGGCAGCGTAGAAAATAAATACCATTAGCCAACATCCTAACATCCACGTTCGCAGAGTTTGTGTTTAATTTTTGGGTTATTATAACCTTACCTGATGGGTCTAAAACGTCCAACATACCTGTTTGTATATCGTTGAAGTCTATTGTCACCATTGAATTTGCAGGATTGGGATATACTTTAGAAATGTTGCCTTTCAATCGATTTACATTAATTGAATTTGGATCGTACATAAGCACATCCACAACTTTAGAAGTACCTTTCCATTTGCTATCAAAATCTGCAGTAGCCGTATTGTATACATGATCGTTGTGTTTGAGTTGGTATTTTAAAACCAAATCATAATTCACAAAGCCAGAACTTTTAGAAGGATCACTTTCAAAAGCAGTCAAATTCGCATTGGGATATTCCACAATGAGAATACCATTTTCCAAACGAACCTGAGCATCGGCAGGAGACCTTTCATTCACTACCACTTTTTTAATAATGATATTCTTATCCAAAGTATCTAGCAACACAACCCTATTTACTGTAGAAGAACTAATATTGGTGAATTTAACTTTGTATCCGATTGTAGTTACTCTATAGTTTATAATGCCACCCAAATCAGAAGTTTTTACCACACTTCCCTCCATATTGTTAATCAATTTCAAATCGGCGGTATCTTGGTTGTCTGCTGCATAAGCATCAGAAGGCGTGAAAAGACTTCCAGTAGCTACATAATTTCGATAATTATCAGATGCGGTAGCTCCTGCGGGAATGTTCATGGTAATTTCAACAATTCGTTCCTCATCAATACCCGCATTGACCAAAGTATAAGTTGCCTCCCCTGTGGTAACGTTGTAATTGTCGGCTGCTGGTTCAGACATAAATCCAGTAAGTCTAGAGTCGTGCTTAAATTGTATGGTTGGGCCATTTAGCACCGTGCTGCCCGAGTTGTGTATTTTCAACTGCAAGCGCACTGGGTCTCCTGCTTTTACGACGGCAGGCGTTATAGGAAAAAGCTTAACTTCTGCATCATTTATAGCCGCTGGAATAAAGCTACCGAGACTTACACTACTGTACAATCCTTTTCTCACATTGACAGCATAGTTTGAAGGGCAATAATTTACCCAATGTCTACCTGTCATAGCCTGAATGGCATAATTTCCTTCAGGAAGTGCGATTGCAAAATGGCCATTAGAATCTGTCATGGCAAACCAAAAGCGATCCCCTTCATCTTCAAAACGCAATTGTATTCTAGCCATGTTTAATTCCCCCAAATCCTTGATGCAATTTTGATTTTTATCAAAATACAAACTCCCAACTACATCGCCATAGCTTGTTTCTATTTTTGAAATGTTTTTTATTCCTGTATTTTGTTCTGTGAACGCACCCCAGACAAATGCTTCGCTTCCTCTCTGTCCAAGACTAAAATCCCCAGTAATTCGAGTGCCTGTGAATGCCAACTGTCCAGATTCATAGCGCAGCAGAGAAGTTCCATTGCCTGCTTTTTCAAACTTGCCACCAATAAGCAAATAGCCGCCTGCACCAGCAATGGTTGTAGGTTCAGCAATGTCAAAAGTATCAAAATTTAATGGCGCTGTCCAAGTGCCATTGTTAAATATTCGAATTTCTTTGGTTCCAGTTTCATTTAATCCCAATGCAGCAATGCTGCCATTATAAGATGCCAACTCCAAAATTCTTGCTTTTGTTCCAGTATAGGGACTTCCGAAGCCGCCCCAGTTGCCATTTGCGCTGGTATAAAAAACAATGTTTCCTGTGTAATCACCGTTGAAATATTGAAATTGGCCACCAATATATAAACGATTCCCAGCCGTAACCAATGAATTAATGGTACCATTGGTACCTTGAATACTGGAACCGTCTTCGGACAAAAACTCCCACTTTTCGCCATCATAGGCGACAATATTTTGAACAGTGCCACCACCCAAACTATTTTGGAAACGGCCTGCAACAATAAGTTTGTCTTTAAAAACCGTCATGGCCAAAATACCATCGGTTTTGGAACTAATGGATTTCAGCACGGGTTGCCAAATGGAACCATTCCATTTGTAAAGGTGGTTTACATTGTTGGCGGCTTCACCTGTTGCATTTGTAATATACGCACCCACATACATGGTATCTTTATAAAGCACCACGGAATGGTAATTGTAGGTACCATTCACATTTTTAACATCTGTTGGAATATTTAATCCACCTGTATAATAGCTCCAATAGGTGCCATTCCAACGGGCTACTGTAAAAGTATTATCGCCCCCTGATAAATTCTTTTGTTCAAATAAAGTTACATAATTGTTTCCGGAGGCGTAAGACGCTACAACCCTCGCGGGTAAACCATACCCTAAGGGTTGTAGCACCTGTGCCATTAAAGGAACGCACACAAGCATTGAAACTGTAACCAGCAGTTTTCGCATAATGTGCAATTTATACCATATGAAACAATTACTTGTCATTATTTTGTCAATCTCCAAATTAATTGTGTTGACAGTCCGCCTGTAAGTGCTCTTGGACGAATCGTAGCGCCTGGAACATACATCGGGGTTAGCATATAACTTCCACTCACATTTACGCCAATTTTCATGCTATTGCTTAAATTTTTGTAAATACCGAGTGATGAATTTAAAGAAAAATAAGTGGTTCTAAACCAAGTAGGATCGATTTTGGTTACCTCCAATGTATGGTAATCTAGGGTCTTCCCTATTTTTTGGGTAATAAAGCCAACATTGGTAGAAATGGCTGGCATAAAAGACCATTTTTGTTTGTAACCAAAGGCCACGTCATACATTATGCCCAATGGAATTTCCACTTGGGTAAAAGTGTTTATTCCTTTATATTCAACTGTACCTATAGCTGTGCCATTTGCTTTAGGATCCCAATTAGAAAAATATGCTTTGTTACCAAACTTATCCAAAGGCTTTAGACCATCTTCGAATCCAGTATAATTAGAAAAATTAAAATCAAGACTTGTCTTACGTTGGAAATATGAAATGCCAGAATAAACACTCAATCGACTCTCCTTGCCTAATTTATAATATACAGCGGCATTAAAATTCAATGCTGAAAGTATACCTTCACCTTTTTCAATTTCCTTTTTGAAATATGGATGTACATAGTCCTTAAATTCATTGTTAATTGAATATCCTGTATTTGAAACAGCTTGTCCAACACCAATGCCCATGCTAAAACGGTCGTTGAAAGTCAATAGAGGCCTTACAGGTGGGGTTAAACTTTTGCTATTTTTAGCAGATTCTGCAACTTCTGCCAAGAATTGATTCCAATTGGCATCTTCAATTTTTGATTTACGAATTCTTTCTCTGTTGTTTTCGACAATTTGACGGTACGAATTTTGGCTACCGTCAGCTACAGTTTCCTTTGGAGTTTGTGGCAGGTGGTCGTTGTTTTGCTTCTGCACACTTGGCGACTGGCTGCGATTTACGGGCAAATCCGGAGAATGCGAGGTGCTATTCTCCTGACTATTCTCAGAAACACCGAGGTTCGAATTTTGCTTTGAATTCAGATTCTCGCCATTTTCAGTCCCAGAAGCTTTTTCAGATTTACTTTCAGCCTTTATTGTATTTTCAACCTTAACGGCAGAATTATTGTTGCCGTTGTTTCTGTGATTTAAAACATGGCTTAAAGAATACCAAGCGCCGGCAACAATTAATACAACTGCGGCGGCTTTCAACCATGCAAATCCGCCTTTTTTGGAATTTTTATCCAATTTGGCGGCAATACCCTCCCAAGCTAAAGCAGGCATAGCTGGTTCAAAGCCAGCGAAGCTATTGCTAAGCAAATCGTCGATATGGAGAGTTTCGTTGTTCAATTCTTTGTTTTTTTGTTGTCTAAAAGTTCTTTTAACATTTGGCGTGCACGGCTCAGTTGACTTTTGCTGGTTCCTTCGGTAATGCCGAGTTGATCGGCAATATCGCGGTGACCCATTTTGTCAATGGCGTACATGTTAATTACAAGCCGGTACCTTTCTGGAAGTTGCTGAATTGCACCTATTACGGTATCAAGATCATGCTTTTCCACTTGGTTGTCGGATTCTGAACTGTCTGCGATGTCTGAATTTTCTACATCTACAAACTTGGGTCCAGCGGAGGCTCTTCTGTATTTTGTGATAGCGAGGTTTATAAAAATTCGCGCCATCCAAGAATGCAGAGGACTGTCTCCTTTGTAACTGCCAATATTGTCAAAGACCTTTAGGAAGCCGTCTTGCAGTAGATCGTTTGCATCATCAGAGTTGGGGGAATAACGCAGGCAGTAGCCCAGCATTTTACGTCCGTACCTCAGGAAAAGTTCCTGTTGTGCGAGCCGGTCATTTTCCCTGCAACCTTGTATGATACTTTCATCGTCGTGCAATTCACTTCACATTAAAGACGCAGCAATTACAAATGGTTGCAAAATATTTTAAATTATTTATTGGGGGAGTGCAAAAAGTACCGAAAATAAAGAATTTGTGGGGTTTTCTAATTACGAAAAATTCCTTGTAAAATAAACCGTAACGGTATATTTCACAAGGATTCTTCGAGTTGTTTTGTAATGATTAATTTATTCTGTAATTCAATTTGCCTTTCCCACTCTATCTAGGTGGTGCATGTGCGACATGAATGCAGAAGGGAAAGTCATGTTTTGGTTGTAATGAATATTGTATTCTGCACAAATCTTTTGAACGACTTTGCTAATGGCTGGGTAGTGCACATGGCTAACCAAAGGAAACAGGTGATGCTCTACTTGAAAGTTAAGTCCACCCGTTAACCAACCCCAAAATTTGCTGTTCGGTGCAAAATTGCAGGTGGTATGAATTTGGTGAATGAACCAAGCATTCTCTATTTTTAATGTTTCAGGATCAGGTTCTGGAAAATCCAAACCTTCAACAGCATGCGCCATTTGAAATACAACCCCTAAAGTTACTCCTGTTACTGCCAAAGCGAGACCATATCCCAATAAAAAATGAGATACTGGAATAAACTGCAACGGGATAACAACCCAAATAAAAGCAAATATTACTTTTCCTAGCCAAAACTCCAAATGGTCTTTAAAATACATGTGTGGTATTTCAGTGGTAGCTACTTTTCCTTCAAAATATTTCTTAAAATCACGGATAGCAACCCACCAAATGTAAGTTAAAGCGTATAAAAAAGGCCAGTAAAAAACTTGTGCGTTGTGATACCAACTCTTCTTTTGAAGGGTGTTCATTCTTAAAAAAGGACGAATGTCTATATCTTCATCATGCCCTTCAATATTGGTATACGTATGATGTGCTACGTTGTGTTTGATTTTCCAAAAATTGGAACTCCCGCCCATAAAATCAAGCGTATGAGCCATTATGTTGTTTATCCAACCCTTTTCGCTGTAAGACCCGTGTGCTCCATCGTGCATTACATTGAAACCTATGGCTGCAAGATTTAATCCAAGCAACATACAAAGTGGCAATGAAATATACCAAGCTGGCGTTGCAAAAACCAACACTCCATAAAGTATTGCAAGCGACGATAATAGGATTGCCGTTTTTGTATATAACTTTGCGTTTCCGCGCATAGACAGCTTTTGTGAACGAAAATATTCATCTACCTCTTTACGCAACACAACGGAAAATTGATCTTGTGCTCTTGCGAATGTTACTTTGGTCATGGGTGTTTTATAAAATTATGCAAAGTTAATATTATTTTTTGGATATGAATGTGAACTTAGTCACACAAGCCCAATAAAAGACAATATCCAACATGAACAAAATGCAGAAAAACGATTCAAGGGTAATATTTATGCAGCTTGCATGCAAAATCATCTTTCCTGAGAACAAATTTGTACCTCCAGTTTTCAATCAACACATACAAAATATTTATTCTATTCGGTTCGTTATCCCTAAAGACCCATGCGGATTTATCTTTCCATATTGTTGTATTTAGTATTTACTTTAGCTAAGGGTCAAAACTTTGCACCTATTTCCAACGGCTTATATAGTGGAGTGCATGCCGCAAAAATCAATCCTGCCTTCACTGCATACTCAAAATACAAATGGCATGTGAATGTAATTGGGGCTTGGGCTAATGTAAACAACAACTACTTGCAGCTTCGGTTGCCCTATTCTGCCTATCGCTTGATAAACAACGATATACCTAATCAGTATAAAACGGAAAATGGAAATGCGAAATGGGATTCAAGTTATTTAAAAGAAAAACTCAATGGCAGGCCCAAGCACTTTGCAGCAGGGGCAATGCTTTATTTGCCATCCTTTACCCTTAGTTTAAAAAACAACTGGCATATAGGGCTTTTAACAGATGCAACTGCTTTGGCAAGGGTGAGTGGGTTGTCGGAAAATTTGGCCCATGCATTATATAAGGAGTTGGATACAGCCAAAAATGCTTATTCCCAATTCAACAACAAGCCAGGACAAAGCAACACTATACATCGGATGACGATTTCTGGAAACGCTTATGCCACTTTAGGCATAAATATTAGCAAGGACATACCTTTAGAATGGAAACAACATTTATTGGTAGGAGCCACGCTTAAAAAAGTATGGGGTTTGGGGGGTGCTTTTTTTCAAAATGGAGATATGGTTGCAAAAAATATCAGGAGTGATTCAGTCACGCTGAACAGAACCAACATTAGATACGGCCAATATACAGGGATAGGAAAAGGAATGGGTGTGGACATCGGCATTGGTTGGGTTTACCATAAACCAGAATACAGGCAACCCGGCGTCTACAGCAGAAAACATACGAATTATTTATACAAATTCGGACTGGGTATTTTGGATATTGGAAGCATTAAATATAAAAATGCATCCATTACATCAATTATAAACAATCGCTTAACAGAATGGAATACCACAAACATTCAAGATCGGTTTAGCGCAGTTACACCAGGCTATCCATTGGTAGATACCATACTAAATGCGTTGCCAAATCTGCGTCAGACTACACAAGATTTGCGCATAGGTTTGCCCACCCGTTTGGCCCTTTCTGCGGATTATCAGGTTATGCCCGATATCTATGTAAATATGCAGGTTATGCAGAGTTTAAGAGGAAGATACTCTATACACGCTAGACAGCAGTCTTATGTTAGCGTTGCGCCCCGGTGGGAATCTGATTTCTTTGAGGTTTCAATACCTTTGTATCTCGAATACGACTACCGTGCGTTTAGAATGGGGGCGGCATTTAGGGTAGGTCCATTATATTTTGGATCAAATAGCGTTATGTCTATGCTTTATACCAAAAGACTGCGGGATGCAGATTTTTTTATAGGCATTGCTTTTGGCGATATTCCTGGAAATTGGAAAGACCGCTGGTTAAAAAAACACGGAAAAAAACCTGGTATAGCCGATCCAAAAGATTGTGAGAAAATGTAATTTCTTCAAGCGACAATGCAACTCCTCTCGGGTGTTCAATCGAAATAAATACAAAGTTTAACTTAGTGTTTTGCAGTTGTAACAAATAGTAAGGTTATTTGCTGGATGAAAAGAGTACTCTTTCTTGCGATAACCGGTGCGGCACTCACAGCCTTTTTAAATAAGACAGAGGGTGGCGGCTACCACGCCATCCGAACCGACTATATGGACAAATCGGTGAATCCAGCAGATGATTTTTACAATTATGTGAACGGCTCCTGGATGAAATCGACGGTAATACCTGCGGACAGAGGGCGCTGGGGCGCGTTTGAACAACTTGGCAAGGAAGCCGACTCTATGGCATTGGCGGTATTAGAAGAGTCTTTAAAAAGCGGCAAATATGGTCCAGAAACTGACCAAGGAAAAGCATCAATAATTTATGGTTCGGTTATGGATACCATAGCGCGCAATAAGCAAGGTGTGAAACCCTTAATGCCTTATTTAAAAGAGATAGACAAATTAAAGGATAAAAAAGCATTGATTAAATATATCGTTAAGTATATGCCATACGGAGAATCTACTTTATTTGGAATTGGGGTAGATGCCGATGCAAAAAACAGCAACAAAAATGTGGTTTATATGGGCACGCCTAGTTTGGGCTTGCCCGAAAGAGACTATTATGTAAAATCGGATGAAAAATCAAAAGAAAAACAGGATAAATACATGCTCTTTATAGCCAAAATGCTGCAAGCTTTTGGCACAAAAAAAGAATTGGCCGATGGACAAGCAAAAAGAATCTATGCAATAGAAAAACAAATGGCCGAGGCAATGATGACCAAAGAGCAAAGGCGCGACCCCGTTGCACAATATAATCCTTACAGCACCGCTGTAGCATCGGATTTGTTAAACAATTTGGATTTGCGTGCATTTTTAGGCGCATTAAAATTAAATACAGATTCTATCATTGTTTCTGAACCAAAATATTTTCAAGCCTTAAATAGCATGATTACAGCGGATAAAATTGCCGATCTAAAATTGCTATTTCGCTGGGGAACAATTAGGGGCGCTGCAGGCCAACTTTCAATGGGCATTGAAAGAATGTCGTTCGATTTTTATGGCAGAACATTGCGTGGAACACCAGCGCAACGTGCTTTAAAGGAACGTGCATTGGGTGTAGTAAATCGCACAGTCGGGGAAGCTTTGGGCAAATTGTATGTTGAAAAATATTTTTCAGAAGATTCCAAGAAAAAAGCAAAACAATTGGTTGATGATTTGATTGCCGCTTACCGCATAAGAATCAACAATTTGGAATGGATGAGTTCTACAACCAAAGCGATGGCGCAGAAAAAATTGGACAAATTGATGGTTAAAATCGGATACCCTGATAAATGGCGCGACTACTCCAAATTGGCTGTAAAATCTACCAAAAAAGGAGGTTCCTATTTCCAAAACATGATGAATACAGGTCAATTTGAGGTGATGCGAAATGCCGCAAAATTTGGCAAACCCGTAGATAAAGCAGAATGGGGAATGAGTCCTCAAACTGTAAATGCTTACTACAATCCATCTTATAACGAAATAGTGTTTCCTGCCGCAATTTTACAAGCTCCATTTTTTGATGCCCAGGCAGATGCAGCTGTTAACTTTGGTGGGATCGGTGCAGTTATTGGACATGAAATTTCACATGGATTTGATGACCAAGGAGCTCAATTTGATGAGAATGGCAATTTGGTAAATTGGTGGACAGAGGAAGACAAAAATCAATTTGATGCACGTGGTAAAAAATTAGCAGCGCAATTCAATGCCTTTGAAGCGTTGCCAGGACAATTTGTAAATGGCGAATTTACGATGGGTGAAAACATTGGAGATTTAGGCGGAATCAATGCTGCCTATGATGGTCTGTTAATTCACCTTAAAAGATCCGGTTACGTTGGTGAAATAGATGGTTTTACGCAAGAACAAAGATTTTTCTTGAGTTGGGCAACGGTGTGGAGGAATAAAATTAGAGACGAAGAATTGAGCATGCGTTTAAAAACAGATCCGCATTCTCCGGGTTATTATAGGGCCATTGCCCCTCTACAAAACCACGACGGTTTTTATAAAGCATTTCATGTTACACACGAAAACAAAATGTACCGCGCGGACAGCAACAGGGTATTTATTTGGTAAAAATAAAATTGGATTTAAATCAATGAAAGGGGAGCATTTGTCTCCCTTTTTTTATTCAAAAACAGATGATCCAATTCTAACCATTGTACTTCCATTTTTAATGGCCAAGGGGTAGTCTGAACTCATGCCGCAAGACAATTCTTTAAAATACGGAGCATCGCTAAAATAATCTTCTTTGAGTTTTGAAAACAACATTTTCAGGTGTTCAAATTCTGCATTTATTCTTGTTTTGTCGCTAGTATTGGATGCCATACCCATTAAACCAACTATTCGAATGTTTGTTAATTTTTCCCAAATTTTTTCATCCATTGCCGCGATTAGTTCTGAATCACTAAATCCAAATTTGGTTTCCTCAGAAGCGATAAAAACCTGCAACAAACAATCAATAATTCTGTTGTTTTTTTTTGCTTGAATATCAATTTCAGTTAGGAGTCGAACACTATCTGCACTGTGAATTAGTGTGATAAAAGGGGCAATAGTTTTTGCTTTATTGGTTTGCAAATGACCAATGAGATGCCATTCAATATCATGAGGCAGACTGCGTTGTCTTTCCAACAGCGCCTGAACCCTATTTTCCGCAAAAATCCGTTGGCCACAATTGTATGCTTCTTGGATTTCATCCGTACTTCTGTACTTACTTACTACAACCAATTGTGTATTTGGTCCAAGATTTCTTTGAATCTCTAGAAGGTTTTGTGCGATTCGCCCCATTTACATTAAATTTGCATTATTGAACTGCAAAGCTAGCATCGGAATCGCAATTATCGTATTCTTCATTGGATGCTCTGAAAATGCGCCCATTGAACCTAAAGCTATGGCTAAAATCATGGGAGATGTATTGGTTTTGGAAGCAGGTAACCAAGTACAATATAATTATGCAAATATTCCGCAGAACATTTGGAAACGAGACTATGCCATGGTTTGCAAGCAAAATAAAACAGATACTGCTCAGTTTAGAAAAGCAATGGTATGGTATGGCAATCATCCAGAACAATATTCTAAAATCTTAGAACAAGTAATTGCCAAACTTCAGCGTTTACAAGTGGAGCCAAACAAAAAAACACCTTGATTTATCCATCCGATTTTGAAACAATTACCGGATTTGCTCAGATTCGGGAAATGTTGGTGGCTTTTTGTCGATTTGAAACCTCTGCAGAAATTGCTATGCATCATAAATTGATGCATGAGAAAGTTGAAATAGAAAAAAGTTTTAATGAGGCCGATGAATATATCGCACTTCAATCGGTACACCCCGACTCATTGGATTTTACAGGCACAGAAGACATTTCAAAATGGTTATTTTCATTGGATGTTGAAAATTATTTTTACGAAGAGGACCAATTGTTTTCTATTAAAAATACGGTAGAAACTTATGTTAAAGTTTACAAATATTTAAATAAACATAAGGATATTTATCCTGTATTAAATTCAATCTGCGGAAATATAGAATTTACTGAAAATATTGTAACCATTATACGCGGAGTAATCGATCTAAAAGGCAATATTTTGCCTTATGCTTCGGCCAATTTTGGCAAAATAAACTCGGAAATTGAAAAACTTGAAAAAGATGCTAGACAAGTTGTGCGTTCTATTTTCAGACAGTGGAAAGACGCTGGCTATACATCCGAAACGGACATCACAGTGCGTGATGAAAGATTGGTAATACCCGTGCAAGCTGAACATAAAAGGCATGTAAAAGGGTTTGTAAAAGATGTTTCTGCTACTGGCAAAGTAGTTTATATAGAGCCACTCGAAAGTTTAGAATTAAACAATAGGCTTAAGGAGTTGTATTTTGAATGTCGGAGGGAAAAGGAAAATATTTTAAGAATAACAACTGCGAAATTAAAGCCCTATAAAATTACGTTAACCCAAATGATGGAATCGCTTACTCAATTTGATTGGATTTCGGCAAGGGTAAGTCTGTTTAAAAAAACAAATGCAGAGAGGCCAAAATTACAACCCAAACCCTATTTGGAGTTTAAAAATGGTGTAAATCCTTTGTTATGGTTGAAAAACAAATCCACGAAAACCGAAACCGTTTCTATGGATGTGCACCTGGGTGGCGAAAACAAAATCATGGTGATTAGTGGGCCGAATGCTGGGGGTAAGAGCATAACTCTAAAAACCGTGCTTCTTTTGCAGTATATGGGTCAATGCGGTTTGTTTATTACTGCGAATCCCGAAAGCACCATTGGCATTTTTCAAAACTACGCTGTAGATTGCGGCGATGGTCAAAGCTTGGATGAGGGATTAAGCACATTTAGTGCCCATTTAAAACACCTAAAAAAAATGACCAGCATTGCTGGACCAAATAGTCTATTTGGAGTTGATGAATTGGGCGATGGAACGGATCCTAGATTTGGTGGACCTATTGCACAAGCGGTGTTGGAAGATTTTCTGGCAAGCGGTGCCATAGGAGTTATTACCACCCACTATAGTCGTTTAAAGGAATGGGCTGGCCAAACCAAAATGGTAACGAATGCGAGCATGGCTTATGATACTAGAGAATTAAAGCCTTTGTATAAATTGGTAACAGGAAAGCCTGGTAGCAGTTTTGCGTTAGAATTGTTGAAAAAAACTGGATTCAATAAAAAAACCATAGAACGAATAGAAGGCTTAAGTGGAGAAGAAAGTAAAAACACTGAAGAACTATTAATTGATTTGGAGGAAAAACAACGCGATTTAAATGAACTTTTGGAGGAAAATCGGCGCAAAGAAAGTCAGCTTACCGTGTTGAAGAGTGAGTACACGCAGCTTAAAGACAAAATTGAATTTAAAAAGAAAGAAATATTAGACGGGGCAAAAAACAAAGCCATTTCCTTGCTAACGGAAGCCAATAAAAAAATAGAACTGACCATTCGAACTATAATAGAACACAGTGCAAACAAAGAAGTTACAGCAGAAGCCCGCAAGAAATTAAAACAATTTGAAGAAAATAAAATAAATATAAAAGAAGAAAATATTTCTACGAAACTTACCCAAAATATGGGTTTAAAAATTGAAGCCAAAAACACACCAACCATAGACTCTAAAAAAATAAAATGGCTTCCGGGCATGCAAGTCAGAAATAAATTAAACAATGGAAAAGGTGAAATTTTAGAAATAAAAAAAGATAAATTTTTGGTGTCGTTTGGTTTGTTAAAAATGTGGGTCTCCGAAAAAGAAATTGAAGTAATTGAAGGCAATTTAGAGTCAAAACAAAGGAAATCATTATCTGGATTTAATTGGGTAGAAAGGCAATCAGAATTTAGTCCAACCATTGATATTCGGGGAATGCGTGGCGAAGAAGGATTGCTAAAAGTTCAAAATTGGATGGACGAAGCATATGTATTGGGTCAAAACAAATTAAAAATTATACATGGCCGTGGAGATGGAATATTGCGAAAAATGTTGCGTGAATATTTTAAAACATTGCACTTTGTAAAAAACTACAAGAGTGAGCATGAAGAACAAGGCGGGGATGGGTGTACGCTGATTGAGTTAAGTTGATCCGCCGCGGCGGAGAAAGTCTAAGGTTAGAACGGCCAGTTGTGAGTTATTAATTGTAAATTATAAATGTAAATGATGCTGCGCTAGGGCTGAGGTGTGGGCAGGGTAAACTGACAACAATTGATTTTGGTTTAAGGGTGAAAATAAATGGATAAAAAGATTCGAGTGATCGGTTGTCCCCAATGGCTGTAATCGGCTGTTTAAACATTAAACAAAAAATGCATACAGTCGCCATCTTTTACCACGTATTCTTTGCCTTCAACGCGCAATTTGCCTACCGCACGGCAAGCCGCTTCTGATTTGTATTCCATAAAATCATCAAATGCAATAACCTCTGCCCGAATAAATCCTTTTTCAAAATCGGAATGTATTTCACCAGCGGCTCCTGGTCCTTTGGTTCCTTCTGTAATTGTCCAAGCGCGAACTTCTTTTACACCAACTGTAAAATAGGTAATGTAATTTAAAAGTTTGTAGGCCGCCTTAATCAGCTTTTCAACACCACTTTCATGTAAGCCCATTTCTTCTAAAAATCCTTTCCTATCTTCAAAACTTTCCAGTTCTGCAATTTCAGCTTCAATGGCGGCAGAAATTATCAGAATTTCTGCATTTTCTTCTTGAATCGCGCCCCTTACACGTTCAACAAACGCATTTCCATTAACTACACTGTCTGGGTCTACATTGCAAACGTATAAAACCGGTTTATCTGTTAATAAATTTAATTCTTTAATGAGGCCCCGTTTTTCAATTTCTATATCCAATGTTCTGCCATTTTTCCCTTGCTCCAAGTGGGCTTTAAACGCCTCACAAACTTCCATTGTTCTTACAGATTCCTTATCACCCGTTTGGGCTTGCTTGAATATTTTTTTAATTTTTATATCTATAGATTCAAGGTCCTTTAGTTGCAACTCTGTATCAATAATTTCTTTGTCTCTAACAGGGTCAACACTGCCATCCACGTGAATCACATTGGGATCTTCAAAACACCGAAGTACATGCAAAATGGCATGTGTGTTTCGGATATTTCCCAGAAACTGATTGCCGAGCCCATCTCCTTTGCTAGCTCCTTTTACCAAGCCCGCTATGTCCACAATTTCTATTGTGGTAGGAACCAAATTCTGTGGATTCACCAATTCCGCCAGCCTATTCATTCTAGCATCAGGAACAGTTATGGTTCCTATATTGGGTTCAATGGTGCAAAAGGGGAAATTTGCCGCTTGTGCTTTTGCGCTGCTTACCGCATTAAAAAGTGTAGATTTCCCAACATTGGGTAGGCCTACTATTCCACATTGTAATGACATTTTTTAATAGTTTATAGTTGAAAGTTATAAGTTTATAGTTATAAGTTATAAGTTATAATTAAGAGGTTTGGTTTTTGGCATTTAAATTATTCATTTTACTGGTTTTAAGAATTGAAGTCAACATTTTTTGAATTTCCACAATATCTAATAAATACACATTAAAATCTACAGAAAACAATTTTGATTCATCCATGATTGATAACCAATATTCAGTTTCGTGAGATTCTTTCAAAGCAATTGAAAGCTTATATTGAAAATCCTTGGCACTATATCCTACCAAAGCTTCATTGATATTTGCACCTACAGAAGGTGTCAATCTTAATAGTTGATTGCTTAAGACGTATTCTCTTTTTTCTTGCATATTATATCATAGTTTCACAACCTGAACTGCGAAGGAGAATGCTTTTTTAAAACGATTCTATCTTTCTTTCCGCCCATTTTTGGTCATTAATTCAATTTTACTTCAAATCTATTTTTACTTTTTTTTATATTTGTTTACGTGAAAGATTATCGATGACAATCTCAAACTATGGCCTTTCAACTTTTAACTCAAAGAAGGTCTCCAATATCTTGTATAATTTTCTTTGCCAGCGCATCTGCTGTATTTAGTGTATTGCTTTCGGCATAAATGCGAATTATAGGTTCAGTATTGCTTTTGCGCAAATGCACCCAATCTTGGTCGAATTCAATTCGAACCCCATCAATGGTATTTACCGGTTGCTTTTTGTATTTATCCTTAATTTTTGCCAAAACACCATCTACATCCGTTTCAAGATTTAATTCAGCTTTGTTCTTGGAAATAAAATAATTAGGATATCCTCTGCGCAAAACACTGGCACTTACGTTGCTTTTTGCCAAATGAGAAAGAAACAACGCAATCCCAACGAGGGCATCTCTGCCGTAATGCAATTCTGGCAAAATCACACCTCCGTTGCCTTCGCCACCAATAATAGCGTTATTGGCTTTCATTTTCTCTACGACGTTTACTTCACCAACGGCAGAGGCAAAATATTTTTGACCCGCCTTTTCAGTAACTTCTCTTAGGGCCCTTGTGCTGCTTAAATTACTTACCGTGTTGCCAGGCTTTGTTTTTAAAACATAATCCGCAATGGCAACCAATGTGTATTCCTCGCCAAACATCTCGCCATCTTCACAAATCAAGGCCAACCTGTCTACGTCTGGGTCAACTACTATACCCAAATTGCACTTTTCGTCTTTTACCAAAGCAGCTATAGAACCCAAATGTTCTGGCAAGGGCTCTGGATTATGGGCAAAAAGACCCGTTGGATCACAATTGATTTTGTCGATTTTTTTAACTCCCAAAGCGTTCAATAATTTGGGAATTGCAAAACCTCCCACACTGTTAACCGCATCCAAAGCTATGTGAAAATCTTTGGCCTGAATGGCAGCAACATCCACCAAATCCAAAGCCAATATTTTCTCAATGTGTATGTCTAAATAATCTTTGGTTTCAACTTTCCCCAATTTATCGACGTCGGCAAAACTAGCATTGCCACCTTCGATAATATCCAACAACGCTTTGCCGTCTTCTTCCGAAATGAATTCTCCTTTGTTATTTAGCAATTTTAGCGCATTCCACTGTTTGGGATTATGGCTTGCAGTAATAACAATGCCACCTGCTGCTTTTTCAAGGGGAACCGCAATTTCAACAGTAGGGGTTGTTGCCAAGCCCAAATCCACAACATCAAAGCCCATTCCATTCAAAGTTGCAGTAATAAGTTGCTGCACCATAGGACCACTAAGTCTCGCATCTCTGCCGATGACGATTCGGTTCCCAGCCTTCTTTTGTTGAAGCCAGTGGCCAAACGCAGCTGAAAAATGTACAATATCGATAGGTGTCAGGTTCTCACCAATGGCGCCACCAATGGTTCCACGGATGCCTGAGATAGATTTTATAAGGGTCATAAACGGGGGCGCGAAATTAGGCAAAATGTAGAACAAAACCTATGCTAATTTAAAGGAATTTAGGCAACACAAAAGCATAGTTTGATTCGTATTCTTGTTACCCAATGGCTCTGCAGCCCATATGGTTCCATGCAAGGGTGCAAAATGTCGATTTCCTTAGCTCCGTTTTGCTACAAAAAGTTTCATCGGACTAAAACCTGTTGAACGGTAACCTAGAAAAACAAAGGTTCTGCATTATTTCAAGTAAAAAATCTTAAATAAACGAACGTTCATTTATATTTGCACCTTTAATGAGGGTTCGTGATGCTAAAAAAGAGAAGTTGATTAAACAAAAAGCCTTGCAAATCATGGTTAAAGACGGTTTTGATGGGTTTAGTATGCACAAATTGGCAAAAGCAAGTTCCGTATCACCTGCCACCTTGTATATCTACTTTAAGGATAAAGAAGATTTGATATTGCAAGTTTATATGGATGTGAGCAAGCGCATGTCCGACGCTACATTGAAAGATTTTTCTCCTGAAATGTCCTTTTCCGAAGGCTTAAGGAAGCAGTGGCTAAACCGCGCCAATTATTCACTCAAGCATACAGATGAAATGCAATTGCTCGAACAAATTAGGTATTCGCCCTTGCACGAAAAAGCTTTGAAATGCGTAGATCCTGCGTTTAGAAATAGCATGCAACTGTTTGTTACCAATGCCATTCAAAATAAGCAATTGGTGGAAATACCCTTTGAAGTTTTTTGGTCCATTGCCTATGCCCCACTTTACAATCTCATAAAATTCCATATTACCGGAAAAAAGAAAAATGGCGAAGACTTTGTTTTTAACGAAGCTACCATGAATCACGCGCTGGAATTGGTATTAAAAGCACTTACTCCTGACAAAATATCCTCTAAAAAAATGAATTTTAAACTTAAATGAAAAACAAAAAACCTTCGGTATCTTTCACCGGGTATGAAAAATTTGCAATCGCCATTCTCGCATTTATTCAATTTACAGTGATTCTCGACTTTATGGTACTTTCTCCGCTAGGCCCTTTTTTGATGCCCTTGTTAAAAATCACAACCAAACAGTTCGGGTTGGTCGTATCTGCTTATGCAATCAGTGCAGGAATTGCAGGCATACTTGCTGCTGGGTTTGCGGATAAATTTGACCGTAAAAAAATGTTAATGTTTTTTTACTTGGGATTTGTAGTAGGAACTTTGCTCTGTGGGCTTGCAGATACTTACGAATCATTGCTTGCAGCTAGAATATTTACCGGTATTTTCGGCGGTGTAATTGGCTCCATAAGCATGGCAATAATTGCAGATATTTTCAAAATGGAAGCGCGCGGACGGGTAATGGGTTTTGTGCAAATGGCATTTTCCGCAAGTCAGGTTTTGGGTATACCCGTTGGACTATACCTTGCCGATAAGTTGAACTGGCATTGGACTTTTTTTATGATTGTGATTGTGTCTGCAATTGTTGGTATAATTATGTATTTCAAATTAAAACCAGTAGATGGCCATTTAAAAGTTAAAAATGACAAAAATGCATTTATACACCTTTGGCACACTGCTTCAAATCCACTTTATGTGCGTGGTTTTCTGGCAACCATGTTGCTTGCTACCGGGGGCTGGATGATTATGCCATTTAGTTCAGCATTTATTGTAAACAATATTCATATTGCCAAAGAAAATCTAACATTTATATTTTTAATCACCGGTATTTTTTCATTGTTAACTGGACCTATTATTGGTATTTTAAGTGACAAGCTCGGGAAATTTAATTTGTTCTTAGGGGGCAGCTTTCTATCGGTGATTGTGATTTTAATTTATACCAATTTGGGCGTAAATAGCATGGCTACGGTCATCCTTATTAATTCTATTATGTGGGTTGGTATATCCTCTCGTATCATTTCTTCTTCCGCACTTATTTCTGGTGTTCCAGAATTAAAAGACAGGGGCGCTTATATGGGTATAAATTCTTCCATGCAACAAATCGCGGGTGGATTTGCCGCATTTATTGCAGGTGTAATTGTATATCAACCGAATGAAACTGCGCCCTTGCAGCATTTTGATGTGGTTGGCTATGTGGTTATAGGCTCCATGTTATTTACCATTGTAATGATGAAAATTATAGACAAACAGGTGTCGAAAAAATTACATGTGGAGCATGCGTAAATTAAAACAAACGCTTTAAATTTTCACCAAACGAAAGCCGATTCCCAGCCTCAAATAATAGCTATTATTTCTCATATAACCTGGGTAACTGCCAAACTCTGCTTGGTAAAAATAAGGCAATTGATGGGCTTTGCTTACCATGCCAAATAGGCCAAACCTAAAACCTGTTTTGGGAATTTTGTCTATGGGTGAAACTCCTGCGTAAATAGGCTTATCCTGAGGGTTATCGGTATAGGGTAAACTGCTGGGAAGCGCCATCTTTTTTCGCATGTACATTAAATCAAAATAATAAAAAGTGTATTTCGAAACGGAAGGTTGTATGGCATTTGAAATATTTAATTGTGCTTTAAAAATGCGTTTTCTTACACGGCCAATACCTAAGTATAGGTATGCGTTAGCTTTGGCATTTGAATCGGTATAATTAATAGAAACAGGTATGCCTGCTTGTCCCCCATTTTGGAATGCATAGTTAACATTCACCATCGGATTTTGCAACCAAATTCCACCCAATCTGCCCGACCATGATTTTTGCACCCGTACATCTTCAGAATAAGTTTCCATAACTTCAATTTTGGCATGATATGGATGAATAAAAAATGTTTCCCTCTTCATTTTCTCCCTTCGTAAAAGTAAAATATTGAACCCGAATTCTGTTTTTCTTCTGGCCAAATTTGATTTTAATGCAGGCAAATAAATTCCAAAAATATCTCTATCCAAATGTATAGAACCCACACTGTCCCAGAATGCATCCAAACTGGCAGACAGGAGAACACTTTTGTTGTCTAAAGTAGCTATGGGTAAAAACAAATGAAACTTGGGCAATGCGTGTGGACTGCTATTTGCCGAATCTATCGATAAATTGCCAGAATCTAAAGTTACATGCACTGATTTTTGGGCAAACCCATATTGGACTCCGCAGAAAGTGAATCCCATAAGACAGATGAATTTAAAATGTAGCCGTATTTTTCTCAAGGAAAAGTTTTGCAATTTAACCAGAACCTTTATTCTAGAAAAATAATTTTACTTACACATTAACGAAATGAAGATGGCTATTAAAATACGGTATGTATCCGCTATTTCAGTAACTGAATTGTTCCGTTGTAATTTTTATTGCTACCATTCATAGTCTTCGTCCTTAAAGAATATGCATAAACGCCCATAGGTATATCCATACTGGGTGTCCATGAACCTTTAAAATCAAGGTCCGAAAAAATCAATTGACCCCAAGCATTGTAAATATGCAAATTCATTTTAATAAATCCACGAGAAACGATTGTAAATGTATCATTTAGTCCATTCCCGTCCGGTGTAAATGCATTGGGTATATAAATTACTGGATCAAATAACAAACAAACTGAATTGCTATGACTGAGTATCCCATTTTGACTAACCGCTTTAATTTTATAACATTTTTCATTGGCACCTTTGCCAATAAAAGCATTGTCAAGAAAGGTGGAATCGGAGGTAACACCGATACCAATGGTGTAATCTGCATTTATCTGATCTTGTGTCAATAATTGATATTTTTTGACACCACCTACCCAACCGATATAATTGGTCCATTTCAATTCCGACTTTTGAAAATCAGCGTTTGATAATGGATCTATCACCTTTGCCGACAAAAAAATTGTTTTAACTGCGTTGCTCATCGAACTTTGGTTACCACATTCATCTTCAGCAATAATTGCATATACAATAGGACCCGCGATTTCGGAATTAAAAATCTCCAGATAGAATGAATCATTTGTTCTTTCAATTGGGTAACCATTTCTGAACAACGTATAAAAAGCGGCACCGTTTATTTTATTCCAAACCACCTGGATACTTTTATTATTTATAACAGAAGCATATATGATATTTGGTACATCTGCTTTCGTAATAGATGGTTTAGGTACACTAGCAATGTAAACGGAATCTTCGTACAACTCACTATAACCATCGGAGCCATTTTCCGCACGACATTTAAAGGCAAAATTTCCTGATTTGGTGAATTTGTATTTTAGATCGAATGATATAATAGTATCCCAATTCTGTCCATTGGTATCTTTAGCTATGTAATAAGTGAACTTCGTAAACCCTCTTCCAGTATGGCTTAAATTATCAAATTTAACATAGGAGGCACAATTGTTGATTGGCGTTGTTTTAATAGTAACATAATTGTAAATAAAAGGAGTTGGTTTGTAAAGAAAATAATAATCACGCGGTCTATCTGTAGAAAATTTTATATCGTTCTCATTGTGATTTTGGTCGGCATTTTTTATATAGATAAAATTTGAAGTGCTATTTTTTGTTTCCATGCCAATAATACCTCCCCAATAAGTTAAAAACATAGAGTTTACATCATGTTTTGGCCAATCATTAAACTTGTATATACAGTTTGCCTTAATAAGATTCGGTTTTGAATTTATATTATAACTGCAATACATCCAATATCCATCTTGTGGGTAATTCTGCTGACTCAGATACAATAGCGAATCATTGGGTGAAAACATTACATTGCCAAAATCTATCCATCTATCATTTGTTGTAGGTGCAAATTTTAAGATGATTAGTGAATCCGAAACTGATTTATGCAAATAATCCAGATTAAATAATGTAATTTGATAACCAATTTGGGTAGTTACAAAGGTATATAATGTAGGGGTAATCCTTATCCTATCTTGTACATTTTCCCTATAACCAACAATTAATTTGTTCCCTTTATTTGAAAGCTTAATAAAATTAACATATTTTTGACATTTTCTTCCTGAAACCGAATAAGTTATAGCATCATAAATGTTGACATGTTCCAATAAATTATATTCATTTATTTTTTTTAACCAATTCCAGCCCACGTGAAAAATAGATATTTTGCCCGCATAATTTAACACAGCAAGTAAATATAAAGTATCGTTGATTCTACTAGTTGAAATCTGGAAAATTTTATTCGTGTCATTTTGAATTAAAGAGTTGAAACTTGTGACTTTAATGTCATTATGTTTAGATGCATCCAAATGCGTACATTTTAAATTATATGTAGGCCAAAATCCATCTAGACCTATTAAAATAAATTTACGATTTTCGAAACTTAAAAGCGCAGATGTTTCCATAGCATAACCTCCATCTGTGCATGGATAAAATAATTTTTTTGACTTATCTAAAGACTTCATGTTTGGATAATAAATAGCCGTATCAGAAGCATAAAACAAAACATTTCCCTGATTTGTGATAGCGATTTGTTTCTGATTAATGTAGTAACCGTCCGTATAAAAAGGCAAACATAATTTTGTTATTAAAGGTGTATCTGTTTGTGGAACTAAATTATACATTGGACAAGTATATGGTATTCCAACAATTTTGCCAATTTGGCAAATTAACGTATTTGATTTAAAAAAGAAAACTACCAAAATTACATTCAACTTCATTATTGAGAAATTATTTTTTGTGTGAAAGACATATTATGCTTATCCAAAACGCAAATGAAGTAAACGCCTTTGTCTAAATTTTCAATCTTATAAGAAGCGATTGGAGTGTCTAATTGGATATCTTTGACTTTTCTGCCTAAAACATCATAGACAAAAATTGTTTTAATTCTATGATAATCTGTAAATTTTAATTCAATTTGGCCATTTAAACTTGGATTTGGATACACTTGAAATTGCGTGTTTAAATTGTAACTTTTTACTTTTGTCAAACTACTACAAGTTAGCGCGCATGATAGAGGATTTGTAATCGGAGATGATGTGTTCATTGCGGAATTTGGATCTCCAAAGAGCACAACATGCGGAATCTGAATACTTGATGCTGTTGTATTGTAAACATATTTAATAGGATTAGCAGCTATATTTATTCCAGATACACAAATATTATATCTGCCGGAAATATACGCACTGAAAGTATTAATCAGCCCGTAGTGCTCTGGATTTAAAATCCAATCATAATCGACCCCGCTAATTCGAAAAGTTGAGTAAGCCGATGAACCACTTTCAATAAAAATATCGGCGCCTAAGTCACTAAATTCATTACACGCTACTTCAAGTCCGTCACAATAATTTTCTATTTTTATTCCTTTTACATTTGATGCGAGTGTTTTGCCTGGTGTTGTATTTGAAATGGTGTTTAATCTTATTCGCGACCGATTATCATCTGAACTAACAATATACAAATAATTCACATTATTCCCATCATATGAAAATGTATTTTTATATATTAAAAAATCATGACAATTCCAACAATATAATTGTTTGAGTGTGCTGTTATTTGTGATCCAGTTCTGAATATTATTGTTCATAGAAGTTGCATCACAAACAAAATTGCAATTATGTACCACCAACCCCATACACTGCAAAGCATAAATACCTTCATAGCAATTGTTAAAATCACAACTACGAATACCAACTGGCAGGTAGTAAGAGTTTTCTATATAAACACCTTCATTTAAATTGTTGAAATAGTTTTTATTGCTCGATGTGCCTGATGGGAAACAATTGCCTGGACAGCCGTCGTCATTATCACACCAGCGGTTGCCACTTTTACTTAAATGCATAGTCGAATGGTCAACCTTTATACCTATAGATCGATTATCATGGTAAGTTTGTGCAGAAAAACTATTCGTAAAAGTGCATCCACCAATGTTTACGCCTCTAACTACTAAAAGTTTGATTCCAATTAAACCTGTATTGTTAAGGTCATTGTTTTTAATGTCCCAAATAAATTTGCAGTCCATTGCAAAACTTGCATTTATTTCTGGATGACTATTGGACACATACTTGTCTAAAAAGATTCCTTTTTCACAATTCAGAAAACTTGCACCTCTGGCCCGTACAATAGCTCCAAGGGTAGAATGAATCGCTGTAACAGCATTCAATATACTGCAACCCGCCAAAATTTCTATTGAGGTTTGATCTGGCTCTAATTCCCCCGCCCATGCCGTTTCGTCGCCGGCTGAACCTTCCTTAATATTATTGTTAGGCTTACTATGATCTTTATATTGATTGAGTGGGAAATTTCCAATAGCCGATATCCCATTCCAATACTTTGGATTTACCAAAGCTGAAATTGTTAAAATAGCACCGTTTTTAAGAATTAAATGAGATCCTGCTTGCACTTCAATATCAACAGCGCTATTAAATTCATAAAACCCGCCATCGATTGTAAGAGTACATTTGTTTGAAATTACTAGGCCGTCCTCATAACCAAAAGGCGGTGAAGTCCAGTTTTGGTCAGTTGTCACAGACAAAGGTGCGGCTACCCCCCCCTACACACAGCATGCCAAGAATTGCGCCTAAATATGCTACTTTACCAGGAACACATTTCTTTAATTTAGTATATTTTGTTTTCATAGCTTAGAAAATCGTTTCAATTTAAAAAACAAAGATCCTTAAATCTTATAATTTACAAATTTATATATAAACATTGTAACAATTCCTAATTTATCTTGAAAACATGCAAATATATTTTTTATTCCAATAAATTGATTCTTAAAGATGTCAATTGGTTCCTATTTTTAATAACAATGTGAAATTTAAAAAACAATGCGATTGTAACTTTTGTAATTTTGCCCCATGCAAAAGCGGCTTATAGAATGCGTACCCAATTTTAGCGAGGGGCTCGATTTGACTGTTATTAAACAAATCACCGATAGTATAGAATCTGTAGAAGGGGTGCGCCTTTTAGATGTGGATCCGGGGAAAGCAACAAACCGCACCGTAGTGACCTTTGTAGGTGAACCAGAGCATGTGATTGAAGCGGCATTTTTAGCCATACAAAAAGCAGCCGAAATTATAGACATGCGCAACCACAAAGGCGAACATCCACGCATGGGCGCAACAGATGTGTGTCCGTTGGTACCGGTAAGTGGCATAAGCATGGAGGAAACCGCCGAATTTGCAAAGAAACTCGCCGAACGAGTGGGCGATGAATTGCATATACCTGTTTATTTGTACGAATATGCCCAATCCAATAAGAATCGCAACAATTTAAGCGTCATCCGGTCGGGTGAATACGAAGGTTTTTTTGATAAAATAAAATTACCCGAATGGAAACCAGATTTTGGTCCAGTAGAATTCAACGCAAATGCGGGCGGAACTGTAATTGGTGCCCGTGATTTTTTAATCGCCTATAATGTCAACTTAAATTCTAAAAGCACCCGCATAGCCAATCGCATCGCTTTTGATGTGAGAGAAGCGGGTCGGTTGGTGAGAGAAGGAAATCCATTTTCAGGTAAAATAAAATTAGATGCCCTTGGTGAGCAAATGCGAATACCCGGTAAACTAAAAAATGTAAAAGCCATTGGCTGGTATATTGAGGAGTATCAAATGGCGCAAATCAGTATAAACCTAACCAATTACAAATTAACCGCGTTACATACTGTTTTTGAAGAATGCCGCAAAAGCGCAGATGAACGTGGTGCTAGGGTTACAGGCAGCGAATTGGTGGGACTTATACCATTGGAACCATTGCTTATCGCTGGTAAATACTTTCTAGAAAAACAAGGATTGAGTGGGGGCGTGAGTGAATCAGAATTGATATGGACAGCGGTAAAAAGTATGGGATTGGATGAATTATCGCCTTTTGATCCGCAGAAAAAAATCATTGAATATGTATTGAAAGATCTTGCGAATGAAAAACTCATAAATATGAGCATTAAAGCATTTTCAAACGAAACAGCAGCGGATAGTCCTGCGCCGGGCGGTGGTTCGGTAGCCGCAGCAGTTGGAGCATTTGGTGTAGCATTGGGCACTATGGTGGCCAATTTAAGTGCTGGCAAACGGGGATGGGAAGAACGAATAAGTGAATTCAGCCCTTGGGCAGAACAGGGTCAAAATATTAAAGATACTATGCTTGCATTGGTAGATGAAGATACAAGGGCGTTTACTATGATTATGGAAGCTTTTGGATTGCCGAAAGACAATGAGCACCAAAAAGTGGAACGCAAAAATGCGATACAAATCGCGAGTAAATATGCCACCGAAGTTCCATTTAGAACTTTACAAACGGCGATTTTCGCCATTCCTTTAATAGAAGCCATGGTAGAAAAAGGCAATCCAAATTCATTGAGTGATGCAGGCGTTGGCGCATCATGCTTGCTTACTGCGATGCAAGGTGCATGGATGAATGTGCTGATAAATGCACAAAGTTTGGATGACAAGGTTTGGGCAAAAGAAATAACCGGGAGTGCTGAATCTTTAATAACTACGGGACGCGTTTCCTGCAATGCCATTTTAGAATCCGTAGAAAATCGTTTAAGAGGATAAAATTAGAAAAAAAGAGTTAAATTGCAAAAAATGTCCGCAAAAAAAAGAATTGTTTTTAGTTCGGTAGAAGAACAAGCAAAACTTACCCAGTTGGCTTTTTTGGCATTGTCACCAATAGAAAGGCTGATTCAATTGCGAAAAGACATTGAAAGGGTATATTGCGAAGAATTAAAAAACAAAAAACCACGTTCGAAACGCATCATTTTTGATGAATATATTCCTAGATAAACATATTGATTTTTTGCGTGGGTTAATTAATGCGCAAGTAATTTTTTTGCTGGTTGGCGGCTACGCTGTTCATTATTATGGATACAGAAGAAGCAATGGTGACTTAGAATTATGGATAAAACCAGACAATTTAAATAAAATAAAATTAATAGCGTATTTAACTGAGTGCGATTTTGATGAACAAGGTATTGCGTATTTAAATCTTCTCAATTTTGAGGAGATGCAAGCATTTCATTTCGATGAAGAACCGGAAAGGATAGACTTTTTAACTCATATTTCTGGGGTAAAATGGGAAGAGGCTTGGCCTAAAAAAATGGAAATAGATTTGGATGGGATTTTAATACCTGTTATCCATAAAAACGATTTGATTGCCTCCAAAATGCATTCTGGCAGGGCCCAGGATATCGCGGATATAGAGGGCTTGCAAAATGTGAATCCGAACAAATGAGAGCTTTCCTTTTAACATATTTCATTTTTTCAGTCCTTACTGGATCTGCCCAATTCTCTCCCGCAGTTGGCAAAATCGGTAGCAATGCGCTGCGCTATGACAGTAGTTGTTTTGTGGCTTGGGCAAAAGCTTGTAAAATTCAACGGGGTTACATGGACATTTCTAAACCGGATAGTGGATTTGCGAAAGTGGGTGATAGTGTTTCTGCAACAGGTCCAGCATTGGACAAAGGTGTTGTCAGTCTGGGAGACGGAGGATCTGCAACGGTCTCTTTTTCAAATCCAATCAAAGATGGCGCAGGCTGGGATTTTGCAGTCTTTGAAAATACTTTTTTAGATACATTTTTAGAACTGGCATTTGTTGAAGTAAGCAGCGATGGAAATAGATTTGTAAGATTTCCATCTGAATCGCTAACGGATACCAGCAAACAAACTGGTGCATTTGGCTATACCTACCCAGAAAAAGTGAACAACCTTGCAGGCAAATATGTAGTAGGATTTGGCACCCCATTCGACCTACAAGAATTAAAAGATTCCGCAGGTTTGGATATACTAAAGATAAAATTTGTTCGCATTGTGGATGTTGTAGGCAGCATAAATCCAAAGTATGCATCGCGCGACAGCAAAGGGAGAAAAGTGAATGACCCCTGGCCTACTCTATTTCCGTCCTCTGGATTCGATCTCGATGCCGTAGGAGTAATTTACGAAAATTTGTCTGCAAAAACGTACAATATCTCCCATGAATCGCCCATTAAATTATGGCCCAATCCGCTAAACACAAATCAATTGCATGTACAAGTTTTATCCGATGGGCTTCTAAAAATGTTTAATTTATTGGGGGAGGAAGTTGAATCATTATTCATACAAAAAGGATCCTCCAATCTAGACATTTCAGTACCACCTGGTATGTATATGGTTCAATTTCACAATGATGTCAACGGCTCTATTATATCCCAATATTTAATGATAAAATGATGAAAATGTACATATTTAAATATTCGTTTCTATTTAAGGTTTTTTTGGTAATCTTGGTTTTCAGCAATTGCAACCGCAAAGCAGGTGATACAGATGAAGGCATTGAACCCAATTCATTGGTTTATCCGACAAATCTAGCCGACATAACCAAAGATGCAATTCCAAAAGAATGTCAGTTTAAAGGTAAATTTTTAAAGGCCAAGTCTTGGATAGATACAACAGGACAAAATGTGCTCATAATTTCATATTCAGGAGTGGTAAAAGGCAGCAATGAATTTAACCAAAACACCCAATCGGCAGAATATTATGCTGTGCAATACATATTCATTAAAAACCAATATGAAAAGTTGTGGGAATTGTCGGATTTTGAAAAAGATTGTCTATTTGATTTGTGGATAGGGACAATGCCTGGCGGTGTTTTTGTTACTGACCTAGACAGCAATGGAAAAACGGAGACTACCTTGGCGTATAAAAAAGGATGCAGAAGCGACGTATCGCCATCTCAACTTAGAATTGCAATGTTTGAAGGTGTTGTCAAAATGGGATTGGAAGGAAGCATGTTGCTAACTCCAGCAGATTCAGCAAAATTCTTGGCATCATTCGAACCCGATTTGTCAAAAATTGAGATTAAAAACGCAAAAGATCCCGACAATTTTTTACTAGAAATGGGGCGGTATAAAAATGCAAAGGACTTTGAAAAAAAGCCTGAAAAATTTCTAGAATTTGGAAGGAATAAATGGTTGTTTTTTATTTCCAGAGATGATTTTAAACAATTGTAAACATGCGTTTATTTTTAATCTTGTTTATTTCTACTTTTGTTCAAATGTCACACGCGAGCCAAATTGACAGCGTGCCACAAAAATCAATACGGTTGCAAACCGGTGAAATGTTTGATACCTACAATTCAATGGGGATTCGTTTTTTGGTTGAATACCAGCAACAATTTAAAAACAAAAAGCATATTTTTTGGGGAATTGGGTTCGATACGAAGCAAGCGCTGTATAGAATCGCAACAGACAACTACGGACCGCCAGAATTAAATACGCATAATTTTAGTTTCAATTTCCACTACCAACTGAAATTATGGAAAGACAAAATATTATCAGACTTTTCTATAGGCCCAAATTTTACGCATGCGTTCATTAAGAAACAGCATTACCTATTGAAAGGGGCACATTTGGGTGCATTGCTCAATATAAAGCTGGGTAAGCATATTTATTTTGAAACTGCCCCACTTTTATTTATACCGATTGGCTCTGATTTTTATCTGACCAATTCTAAACCTTACCCAAAATTACCCGTTTATTTGCAATATTCCGTTTTACCTTTGGGCGTTCGTTTTATACTCTAAAAAATGAAAGACTTTAAAAAATATTATGACATACCTGGAACACCAGAAGAAGTTTATCGTGCGCTAACAAACCCTATAAGTATAAAACTATGGACAGGGGAAACAGCCACTATGAGCACAGACCCGGACTCTGAATTCAGTTTATGGGATGGAAGTATTGTAGGTAAAAATTTGGAATTTGAAACCAACAAAAAAATAGTACAACAATGGTTCTTTGGAGAACAAGAAGAGGCTTCGATTGTTACCATAAAATTGCACGAAAAAAAACAAGGTACGAGCATTGAAATTAAACACCTCAATATTCCAGATGCGGATTACGAGAACATTGCCGATGGCTGGGATGGCCCCTATATGGGTGGATTGTTCGAGTTTTTTGATGAATGATTTTTAAAATTAGGTACAATATTCTTTAGTCCTGTTCTTTTGGCTCACAAAGGAACACCAAGCAAGCACAACACACACAAAGCTAAAACCCTGTAATTGAGTTTCCCTTTGTGAACTTTTTAGGATATTTAATTTTCCTAAATAATTCGTATTTTTGACCCATGCCCAACAAAAGTGAAATCACCGTTCAACCTGTTTACTATCAAAAATATCTACCTTTAATTGCAGAAGAGGATCTTTTTGACGCTTTGTATTCTTCCTTAAACACCATTAAAAATTTGGACACCAAAATTCTCAATGCGATTGGATTAAATGTTTATGCACAGGGAAAGTGGACCATTCACGATATTTTGCAGCATTTAATAGATACCGAAAGGATATTTAATTACCGCGCCTTGAGTTTTGCAAGGGGAGATAATGCTAATTTGCCTGGCATGGATGAAAATGAATACGGTTTCAATGCCGGAGCAAGTGAAAGAAAATTGGAGGACATTATCTCAGATTTTATTGTGGTGCGCAATGCGAGTATCAGTTTATTTAAAAGTTTTTCTCAAGAAATGTTATTAAAATCCGGATTAGCAAACAATACAGAAAACTCAGTGCTTGCCTTGGGATTTTTTATTGTTGGGCATCAGATTCACCATTTGAATGTCATGCGGGAGAGGTATTTTAGTTTGGCTTAAATTATTTCAACAAATCCACCATTTCCATTGTCCGTAAAAACGGTCCGTACACATTGTTGGTGAGCACCACATAGCATTTGTCCTCATCCAGACAACGCCAGTAGTAGGTGCGGAATCCTTTCCACCACCCATTATGGAAAACCCATTTTTTGCCTTCAATCCATTTCATACGCCACCCCATTCCATAGAAACCGCCATCCATATTGGTGGCCACTTGCGGGCTCCACATTAAATCTTCGGTGCCTTTATGCAAAAGATATTGGGTGCGCAACATGCGGTCTAATAAAAACATTTCAACCGTATTGGCATAAACCCCTTTGTCGCCCGTAGTTCCATTATGGGGAATGTCGCCAAAATACCGCTTGTTGTCATAGCCATCTACGTCATACTTTTCTAAGGAAATGCTATCGTAATTGCAGATATGGGTATATTTCATGCCACTCGGTTTGAAAATGTTTTGGTCTGCATATTTTCTAAAATCCAACCCGGTGATATTTTCGACAATTAGAGCAAGCAAGGCAAAATTGGTATTGGAATACTCGTGGTATTTCCCAGGTTGACCAAAAGAATTCCAAGTTTGTAAATTCAATTGATTCACCACATCGCTATTTTTCATGTGCGAATTTGGAAAAGGCCAATAGGTAGACGGAAAATAAAAATAATCGGGCAAACCACTCATGTGGCAAAGCAGGTTGCGAATGGTTAAGTTGTGCCGTTCTAAATTAGGGATATACCAATGAACGCTGTCGTCTACATTTAACAATCCATCTTGGTGCATCTGTAAAATCGCGATTCCAGTCACTGTTTTGGAAACGGATGCAAGTTGAAAAAGGTCGTCATCAATAAGGGTATCTTTCTGGACAAAATTTGCCATACCCATTGATCCTTGAAACAAACTGTCGTTTTTAAAAAATAAAAAAGTGCCGTTAAAAATTCCAGATTTAAAATTCTTTTCAAAAAACAATTGGATTTTGCATTCTGTGCTATCTCCAAACCTTTTGTATTTCGACAAATCGTAATGTCGATTGGGAGGCCAAGCAAAAGCAGCCGCCGGATAAACAAAGATTAGAAATGCCCAAAAGGCAATAACTCGCATACTGCAAATTTACATGCCAGTGCTATTTTTCTAAGTTGAGGATTTTGGATTTTGCCAACAATAAAATGGAGTGTATGTTTTTGTTGGAATGTGATTTATAGGACACGAATTTTCACGAATTAGCACGATTTGCTTTGGGTGGGGTTGATTGGTTTGGATTTAGGTGCCACGAATTGCACGAATTGCACGAATTTTCACGAATTGCACGAATTGCACATATTAGCGCGAATTACTTGGAGTGGGGTTGGTTGGTTTCGATTTAGGTGCCACGAATTGCACCAATTGCACGAATTTTCACGAATTGCACGAATTGCACATATTAGCACGAATTGATTTGGTGGGGTTGGTTGGTTTGGGGATTTATGCCACGAATTAGTGACTGCATGCGTTTTTATGGTACGCCAATGTATTTATGCGTTTGCAAAGAAATATGCCACTGTGGATTTGCCTTAACGTATTCAATAATCAAAGGCATTATTTTTTCCCTTTTATCCCATTCAGGTTGCAGCAGCATTTTGCAATTGGCCTTTAGTTTGCCTATAAAAGTTTCAGCCCATTCAAAATCTGATTTATTAAAAACGATTACTTTTAATTCATCCGCTTTTGCCAATTCTGAATCTACCGGGAATTTGAATTTTTTCGGGGACAATGTAACCCAATCAAAATCGCCAATAATGGGATATGCCGCAGAAGTTTCGATATGCACTCGAACGCCAAATTTGTGTAATTCTTGTGTAAGTAAAGAAAGGTCATACATGGCGGGCTCACCACCCGTAATTACTGACAAACCGCAACCTGAGTCTAGCGCATTCTGCGCAAGTTTTTCAACCGCGATTTTTGGATATGCACTTGCATCCCAACTCTCCTTTACATCGCACCAAACGCAACCCACGTCGCAACCAGCCAAACGAATAAAGTACGCTGGAACGCCTGAATAAACACCTTCCCCCTGAATGGTATAAAATTCTTCCATAACCGGAAGCGAAAAAACTGACATATAGTTACGCAGTTTGAGATGCAATTTGCGCCTTGCGGGCTTTCATAGTATTCACCAACAAACCAGCAATTGTCATTGGACCTACCCCACCTGGTACCGGTGTAATTGCCCCTGCAACTGGCTCAACGGATGTAAAATCTACATCCCCGCAAAGGCGCCATCCTGCTTTTTTCGAGGCATCATCTACCCTTGTCGTTCCCACATCAATCACCACCGCACCAGGCTTTACCATATCGCCAGTAATAAAACCAGGTTTGCCAATGGCGGCTACCAATATATCCGCATCGCGAGTATAGGACGGCAAATCCACTGTTTTGCTGTGCACTACGGTTACAGTAGCGCTTCCTGTGGGGCCTGGGTTTGACAACATAATGCTCATGGGTCTGCCTACAATGTTACTACGCCCAACAACCACCGCATGTTTGCCTTCGGTTTCAATGCCATAATGCTGCAATATTAAAGTAATACCATAAGGCGTTGCAGGCTTTACCCCGTCTGCCCCTTTTGTTAATTTTCCAATATTCACATCGTGAAATCCGTCTACATCTTTATTCGGTGCGATGGCTAAGGTCACCCTGTTTTCATCAATATGCTTTGGCAACGGAAGTTGAACAATCAATCCATCAATCTGGCTGTCGTTGTTGATGTCTTCCACTTTGGCCAACAATTCGGTTTCAGTGATTGTATCAGGATAGCGAATTACACTTCCCAAAAAACCCACTTCATGGCATGCCTTTTCTTTGGCACCCACATAGGTTTGACTTCCGCCATCATTGCCCACCAAAATTGCCACCAAATGGGGCGGTCGTAGGCCCGAAGAAACCATTGCATCCACTTCACGCTTTAAGGTGTCTTTAATCGCAGCCGAAACTTCACGGCCATCTAAAATCTTTGCCATATTTAGGGCAAAGATACGCAATAGGCAAAAAAAGCCACCCGTTAAAGTGGCTCCGTTTTTCAAAATTTGGTTTCGGTTTTTGCAATGCTCCGCAAAGCAAAATTCCTGGACTGATTTACCTAACCCCGACTCAGGCAGGGAAGGGTTTTACCCAGGTTGCGATCCCGACGATTTTGCAATGCTCCGCAAAGCAAAATGTCTGGACTGATTTACCTAACCCCGACTTCGCGTCGGGCTAAGGTAAATCAGTAGTTATTCAGCATCATCGGCATGATGAGCATGGTAATGTCTTCATCTTTTTCGTTTTCAACGGGTACCAACAATCCAGCTCGGTTTGGGGCCGACAATCTCAATTGCACCTGATCTCCATCAATGGTGGCAAGCATGTCTTTCAAAAAGCGGGCGTTGAATCCTATTTCCATGTCTTCACCTTCAAATTCGCAGTTTAAACGTTCTTGCGCTTCGTTGGCCATTTCTATATCTTCTGCGCTAATTTGCAATTCATTGCCCGTAATTTTCAACCTCACTTGGTGTGTGGTGCGGCTTGCGAAAATACTGATTCGGTTGATTGAACTTAAAAAATCAGTGCGAGAAATGGTCAATACATTTGGGTTTTCTGCAGGAATAACTGCCTTGTAATCTGGATATTTTTCATCCAACAAACGGCAAATCAACTGGGTTTCTCCAAAGGTAAAAAACACATTGGTTTTGTTATAATCTACAGTAACAATAGTGTCATCGTTTGGCAGACAAGTTTTTAGCAGGTTCAATGGTTTTTTAGGGATAATAAAATTATGTTCCACCCCTGGTTTAATATCTTTGCGGGTAAAACGCACCAATTTGTTGGCATCGGTAGCGATGAAGTTCACAGAATCTTCCATCATTTCCACATAAAGACCGGTCAAATTAAGGCGCAATTCATCATTTCCAGCGGCAAACAGCGTTTTTGATATGGCCCTAAGCAACACATTTGCAGGCACAGAAAAACTTCCGTCCCCACTTTTTTCGGGAAGATTTGGAAAATCTACACCGTCTAAACCAGCCATTTTGTAATGACCTTTGTTACTCACCACCTCAATGGAAAAGTTGCCTTTATCCACGTTGAATGTAACCGGCTGATCTGGCAAAGCCCTTAAAGTTTCAATCGCCATTTTGCTTGGAACTGCAACCCGTATATCTTCTTTCGCCTCAACTTGCATATCGGTAGTCATACTGGTTTCAAGATCCGTACTGTAGATTGTGAGTTTTCCGCCGGTAATGTCGAAAAGGAAATTTTCAAGTATCGGAATGAGGGGTTTGGACATGATTGCCCCGTTGACAGTCATTAAATGCTGTAAGAGTTCGTTAGATGGAGCTATAAATTTCATATTGCTTTTGTACTATATTGTTAATTTCGCAAACCTATCTCAGGAAGTGCAATAGAAATACACAACTTTTGCGGTTTTATAAACATTAAGGAAGAAACCCCATTTCAATTTTTTTCACTGGAGTCTTTTACGATAATGAACAAATCTTCATTATCCCGTTTCATCATGTATTTTTCGCGGGCAAATTTTTCAATGTTGCGAATGTTGCCAAAAAGCTCTGTGCGTTGGCTTTGCAAATCGGCAATATTCTTTAAATGCAGGTCTTTCATCTCTTCCATTTCTGCAATGTCATTGCCAATGGAAATGCGGTAAAACACATTGTTGCTGTCGAAAAACAACATCCACAAGGCAAAAGCGCCAAACAAAATCCAATATCGGAAACGAATGATTTTATCGAACATGAAGTTTCAAATTTAACAGTTCCATTCTTGGTTTAAATCACATTATTCATCACTGTGCAGCATTTTGGTCTATTTTTGAAACTTCAATGCGCAACTTGCTTTTTATCTTGGGAATTATTGCCTTCGCCATTCTCCCTGGGTCGTGCAACTTTAAGAAAAATGAATCGGCATTTTCCGAAATTCCTTCAGATGCAACTTGGATTCGCCCTCATTACTCCAACCTTTTTCTTTTAGCAACTTCGCATAGGGATACCTTTTTAATTTTAAAAGACCCCTCTGATACAACCAAGGTTTTGCAATCCTTCTGTTGGGGTGCAGGTACCCAAGATTTTAAATGGATAAAAAAGATAAAAAGCAGAAACAAAATAATATTCACGACAGCCGTATTCGCAGGCATGCTTGAAAGTATCCAAGAAGAATGGCGGATTATTGGTTTAGACAAGACCGATTATGAAACATCGCCAAGAACCTGCCTCAGAATTAAAGAAGGCAAAGTTTCCAGTGTAGCAAAATCTGGAGAATTGAACTTGGAAATGGTGGTCCGCTTGCAACCCGATTTGCTGATTGGTTATTATATAGAACCCAAAGGAAAACAAAATTTATTGCGCGCACAAACAGAAAATTGTCCAGTAATTTTCCTTCAAAATTTTTTAGAAAACCATCCGTTAGGCAGGGCAGAATGGATAAAAATATTTGGTTATTTAACGGGCAAAGCCCAAATGGCGAACAATCAATTTGATGAAATTGAAGAACATTATTTAAGTGCAGCCGCTAGGGTTGAAGAGGTAAAAACGATGCCTTCTGTTTTAATCAATGCCCCATTTAGTGGCATTTGGGATATTCCTGCAGGTCAAAGCTACATGGCCACTCTTATTGCGGACGCCGGGGGGAATTATTTGTGGGCCGCAAAAAATGGCACCGGTAGAATACCCATGGACATTGAAAAGGTTTATACAATTGCCAAAGATGCCGACATTTGGATAAACCCTGGCGCATGCAGAAATTTGTCTTGTTTGCAAATGTTAGACTCTAGATTGGAGAAATTTACGGCATTCAAAAAACATCAAATTTACAATTCTACAAAAACATTAAACGCCAAAGGTGCAAATGCATATTGGGAATATGGGGTTATTCGACCCGATTTGGTATTGCTGGATTTAATTAAAATCATGCATCCTAATAAGGCCGAAGAGCATACATCTGTTTTCTTTGAACCTTTAAAATCAAATTGAAGTTGCCATACAAAAATATATTGCCCTGGATACTTTGTATTTCGCTGATTGGCATTGATTTAATGTGGACCAGACAAACAGGGATGATGGCAGTGCAAACCATTCCAGATTGGTTCTATCACTTCAGATTGCCGCGGGTATTGGCTGCATTGTTTGCAGGTATTTCACTTTCAGTGGCTGGGCTTGCACTACAATCCCTTTTTCGCAATCCTTTGGCGGGGCCTTTTTTAACGGGCATTACACCGGGTGCATCTTTTGCCATTGGTATATTGTTGTTGGCTTTCCCTGCAGGAATTTCTAGTCCTTTTTGGCAACAAGTGGGTTTAACGGGTGCCGGCATGGTGGGTGGCATTGGCGTACTTTTGCTGCAATTGCTCATTAGCCGCAAAACGGGTGGAATGTTTACGCTGCTTTTAACGGGTGTGTTGCTCAGTTACCTGTTGGGCGCCGGTGTGGAAATTATGCAAAACATCGCAGGTGCCGAGCAGGTGCGCAGTTTTGTAATGTGGGGCATGGGCAATTTTGACAGGGTTCAAATTTCGCAATTGTATTGGTTTGCTCCCATTTCAATATTGAGTTTTTTTTGGATATTGCTCAATCGTTTTAAACTCAATGCTTGGTTACCTGGCGAAATGTATGCCCAAAACGCAGGGGTAAATGCACACCAGCTTAAGTTTTCAATGATTGTTGTTACTGGAATTTTAGCGGGTGCAACTACTGCCATTTGCGGTCCTATTGGTTTTGTGGGCTTGGCTGCGCCACATTTAGCAAAAATGCTATACCGATCCAACGATCATGGCACCATTTTGCTGCCCACGGCTATTTGGGGTGCATGTTTGTGCTTGTTTGCCGATATTGTGGCACACAATCTATATACTGACCTTACTTTAAACGTAAATGCCATTTGTGCCATTATTGGAGCTCCCGTGGTGCTTGCAGTTGTGCTGCGGAATAAAATACAGTAGATTTGCGTTATGCAACTTATGGATTCCTAATGTCCTCTATAGCTGACCATAATAAAATGAAAAATAGCAGTTTGAATTTGTATGGTCCCGATAAAAACACCGTGGTAAAGCACAGTATTTTTGTAAAGGTATGTGTTTGCCAGCCTTTCAAATTAAACCGCAACGGCAAGCGCAACTATTTTACCCACGCAGTAGTTATGAACATTGCCCGCACTGGTTTTGA
>JBBQBB010000028.1:0-41846 GCA_038317095.1 Bacteroidia bacterium | reverse complement strand
AGAATACATACTTCACGATTCCGAACCAATTCGTATTGGTGGTGTTGGACAATCTTCATTCAATGTAGCAGAGTTCCTATATCCAAAGGTTGAGAACATTATTCAGTTCTTTGACGCATTTAAGAAATTATATTTAAACAGTTTTACATCCTATCAAGCCGACAAAGAAGTAGATGCTTTATTTCCCAACCCTTGCAAGGCGACAATTTTAGGCTCTAAGGACGGACTTAAAGGTTTTAGAATTAAAAATTCAGTTCAGTTCTATGGCGAGTGGCATGATTCAGGAGTATGGTATGACGAGCAATACGAAATGTGGGCGGGTCATAACATAAATATGAATTTTGCAAATGTTGAAACAATAGAAATTCAAGAATCACTTACCCGCTACGAAAACAAGGAAGACATAAATCGAAGCGATTTAGAGTTCCAAAATTTAATTGACAAAATTCTCGACAGACGAGATGCAAATGAAATTTACAGAGCTACACATTTACTTGTAAAATTTGGCGATGTTCGATTAAAGAAAATGATTGCTGAGACAAATGGATTTAAGCAAAGAAATTTTCCTAAAATCATTTTACCCTTCTACCGACAAGCAATTGAAGTTGGGTCAAAAATAATGGACATGACGCAGGTAAAGAAAAATATCGAGACACTTGAAAAATTTATGAACCCACAATGAATCGGGCAGCAGGTAACAGGCGTTTGGCAAAAGTGGCGGTTCAGTGCTCCGCAGACAGTTTTGTGGTTAATCAAACTTTGGTTCTCCGCATCAACATTTGTGGTGAAAATCGCCACCTTCGCCAAGCGCCAAACCGTTAACAGCCATTATTGTACGACTACTAAAAATATAATTTTAGATTAACTACTGTCTTTTTTTTCATTAACTTTGACAATCAGAAAAAATATGAATTATGTTAATAGAACGAACAAATAATAACCAAATAACAATTACCGTTTCTTCATCAGTTGACAGCTTTGGACTTCAAAGATTAATTGACTATGTAAAGTATCTTGAAGCAACTTCTAAAAGCAAATCAAAACAATCAGACATTGACAAACTTGCTGACGAAGTAAATTCAACTTGGTGGACTAAAAATCGCAAACGATTTATAAAGTGAGAATAATAATTGACGCTAATATTGTTTTTAGTGGAATACTAAATTCTAAAGGTAAAATTGGAGACCTACTTATTAACTCTAAAAAGCATTTTGAATATATAGCTCCAGACTTTCTAAGAACTGAAATTTACAAACATTACCCAAGACTTTCTAAAATTTCGGGTATGACCATGGAAGAAGTTAGAGAAGCTGAATTTCAAATTTACAAAGACATCACATTTATATCTGAAGAACAGATTAAGCAAAACCACTGGTTGACTGCAGAAAAATTAGTATTTGACATTGACCCCAATGACACTCATTATATAGCATATTCAAAACATTTCCGTTGTAAAATTTGGAGTGGTGACAAAGAATTAATAAAAGGACTTGCAAAAAAAGACTTCACTAATTTTATTACGACTGATGAACTTTTTAATTTACGAAACGATCAGAAGGATAAATCATAACGGCTGCTAACAGCACCTACAAGAAATTGGCGGTTCAGAGCTCCGCAGACAGTTTTGTGGTTAATCAAAGCTTGGTTCTCCGCATCAACATTTGTGGTGAAAATCGCCAACTTCTTGTAGCGGCAAACCGTTAGGCGAAACCTTAGAACCGACACATAGAAAACTACAAACCGACACAATAAAAAATCAAATAAATCGTTTAACTAAAATTAAAATATATTAATTATGCCAGAAAATTCATCCTGCCTCGACCCCAAGCCAATGATTAAGCTTGGTAATGGTGAAAATCCACCAGTGTTGGATTACAACCTACCCCAAACAACCAGCTTTGTAGCCAATGTTTATCTTACTGTGCCAGTAGACTCTGGCAAATTCAAGCCTGCTATGGCCACTCACCCTCAAAGTGGTTGTAATTGCGTTTCACCATCTAATCCAGTATAAATATGAAAAATATATTTAAAAATCCCTGGGATTATCGTGATTCTATTTGGTATAATGAAGAAAGAGAAAAATGGGGTATTAACCAAAATATAAACAATATAGCATCACAAGTGCGTCCGAAATGGAAGCTAGTTTACGATGGCTACTCGAAAAATGAATCTGGTACTGATGATAAGGATGCAGATACAATCTTTAAAGAGATTCTTGGAAACGATTATGACAAAAATATATTTACCAATGCTTGTGCAACACGTGTTTCTCTAGGATTGTTAAATGGTGGTGTTAATGTAAGAAAGGATTTTTTAATTCAAAAGGGCAAGTATAAAGGAAAGGGATTTATTGCTAGTGCAATTAATTTAAAGAATTGGTTAAGTCAATCTTCAATTTGGGGAAACCCAGATGAAACTTTTACTGGTCCTGCAGACATTACAGATGTTAGGAGTAAAATAGGTAGTAGAAACGGAGTTTATACAATTATTGGAGGATTTGGAGGAGGTGTTTCAGGACACGCTACTTTATGGGTGGGTGCTGAAAATGATGTAATCGGAGGTCACAATTATATTTCCTATGGTGGGGCCATTTATTTCTGGGAGTTAAAATGAAGGATATTTCTAAATATTTGATATTGTCAGCTATTTTTGCAACTTTTATCAATTGCTCAAATCAAACAGTAAAAAAGAGTGAGACCGAGAGTAACATTTTCAAATTAGATTCAATGTTTCAAGCTGTCAAAATTAAGTTGAAATCTGACAGCATATCTTTCGAAATTTGCGGAACACTGTTTTCGAAATACTTAATTGATACTGATTTGAAAGATACATCATTAAATAATTTTTATGATTTATATCTTTCATTATATAATGAAGGAAACCCATTTGTGCGATTAATTAATGAAAACAGATTGATTGACCTATTTGATAGTATTGCCTCAGTTAGAAATCGTCAAAAATTATTATGGTCAGATTATTATAAAATAATAGATGATAGAAGTAACTATAAGACAGATGAAGATATTGGAGGTAAAAAGAGTCAAAAATTCTTTTTTAAAGAATATCTTAACAAGAATATAATTTTACCCGATAGCTACTAAAGGCATCGCCTAACATCACCTAAACGAAAGTGGCGATAATTGCCAAGTTTAAAGTATCTTGCTATTAATAAAGTTTAGTATCAATTGAAAACTATCTGCATTAAATCGCCACCTTCGTTTAGCTGCAAACCGTCAGACTGTCTAAAAACTACTTGATTTGTAAAACATATTCAGACCTCTATCTTTGTAAAATCCTAAATATGCAATTAACGAGAAGTAGAAATGAGTTTTTAGACAGACTGACGTTAGCGGTAATGCTAAAAAACCCGACACCAAAAAATAATCTACGAAAAACTGACATATTTTAAATGCTATTCGTATATTTGCGAATAATTAACAAATTTACAATTAAGAAATGATAGAAGAATTTAGTTTCGGAAATTTTTGGTCTTTCAAAGACATTCAGACTTTGAATATGACTGCGGCTAAGATTAAATCAAAAAATAGTGAACTTGACAATATCAATATTTTTCCAATAAACAATGACCTTAGTCTTTTAAAAGCTAAAGCTATATATGGAGCAAACGCCAGTGGGAAAAGTAATGTAATTAAGGCATTAGTAACCTTTATTAGAATTATCAAAGATTCTGTAAAAGAGGAAAAAGCATTAGGTTTAATTGATTCTTTTCAGTTGTCTACTGAAACAGAAGATAAACCTACCTTTTTTCAATTAATATTTAGAATTGGTAAAACTAGATATAGATATGGATTTGAAGCAAATGATAAGTCAATAAAAAGTGAATGGTTATTTTCTACTCCCAACAAAAGAGAACAACCTTTATTCATTAGGGAGGGTAAATTGATTGTAGAGATAAATCAAACGCATTTTGAGGAAGGTGTAATGTATCAAAAGCTATTTGAAAATTCAAAAGATCCAATTTTCACAGAAACATCAATGTTTCTAACACACCTATCTGCAACTGGATTTGGCAAACTTTCAAAACAGATTGTTAAAACAATTTCATCTATTTCGATAATTAGTGGATTAGGACATCGTGGAATGTATGGAATTGCAGGAGATTCATTAAGCGACTCTGTTAAAAAGAAATTCATTTTGAATTTTCTTAAAAATGCAGATATAGCTATTAATGATTTAAACACAGTTGAAATTACAAACGAAAACTTACCAGATAATTTAGAGGAAGAAGTAAAGGAGGACTTGAAAAATGGAAAAATCATTGTATCGAGCAGAACAAAATATAATGCCGACCTAAAGTCTGAAGGTAAAAGCGATTTTTCTTTCGGTATGCAAGAATCTGAAGGTACAAAAAAAATGTTTGAATTAAGTCCTTTTATTTATAGGTCTATAAAGGACGGTACGCCATTGTTTATTGATGAGTTTGATTCAAGGTTTCACCCTTTGTTGACTAAAAAAATTGTTGAGCTTTTTAATTCACCAGAAAATAAAAAAGCCCAACTTGTTTTCACTACACACGACACCAATCTATTGTCATCAGATTTATTGAGACGTGACCAAATTGATTTTGTTGAAAAAGATAAATATGGAGCAAGTCATCTTTACACTTTAGTTGAAATAAAAGGAGTTAGAAATGATGCTTCCTTCGAGAAAGATTATATTCAAGGTAAATATGGGGCAATACCGTTTCTTGGTGATTTTACGAACTTAATAACTTTTAGTTAATGCCAAAAAGTTCAAAAGCTATAAAAGTTACTGATAAAGATAAAGCTTGGAACAAAAAAGTTCAGCCAAGCAGTTATAATATAGAAACTATCCCAATCAACAAAACAATTCTTATTGTTTGTGAGGGACAAAGTGAAAAACTATATTTTCAATCTTTTCCTGTTTTAGGTGTAAAAATTGAAGCAATTGATCTCAAAGGTCAAGCTAAACTGAAATTAGTAGAATCGACAAAAGAAATTGTTGAAAATGCTAAAGAAGAATACAATGAGGTTTGGTGTGTTTTTGATATGGATGTTAAGAGAGGTGAAGTTGAATTTGCAGATTTTGATAATTCAATTTCTAAGGCTTTATTACTTGGTTACAAAGTAGCCTATTCAAATGATTCTTTCGAATTATGGTTCTATTTGCATTATAATTATACAGATGCTCAAAATTTAAGGACATTTTATTATACTGAATTAGGTAAAAGATTCGGTATAAATTATGTGAAGGATGGTAAAAAATATGATTTTTGTTTAAAAATCTATGACATCCTAATCAATGATGGAAGTTCTTCACAAGAAGAAGCAATTAAAAGAGCAAGGTCATTATTTGAACAACAAGAGAATCTTCCATTTCATCAACAAAATCCAAATACGAAAATATATGAACTAGTGGAGGAATTAAATAGAAATCTAAGAAGATAGAAAAGCACAACAGCTAACAGCAGTGGCTGTTACAGACGCTTCGGTCTGTACTGTTGCGCAACTCCTTCCAAAAGACAAAATCTCATTTTTTAGAGAATAAAACGGCTTCATTAGATGCGATTTAAGGCAATCAATTTTGTGGAATGTGAAGTTAGATTTTAGAATTTGGGGTGCTTAAAATTGAAATGTGTACTTATTAAATATGCATTTAAAAAATAGCAAAAGTGTTCCTAATTTTGAATCATTTATTGGCATTTCCTACACGGTAAATTCTGGGTTTTTGTGCCTGAATTTTTCAAAAGAATGCCCGTCATACCGGCTCAATCCATTTTTGGTTGCTACCCACACAAACCCTATTGAATGCAAAGCAATGTCTGTAACCCAGTGGCTCTATAGCCCTTGTATTTCATCCAGTACATCGAATTTCATTTGCATCAAATTCTGCCATTGCAGCGGCACACAAAGAAAAAATAGAACACCCCTTGCCAATGACTTTATTTTGAGTATCATGCCAACAACTTTTCAATTTCAATTTTCACTTCATCCACCCCTATTCGCATCATGCAAGTATTCCCCGCATTAACGCAATGGATCTGGTCGCACGGATTGCAATCCAGCACATGATGAATCAAACGCGCATTGGCATTTTGGGGATAGAAAACATCTTTTACGCCAGGCCCGAACAACCCCAACAAGGGGGTTTGTATCACATCCGCAATTTGCAAGGGACCACTTTCATTGCCTAAAAAAAAGGTGGCTCTTTCGCACAACTCGGCCAAATCCAACAAATCGAAATTTCGTGTAAAAAGCACAAAGGGTTGGCGCATTTTATCTGTAATTTTCTTAATTTGTTCTTCTTCGTTTTCTATTCCCGCAAATACCACTTGCAAACCCTTCTCTTGCACCAGCCAATCGGCAATGGACGCGAATCCTACATCGGTCCATTTGCGCAGTTCTCGGCGGGCACCTGCGTGAATTACACAATATTTTTCTAACCCATTTTGCGCAATATAATTGGCAATTTTAGTTTTATTTTTTTCACCCGGAAACAATTTAGGCAACTCATTTTGTAATCCTTTTAAAACGGGCTCTATAATTCTATAATTGGTTAAAGTTTCGTGCGGTTGATTGCCTCTTTGTTGAATCCGAACAGTCCCTCTATCTAATCTTAGACGCGGATAATACCGAAAGGTTTTCCATAATGTGCCCCAGGTTCCGCGCAAATCCACCAACAAATCGTATTCTTTATTCCAGGCTTTTAAATCGGTACTTACTTCATCCACATTGGGGTTGTTTTCTAACAAACCCGCACTGTATTTTTTTGTAATTACGTGTATTTTTGCATCGGGAAATCGTTTTTTCAACAATGCAAAAACGTGTGTACAGGCTGCCATATCCCCAATTTCATCCCACTTTATACAAAGAATTGTTTTGGGAGAATACTTTGCAATATCCTTCCCCGAATTCACCCACCGGGTGACTAATAAATTAAATAAATACAACCATTGTTCAGAGCTAGGTAATTTCATTTATTTATTATTTATAAAGAAAAAAAAGATTTAATTATTTGGCGAATTATACTTCTTTGATAGGATAAATTATCGGTCGGGAAGGGCTGGCATCGCTTTCTAAAGCTGCGAATTGCAAATTTAAAAAATACAATCCATCTACAACTTTATCGGGTACAAAAATCATTTCTGTAATACTCGCATCTTTTCGAGGCTTTTGCGGATAATTCCACCAAACGTGGTGGGCCACCAAAGCGCCCTCGTCTTCTTCTCTATCCACAGAAGGAAAATCTGTGAGCAAATGCTTATATCCATGTTCTCTAAATAGCTGCATTACTTCTGGCTCAAAGTAAGGTGGATTGTTGGCAGACCAAATCATACTTTTCTTTTTACTGCTGTTTGGTAAACTTCGCACAATTATGGCATCCGTTTTCTCCAAAACAACATTTTGCAAAGCAGCCATATTCACCACTTTGTCTCCATCAGCTCTTGCAGTCAAAGGCAATGATACTAATTGTGCTGTAAAAAAATACTTTTGAATGCAATCATTCACACTTTGATGCGCTTTGGTGATATGCCCAATACATTCCGTATGGGTGCCATTTCCATGTGCACAGAAGAAAATCGTATCGCAATTGGCGCCACTGCCTGCAGCAACACTTCCTACAAAATTGCCTACCCGAATTGGTTCTATTACTGCATGTGGAATTTGAAATGCATTGGGATTGGCGCCACCTGGGCCAAAACCCAAAGACAAATCTATACCCTTGCGCAAATCTGCACGGTAATTCTTTCCGTCAATTTCGCTAAAAAGTATCATGCCGCGAAGTTAATCATTTGCACTTAAGGTAGATTGTTTAACGATTCGATTCCTTTATTTAGATAGTATTGTTATGGATTTAACTTACAGCATCTTGCAAACGGGCTAGGTATTCTTCATGGTCTATTTCAAAGGCTCCAAATTGCAGCAAATGTGGATTTAGGTATTGTGAATCTAACAGACTAAAATCATGCTCTCGCAAGTAGTCTACCAAAAAAAGAAGCGCAAGTTTGCTGGCATCATTCATTTTGAAAAACATGCTTTCCCCAAAAAATGCTTTTCCTATGGCCACACCATACAAGCCACCCACGAGCTCTCCATGGTACCAGGTTTCAAAACTGTGTGCGTAGCCCATTAAATGCAAATTGGTATATGCATCTTCAATTTCCTCGGATATCCAGGTATCATCCGCCCGTTGCAAAGCACATTCTTGGATAACTTGCTCAAAACAACGGTTGATACTGAATTCAAACTTCCCACTGCGGTACAATCTGCCTAAATTTTTAGGAACGGTAAATTTATCGTCTAGTGGAATAATTCCACGAATTGCCGGGGTATGCCAATAAATTGCATTGTCCTGCTCTGGATGCGCCATTGGAAAAGCGCCAGAAAGATAGGCTTGGATCAATATTTCCGCATTTAAAAACATGGGTTTGCAAAAATGCAAAAAGAAAACCCAAATTTGTTGTTTTTTTGTACTTCCGCATGAGTAAAAATAAAACTTTAAAGTTTCAAGAATTCGATTCATTTCCCAATACCTTAGATTTTAACAACGATACCAGTGGAAAATGGAACGAAATATTTGGCAACAACAACCCTATTGTACTGGAGTTGGCTTGCGGAAAAGCAGATTATGCATTGGGATTGGCACGCTTAAATCCAGATAAAAATTACATTGGCATAGACATTAAAGGCAATAGACTGTGGAAAGGCGCACAAACTGCAATCAATGAAGGCTTAGATAATGTAAGGTTGTTGCGCATACAAATTGATTTTATAGAAAAATACTTCGCAGAAAACGAAGTTTCTGAAATTTGGATAACTTTCCCCGACCCGCAACCGCAAAAAGCCAGAAAGCGTCTTTCGTCTTCAAAATTTTTATCCAAATACCGATCCATTGCTGCGCAAAACTGCATAATGAATGTAAAAACAGATAGTGATTTGTTTTACGAAAGCACACTTGAAACCGCTGCAGAAGAAGGCTTAAAGGTGCTTGAAAACATTGGCGATGTATATGCAAAGGTAGATTACCCTGCATACTTGTACATACAAACTTTCTACGAAAAGATTTGGCTGAAAGAGGGTAGAACTATTAAATATTTGAAATATTTATTGTCAAAACAATAAATAGGTTTAAACAAATAAAGATTCCTTCAATGTGTTTTCAAAGTATTATGGCACCAATTCAAACGTTGTGCAGTGCTGGATTACACCTGCTCTTATTTGAACATCAATGCCATTATGATTGAAATATTTTACGTTCCCACGAGCAATTGCAAAATCCAATTTAGATCCTATGCCAAATTGAGTCAAATCCCCGCTAGAAAATATTTTTGAAGACGCGTTGTAAGGAATATAAATTTCTAATACATTCGTAGGACTATTTAAGTCTCTGATGAAAATTAAATTATCGAAAGTGTTTGAATTATCTACATTTATACCAATAGTAAAGCCCGCAGATTTAGAAACAGTCACTCCTGTATTGGAACTAGTAAATCCACCAAATGTTGGATTGAAAAGATTTGGAACATAAATAGTTTCAGAAAAACTTGCAATTCCAGTGCCACCTGAGGAACCAAATGTAGTAGTATTACCAAAAACGCCATTAACTAGAGAGTTAGACATTCTCATAATATTAAACAAACCATTTGAAATACTGTAATTCACTGAATTTAAACTTAGATTGTTCAGAATCGTTGAATCAAAACTCGTATTTGTGTTAGCTATGTTTGTATTTGTATTGTCATATAAATCATAATTCTGGTCAACCCACAATGCAATATCCTGATCATAAGTACCCGGAAGAATTGCAACTGCGTTCAGAAATAATTTTGCAGGATTTGATTTAATTGACTGATTTTGTTTATCCGTATTCTTTTTAGAACATTGAATTAGGAAGATTGCAGTGCTAACTATAATTGCACTGGCAAGTACAGTAATTCTAAATTTGTTTTTCATTATAGTTTTTTATTTTGGTTTTTTATTTTATGGGCAACAATTTATTGAAACAATCTTCCAATCAGCGGCAGTCATTGTTGCGCCAAAAGTATTAATTATGGGCCTTTAAGTTACTAAGGTAGTTTTCAACTCCCAAATATTTTTTGCACCAGAATTCGGATTACATCCTGTTAATTTTCCACGATCTTTACAACAGCATAAAGCTTCTAAAATAAAAGTAGCAGTTACGGTTGATCCTACTGGAGAAGTTGCGCCTGCCATAAGGATAGGGCTCCCGGTAGGAGTCATATTTACAAATCCAGTCCAAAGCAATCCACCACCAGAGGTAGTGCTTACTGCAGGGCACGGCACAGTAATACTTCTAACCACAGAACACTTTATCAAAAGTGGGGAATTATTGTCAACACAATGACCATTAACCAATGGGTGGTCTGTCACATCTATGAACCACGTTTTAGAAACACATGTATTAGATTTTTTACAAGAACAAAGTGCTAGAATAAACATTATACCCAACATTTGAAATACTCTTATCATGAAATAATCATTTGATACAAATGTACAAAAAAAAAACTGAATGTCATGGAAGAGTCATTTTTCTGAAAATATTTTTTTGTACATATTGGGATATACAACGTACAGCATCATCATGCGGCTGTATCTAAAAATAGGAGGCAACAACAATATTAAAATAACAGGAATGGCATAAATTGCATAGTCAAAAAGATTAAATACCGAAAACGCAATAGAAAGGGTAACAATTAAGGCTACAATAAACGCATAACTCCAATACATAGCGCCAAAGAAAAACCCAGGTTCTGGCTCATAAGTAAGTTTACAATTTGCGCAAGACAAATTGGTATCCGAAAACTTAAAAATATTAAAGATAGAATACTTGAACACGTCAGAATTGCCGCACCTCGGACATTTGCAGAGGCAAAAACTAATGAACTTTGGCCTAGGGTGCTTAAATTCTGGCATTGGCTTTTTTCTTACGGTTGTTTCTATACCAAACAAACCCAGCGGTGCCCACCAAAAAATAAGGCGCCGACAGTAAAAACAAAATACCTTTGTTAATGCCATTGCCCACTTTCCCTTTTTTACCGCCATTGATATTACTCATTAACGCGGTTTTGCACATAGGGCACTGGGCCGACACTTCCACATTTATCAGCCCTAATACCGCAAGAATTCCAATAATTATTAACTTTTTCATATTAGAAAGAATAACAAGGCGAAATTAATACATAAACTGCAACTCCGGTTAAAGAAACGTACAACCAAAGTGGAAATGTCCACCGGGCAATTTTACGGTGCTTTTCTATGTTCCCAGATGTGCTGAAATAGATGGTGTAAAGTACCAAAGGAAGTATAATTACAGCCAGTGCAATATGGCTGAGCAGGATTGTTAAATAAATTATTTTCATAATTCCCTCGTGGCAGTATGGCGTGGATGGCATTACGGTGTGATACACTACATAACTAACCAAGAAACAAGCTGAAAGCGCAAATGCCCCTAACATTAAAGATTGATGTACAATTTTATTCTTTGTTCTTTTAATGGTAAGATAGCCTGCAATGAGCAAAATAGAAACCATTGAATTTAATATGGCGTTTACGAAAGGCAGGTGCCTTGCAAAATAAGCGTTGGGCCTATATTCTATGGGCAAAAAGCGCAGCACAATGACCAATGCCGGCACTGCAAGCGAAATACCTACAACCAACCAGAAAAAATTGCGGTCACTAATCCATGTCTTTTTCACGGTACTCATACATTAAATTTTCAATATCGTCTTTCATCCTTTTGTAAGCCTCATAATCTTGTTTTTTGGTTTTACCGCCAGTGGGCAAAATAGAACGAACATACTTTTCTCTATCGATGATTACAATTTTATCGTCATGTATAAAATTACTTCCTTTTTGCTCTGAGGCCAGCATTAAATCATTTAAAACCCAATCATAAATAGCGGCTTTATTTCCTGTGCAAAATTGCCAATTGTACTTGTTTGCATTAAATCTTTCTGAATAACTTTTTAGCACCGGGATGGAATCATTTTCTGGGTCAATGGATACAGACAAGAAACGCACTTTGGGAAGTTTTCTAAATTCAGCAGCCAAAATCTCTACCTGAGAATTCATTTTAGGACAAGCTTCTGCACAACTTGCAAAAAAAATATTGGCTACAATAATACAAGAATCAAACTCACTCATACTTACCTTTTGGCCATACTGGTTGTAAAGAACTATGTTACCCACGGTATGTAGCACCTGTTTTTTATCCGCACCGGTATACTCCTGACTTATGTATTGCAGGGGCTTATGTACCCATTTAGCGCGGGCTATCATTACAACGAATGAAACGGGTATAACAATAAGGGCCGCAATAGCGGCCACTTTTATAAATTTACGGTTTGAAGACATGGATTATCTGGTCAAGGTAATGGCATGCCCTTCATAAAGAAGACCTGAAACCAAACCAATGATAAAAATTGTTGGCACTAAAATGATCAACGCAAGATTTATTTTCTCGTACTTCATGTGCATAAATGCACCTACTATAAAATAGGCTTTTACAATACCCATAAAAATAAAAATCACATTCCGAAGCATATGGATTGAAGGTGCTGTCATTGAAAAATAGAGTATGAAATCTAAAATGGTGATTGCAAGCAGTATCCAAAAAGTTTTCCATAACTCTTTGGTTCCATGACTGTGGGTATGGGGTATGTAATTGATTGCGTCGTACTCGCCCGGTTTGCTATAAAATTCCATGTTATATAGTTAGTTTGAATTAGATTAGATAGAAAAATGTAAACACAAATACCCAAACAAGATCTACAAAGTGCCAATATAGACCTGTTTTTTCAATCATTTCATAATGTCCACGTCTTTCAAAAACGCCACGTGCAGCCATAATGGTAATAATAATATTGGCTACTACACCTGTAAATACGTGAAACCCGTGAAAACCAGTTACAATAAAGAACAATGCAGCAAAAGGAACAGGCCCTGCGGTTCTCATAGCTGGCTCCCATTCGAAATGACTGCCAAAATTCAATTTGCTAAAAACTTCATGCCCTTCTGGGGTAATGCCAAAGTTATTGCCATATAACGTAGCCCCCTCTTTAATAAACATGGTCCATTCCCAAGCTTGGCAGCCCAAGAAGGCAACACCACCAAGTACGGTATAGAACATAAATTTAACAACATCGCTTTTATTTTTCCGATGGCCGGCTTCAACAGCAAGCACCATAGTTACGGAACTGGTAATTAAAATAAAAGTCATTACACTTACAAAAAGCAATGGCAAATGCAATCCGTGCAAGAATGGGAAATGGTTAAAAATGGCAGCCGGTTCGGGCCATTGGGTTACAATTGGGGATTGAACGTTGCTAAATCTTTGCGCCCCATACTGAACCAATAAGCTGGAAAAGGTAAATGCATCCGATAGCAGCAACAGCCACATCATAAGTTTTCCATAACTCACGTTAAAGGGGGAACGTCCGCCAGCCCATGCTGGTTGGTTTTCAAAATTTATTTCTGAGTGGTTAGCCATTTGCTAAAATTACCTTGCAAAATAAAGGAATAAATATAAATAAACCCACAGAAATCCAACAAAATGCCAATAAGTATGCACAACGGACATTAAAGTGAGTTGCTTTTTATGCACTTTAAATGCGAAAGCCCTTGCCAGAGCTACGCTTAATAATATTATCCCACCCAATACATGCAGTGCATGAAATACCGTTATTACCCAAAAATAACTGGCAGATATATCTTCGGGTCGAGAATTTACAAAAGTTAACCCTACACTTGCCAATTGTTTCCACCCTAAAAACTGTGAAACACAAAAAAGGATTCCCAAAAAGAGTGTAATTCCTAAAAAAATTCTGTTCAGTCGCAATTCATCTTCCTTCGCTGCTTTATAAGCAAGAAAAACCGAACCGCTGCTTAATATGGCAATGATAAAACTGTACAAGAAATATACAGGTAAGTCAAAAGATGTCCATAAATTCTTGGCTTCTGCATCGGGTTTATGCACAATGAAGGCGCTAACAAATGCAGCAAATAGCATAGAACTTGCAAGCATAAACAACCAAATGTTGAATTTTGCAGGGGCAATTCTAAAGTTTTCCTTGGGGGATTTTAGGGGTGACTGTGACATTGTTTTTTTCATGAGTTAGAATATTATATAGGCTAAAAATACGAGTGGTGTGTATAGGAATGAGGCATATAAAAGCTTGCGCGCATCGCTGATTTCGAGTGACTGAAAAAGTTTATAAGATCGGTAGCAAAAATAGGCACTTATTGGCAATAACATAGCTATGGAATATATGCCTGCCAACTTATAATAAACTGGCATTAAACTTACCAATGCCAGGATTACCGTATATATTAAAATTTGATAAGCACTCTTTTTATCTCTCCCGCCCTTGCTAGGTAGCAGCCAATATCCTGCTTTTTGGTAATCGTCGTGCAGCAACCATGCTATTGCCCAAAAATGGGGAAATTGCCAAAAGAATTGAACCAAAAACAGTATAATTCCCGGTTCGTCGATTCTACCCACCACTGCCGTGTAGCCAATTAAAGGTGGCAAAGCGCCTGGAACAGCCCCTACTAAAACTGCCAATGGGCTAACCTGTTTCATGGGCGTATAGATAAAAACATAAATCAAAAGGGAAATCAAACCCAACATTGAAGTTAAATAGTTCGTGTAAAATCCAAGGATAGCTATTCCTAACGTTCCACAAATTAAACAAAAGATACGTGCATTGTTTATTGAAATTCGACCTTCTACCACGGGTCGGTTGCTGGTTCTGGCCATTTTGCCGTCGTTCTCTTTTTCTACAACCTGGTTTAAACCATTGGATGCAAAAATTACCAACATACCACCTACAATTACTGCAGCAAATTCAATACCTCTAAATACTTCTGTCCAATCATTTGGGTTGTTGATTTTACAACCCAAAATATAGCCAAACGCAGAAGTGGCTGCTACTGTAGAGGTAAGTCTAAATTTTACCAGTTGAAAATAATTAAGAAGGATTTGTTTCACAATATTTAATTAAGGTTAATTATTTTGACAGAGGTTAAACAATAGTAAAACGCATAACAGGGCAAAAAGCTACCAAAGACTATATGGAATACTTGCGACCAAGGCGGCAAGAGATATACAATATTAATAGCACCAAAACAGATTTGTAAAAACACAATAGCAGCGAGTACCTTAAATGGATTTCCACTATTTTGTTTTTTAAACTTAAAGTAAGCAAACATGGAAAATAAAAATATCAGTCCTGGCAAATAGCGGTGAATTGCAAACTGAATTCCCATGGCATCGAGGTTCATTTCTGCGTTAGCTGCCAAAAGCACAGACGATTGTTTCAACAAATCGATGCGTTCGCGGGCAAAAGTGCCTAAAACCAACTCAATCATAATGAGTATAAAAAAGACAATCATGAGCTGCTTTTCAGACTTACCGAAGTTTTTTTGTTGAAAAGGAGCTAGACAATTTAAGGAAAGGAGCAGGAAGAAAATGCACATAAAACTCAATAAAAAATGAATAGTTACTATACCGGATAACAAATTGGTAGCAACCACAATGCTTCCAAGCCAAGCATTTAAAACCAACATAATTAAGGCTAAGATTGCAAATAAAAATACATTTTTTATTTTTCTTAAACGAAAAGCTTGGATGGCAAACCAGAACATTGCCAAGCCTGCAAATATGCCAAAAATTCGGTTTATATATTCTATCCAAGCCTTTGCAACATTAAATTCCTCTGGTCTATAAATAGTTCGATCAGTGCGAATCATTTTGGCCTTTTCATCCAAACCAATTTTTGAAAGCATATTGGCAAATCTTTCAACTTTGGCAATACGCATCTGCAAAAAAACATCTTGGTAATTTGCGGGGAGTTGGCAAGCACAGGTGGGCGGAGCAAGCAAACCAAAACATTTTGGCCAGTCTGGACAACCCATACCACTGCCAGTTACACGTACAAGCCCACCAAGCAGAAATAATAAAAAAACAAACGAACAGGCAAGTATACCTGTTCGTCTAAATGTTTTATTATGTATTAAATGATTGTCCGTAACGCGACAGGGGTCTTAACTCCAGCCAAAAACACGTTTGATTGCAGCAAAAAATACACTATTTACAGGCGCAGTTTCTGGATCTTTAATATCTAGAATAGGCTCTGTTCCTTCTTGCAGGCCAGTTTCTGGCGCAGTTTCGTCTGGGATGTATTGTGGGAAGAAGTCTTCTTCTCGATCTGGACGACTATACTCATAAGGACCTCTATAAACTGTAGGAAGTTCGCCTGGCCAGTTGCCGTGCAAATGTTTCACTGGAGTGCTCCATTCTAGAGAATTACTTTGCCATGGATTTTGCGCTGATTTTTTACCCCTGAAAATACTGTTGAAGAAATTGTATAAAAACAACAATTGTGCAGCACCACCAATAATTGCGGCAACTGTAATCATTTTATTTACATCGGTCCAAACATCAAAATCTTTAAGAAGTGTAAATTGATAATACCTCCTTGGCACACCCGCTAAGCCCATAAAATGCATTGGAAAGAATACCAAATATGCACAAATAAAGGTTAACCAAAAATGGAAATATCCCAATGTATTGTTCATCATTTTACCATACATTTTAGGAAACCAATGGTAAATACCTGCAAACATTCCAAATATAGCAGAACTACCCATAACCAAGTGAAAATGCGCAACCACAAAATAACTGTCGTGCATTTGAATATCCAATGCCGCGTTTCCCAAATAAATTCCAGTAAGTCCACCAGAAATAAAGAAAGAAACCAAGCCAATGGAAAACAACATGCCCGGTGTAAATCTTAAATTTCCACGCCACAATGTTGTTAGATAATTAAATACTTTTACAGCAGATGGCACAGCAATAATTAAGGTTAAAATCATAAACACACTGCCTAGAAAAGGATTCATGCCCGTAATAAACATATGATGCCCCCAAACAATGAAAGATAAAAAGGATATGCTACCCAAAGAAATTACCATTGCAGAATACCCAAAGATGGGTTTCCTAGCATTGGTAGAAATAACTTCCGACGTAATACCAAGTGCAGGCATTAGAATAATATATACCTCGGGGTGACCCAAGAACCAAAATAAATGTTGGTACAAAACTGGACTTCCACCAATGTTTTCTAAAGCACCTACACCTTCCAAATAAATGTCGGAGAGGTAGAATGAAGTGCCAAAACTTCTATCAAAAATTAGAAATAACGCGGCACCTAAAAGCACTGGAAAACTAAGTAAGCCTAAAACAGCTGTAAAGAAAAATGCCCAAATGGTTAATGGCATGCGATTCATACTCATTCCTTTGGTGCGCATGTTCAAAACTGTACTGATATAATTAATACCACCTAAGAGGGCCGAAATAATAAACAAAGCTATTGCGACTAACCAAAGTGTCATACCTAATCCAGAACCTGGTACTGCCTTTTCTAAAGCACTTAAAGGAGGATATACTGTCCAACCTGCCGATGCTGGTCCAGTTTCAACAAACATAGAAATAAGCAGCACGACGGATGAAACAAAAAAGAACCAATAACTAAGCATATTTAGGAATGGACTCGCCATATCCCTAGCGCCTACTTGCAATGGAATTAACAGATTACTAAAGGTACCGCTTAGGCCAGCTGTTAAAACATAAAATACCATGATGGTGCCATGCAGCGTAACTAGGCCCATATAAAAATTAGGGTCTAATTTTCCACCAGCCCCCCATTTTCCCAATAGCGTTTCAAGAATGCCAAATTTCTCATCGGGCCATGCAAGTTGAAGGCGAAATAGCAATGACATACTCATCCCAATAACTCCCATAATAATTCCTGTAATCAGAAATTGTTTAGAAATCATCTTATGATCCATAGAGAATACATACTTAGATATGAAACTCTCCTTGTGATGGTGATGTTCTGTGTGCTCTGCGTGTAGTGCGGCTGTGCTCATAGATTCACTTAATTTTTTTTTTTTAGTTTTTGGTTTTATTTAGAAGCAACTGTAGGTTTGATTGCGGCGGCAGAATCGGATTTTTTCATTTCTCCTCCAGGCGATACTGGCATTGGCAGGGCTACCACTGGTGCTTGTGCCGCTATCCAAGTATTAAAATCAGCCATTGTTTCAACCACAGTTATCTTAATTTTCATATTGTAATGCGCAGCACCACAAATTTTGTTGCAATACAAGTAATAATCGAATGCAGAATCATTTTTCTCTTTTCTTGCTTCTTCGGTAGTTTTTACTGGAATAAAGGCAAAATGCGTACCCATGCCCGGCACAACATTCATTTGTGCCCTAAACTCTGGCATCCAAGCAGAATGAATTACATCGCGCGCCCTAAACTTAAATAAGTACGAACGGTTTTTTACAATAACGATTTCAGTGGTAATTTTATCATCATTTGCACTGTTGTTAAAATACTCTTTATTCTTGCGGTAGGATGCAATTCTTTGCAGGTTTAATGTTTTGCGGCGTTTGTCTCTTTCAAGTTTGGTCAAATAAGCACCGCTGCTAGCATCATTTGCTTTTTGTTTAATATCCTTATATATTGCGGGGTATGCAGTTGTATTCTGTTTAGACTCCAAATCCTGCAACTCTTTGTTCCAAGCAATGGTAGAATCTTCAACGCTGCCTATTAACGTGCTGATACTTTTTAAATCAGCATTTAATTCAGCAGAAAGCGAATCGACATACCCATTTACAGCCAATCCAAGTGGATTTTTTCCAGAAATAAAAGTAAAACTACTTTCACCAAATTGTTTGTCCTCTCCATTGTAGCGAGCCTTCCAGCCAAACTGGTAAGCGAATACTTCTATAGTTTCTGTATTTTTATCCAATTTTGAAACATCCGTTATTCTGCTCCAGGTATTAAAACCGCGCAAAACCAAGAAAGTAAGCACAATTGCTGGAACTACAGTCCAAATAAGCTCTAATTTGTTGTTATGGAAAAAATAGTGGGCTTTTCTGTTTTCATTATAACTGTAACGAAACATGAAATAAAACAACAATATTTCTGTGATACAAAACACGATAAAAGTTATAACAAAAGTCCACATAAACATGCTGTCCAATGCTTTTCCGTGGGCCGAACTTGCATTGCCTAAAAGCACATATTTACCATGGTAAACCATTTCATAAGCTACACCAATAACTGCTGCCACTAAAAATATGATTCCTACCAATCCATTAACCTTATCCCATTTAATTACCTTTTTACCTGTTATCGTTTCCGTTAAGCTACCGATGTCAAAGGTGCGAATAATAACCAGCAGAACCAAAATGGTTAGCACAACGGATGCAATAAACATCCAATCCCAACCCATAGGATCAAATTCTTTGGGTGGTTCAATTACATCAGCTGCTTCTTGTGCAAATGCCAATAAAGGAACGGCAGCGAATGCAAGAGCAGCAATCGTTTGTTTTAGGCCTTTATTTAGTAGACCGGATGGAAAAAGTTTTTTCATCTATACCCTATTGAAATTAAGGTGCAAATTTAATAGATTGAGACATGAAAAAAAGTTTGTTTCATGTTTTTTTAAAAAAAAGAAATAAAATACCCTATTAATGCAGGTTTCGCTGGCTTTGCAGTTTAATCATTTCCAAAATGGCAGCCTTATCTGTTAACATGTCTGCTATTTGCACAAAAGACCCAGCACCAGTTGTAGATAACATTTGCAAAAATTGCATCGCTTTGGGATCTGTACCGATGCCTACCGTGCTTAAATGAACGCCTTTTGCTGCTGATAGGGCAATTAGGCTTTCCATTTGCTTCCTAGATAGGCTTCCTCCAAAGAAAACTCCATCTGTTGCTATGATAATTTGATTATTTCCACCCTCAATAAAATTTTCAGTAGCCAATTTATAAGCCAATTCTAAAGCTGCTCCAGCATTTGTACTTCCTGCCGCTTTCATATTACCCACTCTGCTTTTTAAACTGTCTTTTTCAATTACACCTGTTGGCGCCTGCACAATGCTAGCTATACTTGCCATTGTTATCACCCCTACTTTGTCGTTTTCACGCAGGGCATCTATCAAAGTATTGTAAGATGTTTTTAGCAAATCCAACTTCCCATTCCGATTCATAGAAGCTGATACATCTATAATAAAAACAATGTTGTTGAATTTATAAGAAGCTAATAAAAGCCCATTTTCCACTTCATTTTTCGCCACAGTATCTGAATGACTATGAAAATCCGTTTCATCAACAATCTCCTTGCTTCGAAAAGTATCTGGTGAAACCACATCCCTAGATTTGCGACTTTCTGCTTTTCTGATAGAATCTGAATTAACCACCGTCAATAACGGGGAAGAAAAATCTTCTGCAACTATCGATTTATCCAAGTATATCACAAATTTATTCTGATATGGCTCCAATATAACCAAAGCAAAATAATTGTCGTACCCCTTTTTTTCGGCTGTGATGGTGTAGCCACCTGGTAAAATACTCATTTCATATTCTAATTCCAATCGTGTTAATTCAATCTTTTTGTTTTCATTGGTTCTTACGGCAATTCGATCTGGCTTTAACAATATATCTGTTTCTCTGTCTCTAACCTCTAGGGTCACTACTTTTTCTAAATGCCTTGGACTCGGACCCTCATTTACTGCAGGGCATCTCAGGAAAGCAGCTGGGTCAAAGCCTTTAATGTTCCCTTTAAGTCTATAATGAATGGGGTCGGGTTTCAAGTTTACATAAAGCGGCACTTCTACGTCAAATTTGCCTTTGTGCTCTGTAAAATACACAATTCCAACCAGAATGGTTTCTCCAGGCTCAGCAGCTCTGCTGCTAAACATAATAATAAAATCCTGGTTGTAATAAGTAGGTAAAAAAATAAGGTTACGGCTAGTGCCATTTCTTACTTTGAAAAATGCAGTATCATTTTTCCAGTGGGCAACCTCCCCAAAATTCCAAGTTTGGTCTTCAAACTGCGGCACTTGCGCAGAAATGAAAACAAAATTAAACATAAATAGAGTGAAGACAATATACCTAACCATGGTTTTCAATACTAACGCAAAAAGCGGACCTTTTTATTTAGACTTTTCCCATAATTCACCCAAATGGATAAAATTTTCTACAGAAAGCTGTTCAGCACGCATCCCTCCCCAGTTTTCTGGCAACTGAAAATTGGGACGGCTGCTTAATAGAGGACGCATGGCATTGTTCATGGTTTTTCTTCGCTGGCTAAATGCGGTTTTAACTACTACCAACAAACTTGAAAAACCGCAAGGCAGCTGCTCATTTCGCCTATGGCAAGCCATTACGCCACTTTTAACCCTCGGGGGTGGGGAAAATGCACCCTCATTTACAGTAAACAAAAATTTGCAATTGTACAATGCTTGCAACAACACTGAGGTAATACCATATTCTTTATTTCCGTGGATGGCACAAAAACGCTTGGCCACTTCTTTTTGAAACATACCGCCAAAAAAGACAACGCTTTCGCTATGTTCCATTACTTTAAATGCAATCTGCGTTGAAATATTGTAAGGATAGTTTCCTATTACAGCTACACTTTCTTTGTTGTATAATTCACCCGCTGTCATGGCTAAAAAATCTGCTTCAATTACATTCAAACCTGAGGCCCAAGGCGCTTTTCTTAAATAATTTACAGCTTCTTTATCTATCTCTATACACTCCAGCTTTTCTTGCCAAAGGGGGAATAAAAGTTGCGTTAAAACTCCCATACCTGGGCCTACTTCTATTAATTTATCTGCTAAAACTCCATCCAAAATTTGGGAAATTTTTTCCGTAACATTTTTATCTGTTAGAAAATGTTGCCCGAGGTGTTTTTTGGCTTTTACTTTTTCCAAGGGCTTATTTCCAATAGGTTAAATAATATTTGGTAACTGTTTCTTTCAATGCCGCCAAATTATAATTGTCAGAGGCTTCTGTCACATCCTGCACAGAACCATTTTTTCTTAAAATCCATATCCCTCCACTTTCCGATTTGTAGGTATGGTTCTCTAAAATTCCCGTGCGCACAAAATAAGAGGCAAGGCCCTCATCCGCTATGTCAAACCGATCTTTGGCTATGGTTTCTTGTTCCGTAATTTCATCTTCTGAAAACGGGGTAGATTTAATAAATATTTTTGGCAGTCTGCGTTCCAACATGCACTGGGAAAGCTTTGACAACACTACATCTTCATGGCATTTCCAAGTTTTTAACGCATTCATGATATCATTGTCGTCTAATTCTGCATACAAATCAAGAGCCTCGTCATCAAAATCCTTCTCACCTATTTCATTGCCTAAAAAATGAACCAATGGATGATAACTCCCTAAATGGTGGCCATCCGCGGCCAATACCCTGGCTCTCTTTAATATGGAAAGTAACAGTTCATCTGCAGCCACGGCCGTTTTATGCAAGTACACTTGCCAATACATTAACCGGCGGGCAATTAGAAATTTTTCGACACTGTAAATTCCTTTTTCTTCCACCACCAAATTGCCGTCTTGCACATTTAGCATGTGTATAATCCTTTCAGCACCAACAACACCTTCGCTAACGCCTGTATAAAAACTATCACGAAGCAAATAATCCAGCCTATCCATGTCCAACTCACCTGAAATCAATTGACCCAAAAATGGTTTTTGCAAATAGGTACCGTTAAAAATCTCGATGGCCAGATCCAACTTTCCACCGGTTTCTCGATTCAACTTCTGCATCATCCAACCACTAATCTTCTCGTGATTCACACCTTTAATAAGGGTATGTTCTAGGGTGTGACTGAATGGCCCATGTCCCACATCGTGCAACAAAATGGCTAAATATGCTGCTTCCGCTTCAGTTTCTGTAATTTCAACCCCTTTCGATTTCAGAACATCAATGGCGCGCACCATTAAATTTAATGCGCCCAAAGCGTGGTGAAAACGCGTATGGGTGGCCCCAGGGTATACCAATTCAGTGAGTCCCAATTGCCGAATACGACGAAGACGCTGAAAATAAGGATGTTGAATAATATCAAATACCAGTGCAGAAGGGATTGTAAGAAAACCATAAACTGGATCATTGATAATTTTATTCTTATTAAATCCCACCATTTTGCTGGGGCAAAGTTACGCTGAGGCAATCAGTTTGTTTCATCCCACATCAAAATTGCGCCTTCCTCGGGCCTTTTTGGAGAAACTGAATCTATAAACTTCTGAACCTCACCCGCATAAACATCGTTTGGATTGAGTTTTAAATACCTTTTGTAGTAAAACAACATATCGTCGAATTGAGTTCTACTTAAGCCTTGTTTGTGCATGATTCTGCGAAATGATGAACCCACATAAAGCCATGCTTTTACTTTTTGATTTGGATTGTTCTCTGATTTTCGGAGGTACGTTTTATAACAGACAATAGCAACAGAATCAATATTTTGGGTGCCAGCGCTTAAACCCATGTACCAATAATTTCCTATATTGTTAGAATCCGCTTCAACCATTCTGCGCAGGGAACTATCTGCCTCTAAAAATTTATTTTCACAAATTAGGGCATGGCAAAGCATTTGATTGACTGAAACATCGCCCGGAGTTTGACGCAAAATAGACCTGTATATTTCTTCTGCTTCCCTATATCTTCGATCTCTCATAGCTCTTGCAGCAACATGTAAAGGACCTCCTGATTCGTCGATTTCTTGCGCCGAAAGTGAAAAGGAAAGGAAAATGCACAATGCCACGGAAATGTATTTTTTCATATTTGAGTTGGTTCTATGTGATATATTTGCAATTTTAAACGTTATAACTTTGCCAAAAATTGCGCCAAACTAACATTCATACCATTTTTCTGATTTGTCTCCTTGCGGTTGGCTGTTCCAAAGGACCTGACTTTTTCAAATCTTATGGCAACGAAATTTCTAAAACTGCTATTTTACCGTCATTCTCAAAACTGCAAGTGGGTCAAAAATTTATACTATACATAACCTCAGACACCGCATTGTCCGAGCAAATAACAATTCAATACGGAGAGAATCTTATAGACAAAATTGAAACCAAAATTGCCGATGGCGAATTAAGAATACGCGACAAAAACAAGTTCAATTGGGTTAGAAAATTAAATGTAAACCCGCGATGTACTTTAAACATAAAATCCATAAATCGGTTAAATATAGACGGAGCAGCATCTGTAATTTGTTTGGACAGTATTTCATCTCCTAAAATAGAATTGAATATGAACAGTGTGGAGCATCAGTTTTTAAAAATGAATGTTGGGATTCTCTCCGGGGCTTGCGAAAACACTGGTAATATTGAATTCGAAGGGAATTGCGATATTCTGGCTTTTAGCTGTGAAAATGGAAGTTGGTTTGATGCTAAAAAAATGACTATGGATGACGCGTACGTCTTTCATTATACAGACCGGGATATTTTTGTTAGTCCAAAAAATATTTTCAAACCCCATGTTTATGGAAATGGAAATATTTATTACAATTTGGAACCGACGGCCATTTTTATAAAAGAAGAAAAAGGAAATGGAAGGGTAATTAAAAAATAATATGGGCATACACAATTTAAGCATTTCTGTAATTTTGATTGTTATCAATGTAATTGTATTTTTTGTGGTGCAGAACAATGCGGCCAAAATGCAACGGATGCTGTTTGTAAACGAACGGGTACGCAGATTTAAGGAATACGATCGTTTGTTTCTTTCTGGCTTTATTCATGCAGGAATTTTACATTTGGGTTTCAATTGTATGACCTTGTATTTTTTTGGACCCACACTTGAAATCATGATTGGCCGTACCTTGTTTCTCATTTTATATTTGGCCTCCATCATAGGTGGCAATTTATATTGCATGCTCATGCGAAAAGAGGATGCAGGTTACTCTGCATTGGGGGCCTCTGGGGGTGTTTTGGGCGTAATTTTTGGATTTGTTTTGTTGGAACCTTTTGCAACGTTGTCTTTAATGATACTACCCATTCGCATTCCGGCCTGGCTATTTGGCATTATTTTTACCCTGTCTTCTATATTATTAACCCAATTAAAATTAGGGGGTGAAGCCAGAATTTCGCATGAGGGGCACTTGGGTGGTGCACTTATTGGCGGCATCATTGTCCTTTCTGCCGGTTTGGTAGATTTTTCAGTTCCAGAAAATCTATTTTTCATTGCAGGTGGCTTGCTGCCCATAGTGCTTTTTGGCTCGATTAAAGCAATTGCGCCCAATTTGCTCTATAAACACAATCGGTAATTTCCTCAAAGACTTGAGAATAAATTTACCATAGGAAGTTAATTTCAGATAATTTGTATATTTGTGACCCCAAAATCTAAGATTTTGGAAAAACCAGTGGCAGCTGGAATATTCCGCGGTAATTCTCAGAATATTTAGGTTGTAACAATCAAATTGCCCAGTTGGCGAAATTGGCAGACGCGCCACCTTGAGGGGGTGGTGTTCGAAAGGACGTGCTGGTTCGACTCCAGTACTGGGCACAACTCTCGGAAACGGGGTTTAATAGCGCCATTTGTGATTTGCATTTTGGCAAATATTTAATGGCGATTGACCTCGCTAAGCGACCTTCAGGAGCTTCACCGGGTTCGTTTACATTCACAATTCGATTTTCTTATCAACGTTCGAAAGGACATGCAGGCCCCGATGATTCTTATTCGCATTTTGCGAATTAGAATATCGTGGGTCCACGACATTCTAACATTTCTTTGAAATGTAAGAATCGTCGGGATTCGACACCAGTACTGGGCACAACTCACGGAAACGGGGTTTAATAGCGCCATTTGTGTTTTGCATTTTTGCAAATATTTAATGGCGATTGACCTCGCTAAGCGACCTACAGGAGCTTCACCGGGGTTGTTTGTTTAATAAAGCAGTCTTGGTCAACAGAAATAAAAAAAGCGACCTAAAAGTCGCTTTTAAAAATTGTATATTGAGATTTTAATTTATAAAATCAACATTGCATCACCATAACAAAGGAAACGGTATTTTTCTTTAATAGCTTCTTTGTAAACTTCGTTCATAAAATCATATCCACCATACGCACAAGCCATCATAAACAAAGGGGAACCCGACTCGTGCAAATTGGTAATAAAGGCATTGGCAATATTTACATTATAGGGAGGAGCAAGAAATTTATCTGTCCATCCCTCTGTTGGATTTAAAGTACCTGTGCTGCTTACACTGCTTTCTAGGGCGCGCATAACACTGCCACCAACTGCTACTACTTTTTTGCGTTTTTCAATGCTATCATTTACAATGTCGCAAGCAATTTGGTCAATCTTGCAATATTCGCTGTCCATTTTATGTTTGGTAAGGTCTTCAACCTCCACCTCGCGGAAAGCTCCTAAGCCCAAATGCAATGTTATTTCTGCAAATTTTACACCTTTAATTTCTAAACGCATTAACAATTCACGGGTAATGTGCAATTGGGCAGCGGGTGCAGCTACAGCACCTACATTCTTGGCAAATAAAGATTGGTACCATTGCTCATCTTCCTTTTTAACGGGTCTATTGATATACTTAGGAATTGGGGTTTCGCCCAATTTCTTCACCAATTTATTAAATTCCTCGTCGCTGCCGTCAAATAAAAAACGTATAGTTCTGCCGCGTGAAGTTGTATTGTCTACAACCTCAGCAACCAAATCGTCATCTCCAAAATACAACTTATTGCCTACCCTAATTTTACGGGCAGGATCTACCAAAACATCCCACAAACGCAGTTCATGGTTCAGTTCTCGCAGCAAAAACACTTCAATTTGTGCACCTGTTTTTTCCTTTTGGCCATACAAACGCGCTGTAAAAACCTTAGTATTGTTCACTACAAATACATCATCTTCATTAAATATGTTGAGAATATCGTGAAAATGCAGATGCTCTGTGCGTTGTTCTTTGGTATGAACTACCAATAAGCGACTGTCGTGTCTTGTTTTAAGTGGCTCTTGAGCAATTAATTCTGGTGGAAGTTCGAATTTGAATTGACTTAATTTCATTGGGTTATATTATGCCCGAAAATGGGGCGCGAAACTAACATTTTTTTTTGAATTTACCACTAAAAAGGGAGAATAAATTACTTATTCTCCCTTTTTTAATGTTTAAATTATTGATTATCAATTATCCCACCATACTTTTTTACTTGCCAAATCGTTAATTCCTGCAAGATGTGAAGCTGATTTTGGATTGTACAATCGTTCTTCAATGGAAGTAGGATACCTTCTTGCAATGCCAGAAAGAGTGGCATTTGGGTTTTTGCTAAGCGCCGGAATATTGGTTCTTCTCCAATCATTAAACACCTCTAGCATGGTATAGTTAGAAATATACTTTTGGCTCATAATTTTATCTAAAGTAATACTTCCCGCATTTTCGCTGGCAGTAGAGGTTACGAAACCAGCAGGAGCCGCAGATCCTGTGATTTGCAAAACATGGGCAAGAACTGCACTGTTATGGGCCGCCGCAGATGTGGGTTTGTTGCCGGCAGCTAAAAATGCCTCTGCACGTATAAACATTAGTTCAGTGTATGTTGCAATGGGTGTTGGGCTGTTTTGTGAACCAAAATAGCCTCCAATCTCAGAAACGTTGTCCGTATTATAGGAACCCAAAAGAGATCCCGCATATTTTCCACTGTCATTTTTGGTGAAGTAATAAGAAACACGGGGATCGTTATTGGCCAACATGCTGCCTACAAAAGCGCTGTCGGCATACATGTATCCAGTTCTTTCCACTTTTACAAAAGCATACCATTGATTGTATTCGTTGCTTTTGGTTCCAAACTTACAATTGGCGTCGCTTGATTCACTTATAAACCCATTGGCAACAGCGCTGTCGGTGTATTTCAAGGCAGTGGTAAACCAGTTTGCATCGCGCTTGCTGATACGCGCAGCATAGCGGGCTTTTAACAAATAAGCCAAACCCTTCCATTTTTGTATATCTCCTCCATAAATATAATCATCAGAGGCAGGGTATAAAATATTGTTCGGCTGATTGAACATGGCAATCGCTTCTGAAAGCATACTTTGGATTTGTTGTATCACAGATTCCTGAGAATCATATTCGGCATCCAGTTGCAAACTTTGCCCTTTCAAAGCGTCCGAGTATGGCACATCCCCCCAGAAATCTGTAGCAACACCCAGAAGCAATGCAGTGTTAACGTTACTGATGCCCTGATAGTATGGATTTTCCACACCAGATTTTTCTTTCAGAATCTTTGAATTTTTCAATCCATTGTAAATTACTTGCCATTCATTGGCGACATCTCCCTCATCCAATGCATACTCATCAACCGCCTGAGATTGAAATTGACAACCTGCGCTTTGTTGCGACCACATGCTGGAATTGCGACTAAAAGAGCCTCCATAGGTAGCAAAAACAGCCAATTCCGATGCAGACAATAGCAACTGAGGCGTCGCCTCAGAAGCAGAATTTGGTGATATATCATGTCCAGAAACAAATTTCTTACAAGAATTCGCTACCAGCAGGATAGCCATTGCACTTAGGATTAATACATTTTTTTTCATTTTTTGATTTCCTTTCTTAATTAAAGCCCTAGTTTAACTGTAAACATAAAAGATTTGGTTCCAGGATTGTTAAAATAATCAAACCCACCAACGTTAGAGCCGGCACCAGTGAGGCTGGTTTCGGGATCGACACCTTTATACTTCGTAAATAAAAAGAGATTGCGGGCTATGAATCCAAACTCAATGCGTTTAATTGTCCAACCTGATTTCATAGGCAAAATGTAACTTAAACCCAATTCACGCAAACGCAACCAACTTCCATCCTGTATAGCATTTTCCGCCGCATAATTTCCATTGTCTCCTTTGTAAACCCTGTAGTAATCTGATGCAGACACTTCTTTGGTATTTGTAGTTCCATCGGTAGCATTTACCCCTTCAATTACATATTTCCTATTTCGGTCAGCAGATTCACTGGTAAGACCTAAATTATTCAAACGAGCCCATGTGCCGTTCCAAATTTGACCCCCTTTGCGCACATCCCATAGAAAAGTGAGGCTTACTTTTTTGTACTTAAGGCTATTTCTCAAACCGCCGTACCATTTAGGATAAGGATTGCCAATATTTCCACGTGTATCTGCTATTTTGGGTAATCCATTGGTCCCAATCAACAATTTTCCATCAGAATTTCTTGCCCAACGAGAGCCGTATAGAACGCCATATGGCTGATTTACTATAGCGTAAGCACCCAATGAACTAAATCCAGATTCTAGTTCTATTTCGTCTACCCCTTTGGCTAGTTTTATTACATTGTTTCTGTTGCTGGCAAAGTTAATCGCGGCTGTCCATTCAAAATTGGTTTTCTTCACAATACTGCCATTTACAATCAGCTCTATTCCTTTGTTTTCCATGCTGCCCGAATTTTGCAATATTCGCTGAAACCCAGTAGAAGGAGCCAATGGCATATTTACCAAAATATCTGTACTGGTTTGCTTATATATTGTTGCATCAATATTCAATCTTCCTTTGAAGAATCGCAAATCCAAACCCGCTTCTATACCTGTCGTTTTCTCTGGCCTTAAAGCGGCGTTGCCCATTATGTCGCTTAAACCAAATCCATTCTGACCCAAATAAGGAAAATTCAAACCTCCTGTGAATCCATCCGTAAAAAACGGATTTACATAATAGGTTCGAGATGCATAAGCAGTTGGATTCTTGCCTGCTTGTGCATAAGACAATCTGGCTTTGCCAAACGAGAGCACATTGTTCTTTTGCATAAACTCAGTAAAAATGAAAGCCATATTTGCAGATGGATAAAAGAAACTACTTTTGCTTGTGCCGAAAGTACTTGCCCATTCATTCCGTCCTGTTATATTTAAATATAAATATTTTTTAAGTTCGAAATCTGCGTTGAAAAAAAATGCAGCAGTTTTAATCTGAGATAAGGAAGAACTGGCATATAAGTTAGACGCATTGCTCAAATTGTAAAAATTTGGCACCGCAAGATCCCTTCCTCTTAAATACTGATTGGCGGTTTGCCTTGAATTGAGATTGTTTCCCAACAACAAATTCATATGCACATCTTTGCTCAAATCTTTGGTTATGTTGAACAAAAGATCACTGTACACTTCACGATAACGTAAAATATTTTCATCGATTTCTCCGCCAGGAGCATTATCAGGGTTCCACGATCCAATGGCGAAAATCTGTTTCCTTGAATCGGTATATTGGTCTGTTCCAACGCGCCAGGTTGCAGTCAACCATTCTAAGGGCATATAATTCAGGGCAATATTGCCCATCATACGGTTTACATTATCCTTAAATGGATTTTCGTGTGCGGAAAATAATGGATTATCATAGATTGAAAAGTACTGGTATTGACTTCCATCCTGATTGAGGTAATTTTTACTTCCTTCACCTCCTGCTATATTAAAATCGGCTGGCGAACGCAACAAGGTTAACATAATCCCAGAAAGGTTGCTTCCATTTTGTGGGCGTGTACCTCCAGAATTAATCATACTTATGCTGCTGCCCAAGGTAATTCTTTGCCCCAAACGGGTATCTGTATTTACCCTTATATTCAAACGATTAAAGTTGCTGTTTGGAATTACACCGGTTTGCCTTGTATTGCCAACCGAAAATCGGGCTGTGGTTCTTTCTCCACCCACAGTTACTCCAATATTGTTGGTCATGTTAAAACCAGTTTGAAAAAATGTTTTTTCATTGTTAAAAGGATTGCCAATCTTAGCACCCCAATCCCTACTAACATTGCGGCTGTTGTTGCCTTCTTCCACAGGATTTCCAACTCCATCTATTGTTCCACCACCGCTACCCTGGCCATATTTCCGCTGTTTTTCAGGCAATTTGTTTACATTGCTAATTTCATATGTAGAATTTATATCGACAGAAAATTGCTTTCCACCCGCAGAACCTCTTTTGGTGGTAATAATAATAGCACCATTTGCACCACGCACGCCATACAATGCAGCGGCTGCTGGTCCTTTGAGCACCGTAATTGCATCAATATCATCAGGGTTAATATCTATTGCTCGGTTCGAATTGTTCACCCCTTGCAAATCGGGGTTAAAAGGGTAGTCACCAGAAGAGGATTGATCGGTGCTATTGTCTATTGGAACGCCATCCACCACAATCAGGGGTTGGTTTTCACTGGTAAACGATGTAGCTCCGCGCAATATAACTTTGGAACTTGCACCCGGTGTTCCACCAGAGCCAGTAACCAGTGCACCCGCAACCTTTGAACTTATACCCTGTATCACGTTCTGCTCGCCAGACCCCTGCACCTCGCTGCCCTTTATCGTTTGCACAGAGCTACCTATGGATCTCTGTTGTTTCTTTATTCCAAGTGCTGTCACAGTAATGGTAGAAATACCTATCACGTCTTCCTGCAGTCTGATGTTCAAAATATCAGAGTTTGAGGGAACACCGGTGGTTTGAGATACATAGCCCGTCATCGCAAATTCGATTTGGGTAACATTGCTAGAAATTGCCAAAGACCAATCTCCTTCTTTGTTAGAATAAGCCGATTGCAAGGTACCCAATGCTTTTACAAGGGCTCCCTCTAAGGGTAAACTGTCTGCTCCAGAGATTTTACCCCGGATAAATCTCGACTGCCCAAATAAACTGCCAGCAGTAAATAAGGCAAGTAGCAAGATTGCTGTTTGAAAATATTTTTGCTTCATAGGTGTATTACGCGAGGCAACTTTAACCTTTTGAAACCAGATAACCTAATATTCGACGAATGGGACGTTTTTTTGTATGAAATTTTTAATCATTGAGAATGAATTAGTTAACAATCTAATTGGAATCATTCTCAATTCAAAAATATCCACCTAGATTTAAAACCGATAAAAAATGCCCTAAATTATAGAAAATCTATTACTTACCCATTTTTGTAAACTCAAACGTTGCCTCATCTCCATTTATTGTGCAAGTGTAAGTCATTTTCTTATTCGTCAACGTTTTAACCGTAAACTCCAACGAGGTCTGATTGGATACTCCGCTTCGTTTCACAGTTGTTTTAGAAGTCCACTGATAATCGCCTTCACCAGATTTTCCATCTGGGGCGCCACTAAAAGAATACACATCGCTTTCGCCATAAGATTCTTTATAGCCATTGCGTGTGTAATCTGCGGTTTTATCAACCCCGGCGATGGTTACCTTACTGGCAAACCAAGCTCCAATGATTTGCTTTTCATCACTTTTACAAGATTGAAAAATCAGGGCTGAAATTAGAAAGAACACAAAGAATCTCATGATAACATTTTTACTGCTGGTCCTGTGCGACGGAAATTTGGTGCTATCACCAATTCTTTGCTATCGCCACTATAATCATAAAATCCACGACCCGACTTTTTACCTAGATCACCTGCAGTTACCATATTTATAAGCAATGTGCAAGGGGAGTATTTTTGATCGCCGAAACCATCCTTCAAAACCCCAAGAATTGCCAAACAAACATCCAGTCCAATAAAATCTGCCAACTGCAAAGGACCCATTGGATGTGCCATACCCAATTTCATGATGGTATCAATCTCTTCCACGCCAGCCACACCTTGGTCTAAAGCATGAATCGCTTCATTAATCATAGGCAACAGAATGCGATTGCTAATAAAGCCAGGATAGTCTCTGGTCACAGCAGGTACTTTGCCTAATTTTTTCGTTAAGTCTACAATTTTAGAAGCAACTTCTTCTGTTGTTTTAAATCCACCTATGATTTCAACCAATTTCATCACAGGAACTGGGTTCATAAAATGCATCCCTATTACTTTTTCAGGACGGTTTGTAACCGACGCAATTTTAGTAATGCTAATGCTACTCGTATTGGAAGCCAATATGCAATCAGCCTTGGTAAGGGTATCTAATTGACGGAATATGTTCAATTTAATTTCGACATTTTCCGTAGCCGCTTCTATAGCCAAATCTACATTATCTACACCTTCGCTAATGTTCGTAAAGGTTCCAATTCTTGCCATTGCTTCAACTTTTTCAGCTTCTGTCATGCTGCCTTTAGACACTTGCCTATCCATGTTTTTAGATATAGTGGCTAAAGCTTTGTCCAATACTTCTTGTTTTACATCAATCAAATTTACCTGATATCCATTTTGTGCGAAAACATGCACAATACCATTTCCCATAGTTCCACCACCTATTACTGCTATTTTTTCCATTTCGTGGCGCAAATTAAATGGATAGTTCCCAGCCTACAATGCACAAAAGTTACAAAGCTTTGCCGAAATACAAGCGATTCGTATCTACAACATTTACAAACATTGGGTTTTTGAAGTATTTACGAATTAGATTAAAATGCAAAATAACCTGGTTGTCAGCCATCATCAAATTCTGAAAAAAAAGTCCATCCTCAGTCAACCAATCTCCTATTTTTTGATAAAATTCGAAAGAGGAAAAAAATTGTGGTGTTTCCAGATCTATAAACACATCGCAAACAATAAGATCAAATTTCTGGCATTTTGAGCCTAAAAATTCTTCTGCATCCGCATTTACGAAAACCACATTTTTTTGCGGAAACCATGCCTTGGCAATCTCAATTACCTTAGAATCTATTTCTACAGCTGTAATTTGAACCTCCGAATTGTATTTTTGGACTAAAATTTTAGCCACACTGCCGCCACCATAGCCTAAAAGCAAAACTCGATTAAATTTTGAATTGTAGTGCTTTTTTGCAATTTTCAAACCTTTTTTCATTACTGTATGCAGCGACCCAAAAGAGTAATTCGCTTTGGCGCTATTCAAATGCAATTTGTTTTGATAGAGTGAAATCTCCAAAACCTGATTGTAATGTGAGGTGTATTTTTCAATAACCACTGGCCAGATAAAACTGAAAATTCGACGGAAGATTCCAATATTCATTCTTAAAAGGGCAAATTACGCCTTTGAAGAAGTATCAAAACCAACAATTCTATATTTTATTTGCAAAACCAAGAATGGATATAAAATTCCCGCACATCCTGCTCGCTTCCAAATCGCCCAGACGACACCAATTGTTGAAAGATGCCGGGTTTGATTTTACTTACGTGGATATCGAAGCCGAAGAGGATTTCTCTCCAGATTTAAAAAACAACCAAGTTTGTGAATTTTTAGCCAGCCATAAAGCGGCCCACTATACACAGGCAATTAAAACCAATATTTTAGTTACAGCGGATACCATTGTAGTGTTAAACGACGAAATAATTAACAAACCCAAAGATGCAGAACACGCCTATGTAATGTTGAAAAAACTCAGTGGAAACATGCATGAAGTTTTTACAGGCGTATGTCTTAAAAACGATGAAAAACAAATTGTTTTTTCAGAAAGAAGCGAAGTATATTTTCACGAATTATCGGATGAAGAAATTTGGCATTATATTCAAAATTACAAACCTTTTGATAAGGCCGGCGCTTACGGCGTGCAAGACTGGATGGGATATATAGGTGTAAAAAAAATAAATGGTTGCTTTTACAACGTTATGGGCTTCCCGCTTGCTAAATTTTACAGAGAAATACAAAATTTTATACAACAAAATATTTAGCCTTAACATTCTTATTTTTTCTTTTTACTTATTCTGCAAAAGCAAACGCGAACAAATATTCTTCCAAATCAAAATTCCTTTTTTTCTCAACAGATCCGTCTATTTATTGAAACTATTTTTACGTCAAAGGAATTTCCTTGCAAGCCGCATATTTGACTAAATGCATTAAAAACCCAAAATGAAATAAATTTTACTTAATAAACTACAAGGATTTATTTTGGACAAACGATTTATTAGAAGCGCTACGAAAAAACAACAACCTTAGTGACAGCATATTTAATAAGTTTCGTGTTAGATCCTATCAATTCTCAATCACTGGGGGCTTGGGTTTTCAAAGACAGATTTCCAAGTACTCTCAGATACGTGGGGTTTTCTCACAGGAAAAAGATTTCATCGTGAAGAAATTCAAAGAAATAGAGGCGCGTTTACTGCAAACTTATCTACTGAATTTTTACTTGAATACAAAATCGCCGAAAAATTTAAAATCCCTATTGGAGCTGCGTTATACATTCATTTTTATTTGGGAAAACAAACCGATTGTGTTTTAATAGACAATAATCCTGTTTCCGGTTATAATTATATCCATTACGATAGCGAGGCTTATTGTCAAGGAACCCCAAATAAATCAACCTACAAAAGTTTGCCGAATGATTTATTAAGACTTAATGCTACTTGGTTTGCGCGAATTACAATTGGGCTTAACTACAGACAAAGCACGGGTTTGCAAAGCCTGTTCAACAAAATATTTTCTTGGTCTTCTGTCCCAAAATAGCCATCGTATTTTTGGCTAATCATTAGCACAATAGCGTCTGTTTCTTCTATATCCGAATATTCGATAATGGAACGAGCATAATCACCCGCAACAAGCGTCCGTTCTAAATCAATGTACGTTTTTAAACCGCCAGCATTCAATCCCTTTGCCATGTCATTGGTTCTATTTCGCATGTCGGTTTCATTTTCTGGCGAATAAAAACTGAGAAGATGGACAGTAGCATCATGTGCAGCCCCAAAATTGGCAACATCCTTTGCCACTTCCACATTTTCAGTTTTACCAATCATGGGTAGCAATATTTTCAAAAAACCTTGTTTTGGAACCACTGAATGTCCTTGCACTATCAATGCTGGGATGTTAATAAGGTGTAACAATTGAAAAATAGCACTACCAGCAAAACTGCCTTTAACAGAGATACCATGTGTCCCTACCACTACCAATTCTGCATTTAATACCTGTAAACTGTCGTTGATAATTCCAAAAAAATCTCCGTAATCAACTTGAACATCAAAAGAAATTCCATTTTGTGTTAGAGAATTTCCAAATGTTTTCAATTTTTCTCGTAGGGCATAATCCTCTTGTTTTTTAGAATCTGCTGCAATGTGCAGCAATACCAATTGGATAGAACTTTTGGTTGCAAATAATGCGGCATGGTCAATTGCAACTGATGCAACTTCGGTAAAATCAACAAGGACAACAATTTTTTTCATTCTTAATTATCGCTTGTTAATCACTTTTACAAAAGAGCCAAAAATCCTTTCAATAACTCTTTTTTCTTCAGTCACAACTTCTGCAACACCAGTCATTTCTGGATTAAATTTCAACACCTCACCATGGGTAGATTTCATGCCATTCGGCATAGCAATTTCAACCCTGTATTCGCTGCCATTTGGCAATAAAGCAATGTGCTTTACTTTACCTTCAACCATCCCATATTCGTAATATGGATAATGCTCCAAAAGAATATAAACATGCTGGCCAATGGCAACTTTCCCCATTCCATTGGAGGGAATTGAAGCAAATCCAATGTATTTATTTTGAGGTTGTAAAATGGCAAAAAGCTCTTCCCCAGGCTTTACAAATTGCTTTAAATCCAAATTCTGCAAGAAACTTACTTCACCACCCTTAGAAGCTATGAGGTTATATTTTTGCTGCCACCCTACCAAATAACTCCTAATGGTTTCTAAATTGGCTTTTATAGACTCGATTCCATTCTGCTCCCTAGATAATTTATTGTAGCCAAATTGGCTAATTTGTTGCTGTAAATTACCAATACTAATAGAGCTTTGAATCTGAGTCTGACGCAATTGTTCAACTTGCAATTGTTTGGCGCGGTAATTATTTTCTTGGGTTAAAAATTCGGTTTTACTAATAACGCCTTGGTTGTACAATTGTTTGTCAGATTCATATCGAATTCTTGCATTTTCTAAATCTTTTTGAGACAAACCCAACATGCGATCTGTAACCGCAAGCAAATCCCTTTCGCGCATTAAACGTTGATTTAAGCTCGATATTTCAACATCGTCAACTTTATACTGTCTGCGCAGATTGAAATCAAAAATATCCTTATGCAGCAGATTCACAATCGACTGCAAATCACCTACCGCAATATTTGCAGTATCTGGAATTGGCAACTGCGAAGAGCCTTTGGTAATTTCAGTTTCCAAGGTTTGAATGTACGAACGCAAATAAGTAACCCCATATCCTGTTATTGGATTTTCAATTTCCGCCAAAAGGGTACCAGCCGTTACTTTTTGCCCGTCGACAACATGCACCTTGGTTAAGTTGCCACCAATTTGGGCAATTACCTTTACTGGAGGCACTTCCGTCGTTATGCTTATGGGACCCTTAATAATTTCGGGGTACTGAATGAGGTAAGTCATAAAAATACCTAAAATTATAATTGCAAAAATGGTGGTTATTCCCCATCTTATTACCCAAGAGGGCGCTTTAGACATGATGTCTTGAATCTCTTCACTTCTTAGATTCAGCGGATTTTTTTCATTATTTTCCATTGTTTTCCTCCTGCTCTATTTATCCAATTTATCAAGATCAAGTTGATTTTTTACCAATCCAAAATAGGCACCTTGCATTGCCACCAATTCATCATGATTCCCTTGCTCAATTACCCTACCCTGGTCTAGCACTACAATTTGATGCGCATTTCTCACAGTACTTAGCCTATGTGCTATAATCACCACCGTTCTATCTGCAAACCAACGGTTAAAGTTTTCCATAATTATTTTTTCATTTTTCGAATCCAAAGCCGATGTAGCCTCATCCATGAAAAATATTTTTGGATCCTTATAAACCGCCCTTGCAATTAAAATTCGCTGACGTTGCCCTCCAGATACGCCAACGCCTCCTGTACCCAATCTCGTATTGTAGGCAAGAGGCAAACCTTCAATAAATTCACGAATATTAGCCATTTCCACAGCATTAATCAACCTATCTTGATCAATTTCATCATGGCCTATGGCTATATTTTTTGCAATTGAATCGTTAAAGATAAAACCCTCTTGCATAACCACACCACATCGGTCGCGCCAAGTTTGCTGTGAAATTTTATTTAAATTATACGAATCATAATACATATCGCCTCGTGTAGCAGGATAAAATTTCAATAGCAATTTTAACAAAGTGGTTTTACCACTGCCAGAGCCTCCCACAATGGCGGTAATTTTGCCAGCCGGTATTTTCATGCTTAAATTTCGAACTACCCAATTTGATTCTGGTCCGCCATATTGAAATGAAACTTTGTCCAAAGAGATCTCACCATTTTCGGGAATATCCTTTAATACTTCTGCATTATGCGGCTCTTCATCATCCCGGTTATGAATTTCGGAAATCCGTTCAAGGCTTAATTTCGCATCCTGAAAATCGTGCATAAAGGTTATTATTTCGGCTATAGGACCATTGAGTTGACCCATTATATAAGAAACTGACATCATTTCACCCAATGTTAATTCACCTTGTATTACCAAATTTGCAGTCATAGTGGTTATGATAATACTTTTTAGTTCATTGATGATTTTAGCCCCCGTGGATTGGGTTTGATTTAAACTTAGTTGCTTAATATCCTGCTTAAACAAACGCGCCTGCATATGTTCCCAACCCCATCTTTTTTGTTGCTCCGCATTGTGCAATTTGGTTTCTTGCATTCCATTAATTAATTCCAATACTTTTTCTTGGTTTTGGGCTTCCAAACTAAATCTCTTGTAATCCAACACAGCCCTGCGCTTTAGGAAAAAAGAAATCCATAAAATATAGAGAATACTTGCGCCAAAAAACACAAGGAAAATGGACGTATTATACGCCAATAAAATAAATCCGAAAATGGCAATATTTAAAAATGAAAACAGTATGGCCAGGGAACTTCCAGTCAAGAATCCTTGAATACGCCGATTGTCTCTAATTCTCTGCAAAATATCTCCATTCATTTTGGTGTCAAAATAGGAAATAGGCAGCCTCATAAGTTTAAAGAAAAAATCAGACACCAGAGATATATTTATTCTGGCACTCATATTTAACATTATCCAACCACGAATGAGTTCAATGGCAGTTCTACCGAAGAAAATAAACAACATGGCTACCAAAATGAGATAAACAAAATGAATATCTCTGTTTCGTATCCCAATATCTACAATTCCTTGGGTTAAAAAGGGGAATATCAAAGACAATAAACTACCAGCGAGTAGGCTAATAAATACTTGGGTAACATAGCGTTTATGTGGCTTAAGGTATGGCCAAAGTATATCAAAGCCCCTCTTTTCCGGCCTTTTTTCTTCTTCTTTTGCATAAAACTCTGGTGTGGGTTCCAACAACAGAACGATGCCGTCCTTGATATTTTTCTTGGCACCAAAACCTATCCAATGTTCTAAAAACTCTTCAATCGGATAATTTACAAGCCCCAATCCCGGGTCTGAGATGTATACTTTTTCTTTGGTAATGCGATAAACAACCACATAATGATTTTGGTTCCACAGCACAATGCAAGGAAGGGGTGCCTCTTCTAAAAGCTGTTCAAAACTTATTTTAGCACCCAAAGACCTGAGCCCCAAGTGCTCTGCGGCGGCTCCTAACTGCGAAAGACTAGATCCTTCTCGGGTTGTATAACTCAATTGTCTTAAAAAAGGCAATGAATAATTACGTCCGTAATGTTTTGTAATAATACGTAAACAAGTAGGTCCACAATCCATGGCGTCGGGCTGACGAATGTGTGGAAACAACCATTTATTTCCAGATGTAAATAGATGTGATAGTTTCAAGATGGGTATTTTGAACAACAATAAACGCTAAACAAGAACGAACTTCCAAATATTTGGAGAAATTTATTGTAAAACATTTGATTTCAAGAACTTTGAGAACTAAGAAACCCAAAGACCAAAGTATATTGCATAAAAAAAGTCCAACATGGAGAATGCTGGACTTTTTGAAATTTTATGGTGTTAAACGCTTCCGTTTGTATAACCTGAATTTATGGTAAAATTATTTCCATTGTTTATAGGTGGCGCTTCAGATCCAGCAAAATCAGGTCCAACCCCAAATTGTGCATCTCCAACTGCAATTACGACTGAATCATATCCTACTGCATCCATTCCAGGTGCTATTAAATTAGGCTCAATGTTTGAACCAATAATACCGGAACTACCCATATTACTGCCACCACCTAAAACTTTACTTCCCTCAATTTCTTGGTTAGACAGCTTATCTAAAAAATTTAATCCTGCAGGACCCATTTCATGTTTTTTCATTTTGTTTGCTCTTTAAATGTTTAATTCAAATTTAGTGTACACGAATCACTTATCCTATTATTGGTACTTTTTTTTATTGTACCAACCAAAATATACTACAAAGGCCAGCTTCATGAGGCCTCTATAAAAAAACCGACTTTAAGTCGGCTCTTCATTTAAGTATTTCCGTTTGTATAACCGCTAATTACGTCTACACCAGGGGTAACGCCAATGGGAGGTGCTTCGCTGCTATTGATAATATTCACTTGATCCTCACTCTGCATGGGAGTCCCCATTGCAATCACTTCAAAATTTGGACCAATGGAGTCAATGGTTCCGCCCAAACCTGCTGGGTTAACTTCGATAAGATTAATATCACCAGCGCCACCGCCTAAAATTGAATTTCCATCAATCCCATCGTTTTCCAAATTTTCTAGATTTTTGTTTACTTCGTTTGTCATGGTATTTGTTTTTTATGTAACTCAAAGTAACGAATTACTTTTGGGTTAAACTACACCCAATTCTAAAATTATACAGATTTGATTTTTATTTAACAACAATGCCATCTTTGGGTATGAAGTATGGAGAAAACCCAAAAACCAAAATAGCCATGTATTGCGATTTATTTTAGCCGATGCCCCAATTTCACATTCGGATTGTCGGATTTTTTCAGAAATCGTGCAATTCCACTATTAAAGCAATTTGAAAGCCCCAGAATTGATCGCTGCTCTGCGGCTTGTTCAACCTACAATGCGAATTCTATTTTGCGATTTAGATCCATGATTTTTCAATTCTGTTAAAATAACGAGTACAAAAAAAGGCTGCCTTTAGTGGGCAGCCTTCTAAGTAAATTTTTTTTAAATTAGATTAAATCCATTGGCAACATACCACCGTCATTTTGCAAAGGACCAAATGCGTTTGGATTTGGACCTGAAGTACCCATATTCTCTGGATTTCCCATTGCAACTACTTCAACATTTGGTTGAACGTTATCTGCTGAAAATGAACCAGATGAAACCATACCCGCTTGACCAAAGTTATCTTCAGTTAAACCAATTTCATTGGCGCCACCGCCCATTACCGTTTTTCCATCAATTCCTTGGTTCTCTAGGTTCCCAATGTTGTGCGCGTTTTTTGTTTCTTCGTTTGACATAGTCTTGTATTTTTAGTGATTCAAAGTAACGAAACTGCAACATCTCAAACAAGAAATTCACAAAATAATATACAGAATTGACTTTTATTTAATTGTTTGATTCAATGTGCCAATCAAGGATTATAGACTTTTACCCTGGAATAGGAATTTTTGTGGTTGGATAAGTTTTAATAAGTGCGAATTAGCTCTATTCTTCATTTTGCTGTTTGTGGGATTCATACCTCAGGCACTTTGAATTGCAATGCTTATAAAACAAAAAAACACCTGCAGCTTCCTGCAGGTGTTTTATACATTTAACAGTAATTTTATTTAGGGCCAAAAATGCCATGCCCATTGTTACCTAATGGACCACCATCGTTTTCGCCTTCTGTTCCGTTTGCACCTGGTCCTACTGGACCTACACCACCTGCCATTGGATCTTCGGCACTAACCAAACTTGGCGCTTGAAATGGATCTACTGGAGCACCTTGCTCATCTCCACTTGAAAAACCGTCGGCAAAGCCGCCGCCTTTTACATTTTTACCATCTACTGAATGCTCAGATAAATTGTTTAGGTCTTTTTTGTTTTCGTTTGTCATGTTTTTAAATTTTAGATTGTTTTTGTAGAATCAAATTAACTTACCACTGGACAACCTTACAAGTTTTTTTGTGAATTTTATATGAAATACCCTTATTTCTTATTGAAAATCGCCATTTAATCATTGGCTCAGTCGCAGAATTCTATTTGGGTTTATCAAATCGTTTGGTTTTACCTTATAAAAAGCACAAAAAAAAACACCCACCA
>JBBQBB010000027.1:0-45102 GCA_038317095.1 Bacteroidia bacterium | reverse complement strand
CATTGCCAATATCCTTAGAAACAAAATAGGCAAAACCCAAACGAATCAATCCATAAATAGAATTGGTGTCTTTTATCCCTTTAAAATGATAATAGGTATTTGCAGAATTGATATTTGAAATGCTGGCGCCAAGTCGGATGGTAGATTCTTTCATTTTGGTCTGTTTGGGATTCAACAAATTTTTGTTCCAAAGTGCCCCTATGTCTGCAATAAAACTATGAAACAGCCCAGCGCTGTCTACATGGTTATCGAAGAGAGTTCCATTCACACCAAAACTCAAATTTGAATTTACTTTATACACCAAATTCAGTAGGTGGTTATTTTCTCGAATAAAATTGGGTTGAATGCTCTGATTTCCCTTTTTAAAACCCAGAATAGTATTAAAAATGCGGGCCCTATATTCATGATAACTTGCAAACCATTTTTTATGCAATCTAAAGCCAACCCCAATAAAAGTTAAATCTGCTCTTTTATCTATAAAAATTGGCGAAGAGCTAGAGAATTCGACCAAAAGCGGATTTTGAGAAACACCAAGAGAAGCCGCATTCATGCGGGTTTCTTGCACGGTTCCACCGTTTGCCACACCTGCATAACCCATTGCCTCTGCCCTAGTGCTTGCCGGTTGCCTTGTTTGGGTATAAAAATAATCGTCATAGGTAACATATTGCGCCTTTGCGAAATGGCTTAAGAATCCAAAAATGAGGATTGCATAAAATTTATTTTCCATTTTCCACCTCCTTGTTCACGAATTTATAGGTAAGCAACAATGCCGCCCAGCTATTAATTTGGGCACCTTCATATCTTAAACCCAGGTCCCAAGTTTTATTTAATTTGAATCCCACGCCGGCCCTGTAAGCAAATCGATGAAGTAAGAACGGTTTGCCACTCTGAAAAAAGAGAGAAGAACTATATTCACCTTGGTCGCGGATCATTCCAGCTGCAAAATCAAAATAACAATTGCTTTTAGGTGAAAATTTTACACCCAATATATATGGAATTACATGACCCGCTTTGCTGTCTGTTTTTTTTCTTTGAATAACAAATATACCCGTTCCAAAACCTACGCTTAGTTTTGGTGTTAAAGTGTACCACAACTGGTATTGCAAGCCAAACCCAGGCTTGGAACTCAGCGCAAGGCTGCCTAGAGGTACAAAAAAAGTGGGAATAATACCCATTTTAAAATTTTCCAAATTGACTCCCCGATTTATGGGTTTACTGGACTCCTTGGGCTTTAAGGAAGTTGTAGTTTTTTCATTAGAATTTATGGTTTTTTTGCTAGCGGAAGCGGGTTTCTGGCCCAGCAGAATTTGGGTTTGAAAAATACAGCAAACCCACAATAAGATTTGTTTTGCAATGTTCATGGCAATACAAATGTAATTAAATTTTGAAAAATTTTGAAAAAAAAAGGTCACCCACGGGGCGACCTTTAAAATTATATATTATTTTGAAAATTACACACCCACATCGTGGTTTGCAGATTCTTCAATGTAAGGGTGGTTTACCGCAATAAGGCCACGTTTTGTTAGTGCCACCAAAACCCAATAAACGAAAATGCCACCTAGCAATAACATTGTGCCAATTTCTAACATGTCCATATGCATTCCTGTTCCGTAAACACCGGGTATAACCATTAGCCAAACGTCGTTATAATGTCCAGCCAACATCAGTGCACCAGCAATAGCCAGTACCCATCTGTTTCTTTTTGCGTTTCGCATCATCAACACCAAAAATGGAGTGATAAAGTTCAATATTAAATTAACAAAGAAGTAGAATTTATAATTTTCATAGCGAATTTGGAAATAGGCCATTTCTTCAGGAAAGTGTGCATACCAGATCAACAAATATTGGCTTAACCAAATGTAGGCCCAGAAAATAGAGAAGGCAAACATAAATTTGCCTAAATCATGGACATGTTCGTCAGATACTATTTTCAAATACCCTTCTGACTTTAGGTAAATTACAAATAGACAAATAATGGTTAAAGCCGAAACCCAACCTGTTGCGAAATTATATACACCAAAAATTGTACTGTACCAATGGGCATCAATACTCATAATAAATAACCAAGCTACCACTGAAATAGTAAAACCATAGATTACTGAAAAACCAGCACTCCAACGGATGGATTTTTTAAAGAAGAACAAAGTTCCTTTTTCTGCAGTGTCTTCTTGTATAGATAGTTTGCGCAATTTCATGCCCAACAATACCCAGATTACAACCAAAACTGCTGGGAATATAACCAACATATTGCCATTCAAAAACCATGCTTTGCCTGCCAAAACGCGGTCGTAACCTGGATCTTTAGCACCTAAGTGTAAATGTTCGTAATGTACCCAATGGTAAATATTGTCCTTTTGAAATAAAACAACCACGAATAGCAAAACAAAAGCCACAGGTATAAAAGTACTAATAGCTTCGGGTACTCTTTTTATTGCTGCACTCCAACCCGCATTGGCAATGTATTGCACAGCAATAAAAAACAAGGCTGCGAGGCAAATGATTAATAGAAAATAAGCGGCCATCATAACAGCTGTCCATATTCTTAGGGTCCAAGGTTTTCCTTGAGAATGAAATTCAGTTCTAGGACCAAACTTTTCATTTTCTTGATTTCCTTCTGCTTCGTGCGCTTCATGTCCGCCAGCATTTGCTTCAGCAATTGCCTCGTGCGATTCAGATTTTTTTTCGTGTGTCGATGTTTCGGTTTTGGTGGGTTCAGCTTCATGCCCACCAGCGGATGTTTTATCCATGGTAGCTAAGCCAGCGCCAGCCAAAATGATACCTAAAACAATCATTAAAATGGCAAACTTTTTGGCTTTTGCCGGTATTTGGAATTGTTCCTGTACGATTTCTATGTGATGTCCGTGTGCCATTGTTACTTATTTCTTAGTATTTACAGGTTCAACATTAGTTGTAGAATCCGCTTTTGCAATAGTGTTCACACCTACGCCAGCCAATTCTTTTACATACTTAATTACCCTCCAGCGATCCATAGGATTTAAAACATAAGCATGGCTGCCCATGTTGTTTTTGCCATAGGTTAGCGTATGGTAAATTTGTCCTACTGCCAAGTTTTTGATATAGTCATCTTGGTAATTGGCCCAAACGGGCTTGCCCAATCTACCAGGTTTAAAAACTTCACCATCATTGCCACCATTTATTCCATGGCATGGGGTGCAATAAATGCCATAAAGGTATTTGCCCCTATTGTCCTTATCTTCAAAAGTTGAAGGGAATTTATACCCTTTTGCCGCTTCATAGCCTTCGCCTGTGTTTTCATAGGGATAGTAAAAATCTTCTTTACCCAATGCCACGGTTCCAGAAACTGGAAGACGCATGTTCATGCCATAAGCATTTATTTGATTGCTGTCGCCTTGGCTATAAGGCTCATATCCTTTTGAATATGCCATATCTGGCGCATACTCTATACCCGGATTATTCCCTCGACTGTTGCAAGCGAAAAGCACTGCGGTGAAAGTCACTAATCCTAAAATTCTATTGGTAAGAGCCGTCATTAAAATATACTTCATAGCACAGTTTGTACGCCTCCAGTGCGCTGACGAAGTTCAGTAGCTCCGTTCTTTTTCATAATATCAAATACTTTTTGAGAATCGACGTTCTCTGCAGACTCTACGCAGATAATCATCAAATCATCGGTTTGGCGCAGGTCTAACAACTCAGGTTTAATTCCGTGCATTAGTCTACTTCTAAAGAAAAAGAAGAAACCCATGCCAAATGCGGTACAAAGCACTGTACTTTCAAACAACACTGGCATCCAACTTGGGGTAATTACCCGCAGTGGCTTGTTTCCAATATTCATAGGCCAATCGTGCACATACATGTACCAAATCATTAAAAAAGCCAAAGAAAAACCTGCCAGACCGCATAAAAATGCAGCAATGGACAACCAACTTCTTCTGGCGTTAATAATTCTATCCAAGCCATGCACTGGATAAGGTGTATACACTTCCTGAATGGGAACACCTTCGTGCACCAATTCTGTGGTTGCAGCAACCATCATATCTTCGTCTTCATAAACACCTAACAACAGTGTGTTTCTATTTCGAAGGCTTAAATTTTTATCGATAATGCCCATAAATGGTATTTTCCTTTAATTAAATATTATTCGCGGTTACGTAAAATTGCTTTGATCTCTGACATGTTTATCACAGGCAAAAATTTAGCAAACAAGAAGAAACAGGTAAAGAAGATACCGAAGGTACCTAAAAACAAACCTACTTCCGTTAACGATCCAGAGTACATTACCCAACTGCTTGGCAAGTAATCGCGGTGCAATGAGGTAACGATAATTACAAATCGTTCGAACCACATGCCTACGTTTACCACAATACTCATCATAAAAATGAACCAAGGTGTAGTGCGTGCCCACTTGAACCAAAATACTTGTGGAGATGCCAAATTACAAAACATCATACTCCAATAAGCCCACCAATAGGGTCCGAAAGCGCGGTTATGGAATGCATATTGTTCATATTCAACCATAGAATATTGGGCAATAAAGAATTCTGTTAGATATGCAATACCTACCAAAGTTCCAGTAAGCATGATGATTTTGGTCATAGCTTCTAAGTGTCCAATGGTAATATAATTTTCATAATTCATTACTTTCCTAGCCACAACGAGCAATGTGGCTACCATTCCAAAGCCGGAAAAGATAGCACCTGCAACGAAATAGGGAGGGAAAATGGTTGTATGCCAACCTGGTACTACGGAAGTAGCAAAATCTGTAGATACAATGGTATGCACTGAAAGTACGAGTGGCGTACTTAAACCAGCAAGAACAAGGGAAACCAACTCATAACGGGCCCAAGTGCGCGTTCCACCTGTCCAACCCATAGAGAAAAAGCCATACCAAAATTTTTCGTATTTGCCTTTTACTTTATCGCGAATGGTGGCAATATCCGGAATTAAACCAATGTACCAGAACAATAAGGAAACACTGAAATAAGTAGAAATGGCAAATACGTCCCAAAGCAAGGGTGAGTTAAAGTTAACCCATAAAGAGCCGAAAGCATTTGGCAAAGGCAATACCCAATAAGCCAACCACACACGACCCATGTGAAACACTGGGAACATAGCTGCACAGATTACTGCAAAAATGGTCATTGCTTCTGCAGAACGGTTAATACTCATCCTCCATTTCTGGCGGAAAAGCAGCAGAATTGCTGAAATCAATGTACCAGCGTGACCGATACCCACCCAGAATACGAAGTTGGTAATATCCCAACCCCACATTACAGATTTGTTAATGTTCCAAACGCCAATTCCAGTCCACAGTGTCCAAAAAAGGCTTACAACAAAAATTCCTAAGAAAATAACGGATAGAGTAAAGCCAATAGTCCAAGACTTGCTGGGCTTGTTTAAAATCGGTCTTGAAATGTCTCTGGTTACATCAGCGGCAGTTTTGCCTCCGGTTACCAGGCGTTCCCTTATAAGTGAATCGTGTATCATCTGTTTACTTTATTGGGTTTAAACTGTCTCAGTATTGCGAATTTTAGTCATATATGTGATAGAAGATTGTACGTTAATTTCATCCAACACACGGAACCCTCTTTCATTTTTGTAAAGTTTGCTAATCTCACTATTCGGGTTGTGCAAATCACCAAAAACAATAGCATTTGCAGGACAAGCGCGCTGACAAGCGGTTTCTACCACCACTTCTGAAGTGGTTTTTCCATCGCGTTTTGCTTTTAGCTTGCCTTCTTGTATGCGTTGCACACAGAAAGAACATTTTTCCATCACACCCCGTGTTCTAACTGTAACATCCGGATTGATAACCATTTTACCCAATGGGTTGTTAAAATGGAAATCAAATTTGTCATTGTCGTTATAGCGGAACCAGTTGAAGCGACGCACTTTATATGGGCAATTGTTGCCACAATATTTAGTTCCAATACAACGGTTATAGGTCATTTGGTTTAATCCTTCGCTGCTGTGGGTGGTTGCCAATACTGGGCAAACTGCTTCGCATGGCGCTTGCGCACAATGTTGACATAGCATGGGTTGGTGAATCACTTTTACATTTTCCCAATGTGCATATTCGCCATTTTCGCCTTGCTTTTTATCGGCAGATGCAATTTCTGTTTCCCTTGTAATGAAATTGCCTTCAACGGATTTATCTGTGTTAGAAAAAGCATAATAACGGTCTAAACGAATCCAATGCATTTCGCGTCTCAATCGAATTTCTTCGCGACCCACAACTGGCACATTGTTTTCTATAGAGCAACTAACAACACAAGCCGAACAACCCGTGCATGCATTTAGGTCAATGGCCATAGCCCAACGGTGGTTGGGTGAGCCATCTTTTAGGTATTCTTGTTTTTCGTAAATGGTAAATACTTCAGTAGGCGATTTGTCGTTGCCCGCTTTTTTATTCTTTTTCCATTCCCCATAGGTAGACTCACGCACCAAATCACGACCTTCTATGCTATGATGCGTTTGGGTCTGCGCCAAATGGTAGGTTTCATCCCCTTTGGAAATTTCTACATTTGAAATGGTATAATTGCGATTCCCACCTGTAGAAGAAATCATAGGATAGGCATTAAAACCAATGGTATCAAATCCCAAATCTTTACTTCCACCCACTTTACCTGCCGCGGTTCTGCCATAACCTAAAGACAAAGCAACTGTATTGTTCGCTTGGCCTGGTTGAATGAGCACAGGAACATTGTTTAGAGATACATTGCCGGCTTTTACGTTGACAGTATCTCGTTCTTCCAAATTCAATTTGGCAGCAAGTGATTTTGGAACCGAAACATAGTTGTCCCAACATACTTTTGTTACAGGATCTGGCAATTCGTGCAACCAAGGATTGTTGCCATGGGAACCATCGCCAACACCCACAGATGTGTATAACACCATATCTATGCCATCACCTTTACCTGTAGCACTTACATAATCTGCCAATAAGGAAACATCACCTGCGTAGGAAGGTGCTTTTTCAGATTCAACAGATATGGTATGCACACCATTGTGCAGGCATTTGTTAAATTCTGTTTCTATATCTCCTTTTAAACGGGTTGCCCATTTGGATTTTAAGTAGCTGTAATAAAGATCGGTTTTAAATTTCTGCGCAAGAATACCTTTGTTTGCCATTGCATCTTTCTCTAATACGGGCAATGAAGCGGCCCAAGTCAACAATGAAAGTTGGGCTTGACGCGTATTAAATACATTGCTAATGGTTGGTTGGGTAAACTGGTATAAACCGGCTTTTGGTTCAGAATCACCCCAGCTTTCTAGGTAGTGATGGTCTGGACAAACGTAAGTACAAAGGCTTGCTGTTTCATCTTTAGATTGAGAAAAAGAGATGCTTAATTTTGTCTTTTTGATGGCGGTTTCCCACGCTTCTTTGTTGCTATTGTAAACAGGATTGGTGTTGTAGAAAATAACTGCACCCACTTTACCGGCATTCAAATCCGCCAATGAAGCTTCCAGCTTAGAATCAACACCTTTGTACTGATTGCTATTGGCAATGATATCTATTGTTTTGCCATAGTTCTCAAGCAACATGTTAATACCATTTACCAAATTTTGAACCTCGGTAAGATTACTATTGCTAATTACCAAAGATTTTCCTTTTGCGGCCCACAAAGAATCGCCTGCTTTTTGAATAGAATTGCCCGCCAATTCTCCCATTTTTACAATTGGAATTTGCTTGGTTCCTGCTTTATTGGCAATGTGATTGTACAACGAAGCCAAGTACAAAGCCTGTTTGCTCGCCTTCATTGGAAAACGATAATCGGCATTGGTACCCGTAATGCTTAAGTTGCTTTCAAACTGAATGTGCAACGACATTGGTTTTTCAGCCGTAGGAATGCGATTGCTGCTATAAGCCTTAGTGAACTCCACAGGAGAAAGCCAAGAGCCTAGGAAATCTGCTCCAAAACTTACGATAACCTCTGCTTTTTCAAAATTATAGGAAGGTATAACCGCTTTGTTGAAATCCTTTCCATTGGCACTTATCATACCGCTAAAAGAAACCGCATCGTACATTACATGTTCTGTATTGGTAAATTTGGTTTTAAAATCTGCAATAGCGCTTAGCGTGGCAGGACTATTGATGGAATCAGATACGATTAATATTTCTTTTCCAGATTGGGCTATTTCCGTCAAGGATTTGGTAATTTCCTCATCTAATTTTGTCCAATCTGTAACCTCAGCCCCATTTTTCAATGGATTAGCGAGACGATTTGTATCGTACAAAGAAAGAATACCAGCTTGACCAGCGGCGCAGGTGCCCCCTTTAGAAATGGGAGAACGCGGGTTGCCATCTACTTTTATGGGCCTGCCCTCTCGCACTTTTACCTCCACGCCACAGCCTGCATTGCAAGAACCGCATGTTGAAGAATAATAATTTGCAACACCAGGAGTTACCTCCTCTGGCTTCACAAGATAAGGGATGGCGTGTCTTATTTTTGTTTGGTGACAAGCAGCTAATGCAACTGCCGTAACGCTGAATCCAAAATATTTAAGAAAATCGCGGCGATTGGAATTGAGTTCAAATCCATCTTCAGACAGCACTTCATCCAGAGGAAGTGCTTCTGCAAATTCATGTTTTTGGGAAGCAAGAAATTTTGGATCTCTAGTGAGCTCTTCTTCGCCTTTCCAGTACTTTATCGAATTGGACATGTTAGTTTTTTAAAATTTATTTAATAGTGACATTTAGAACACTCAATACCGCCATTCATTGCAGGTGTTATTTTCACTTTGCCATCTGCACCAAAGTAGGCGCTTTTGGAACCATTTTTTGAAAGATCTGCTTTTGCTTTTTCATGCAACGCTTTGTAATAGTTGTTGTTTGCTGCATCTATGCCTGTATTTCTGTGGCAATCTATACACCAACCCATCTGCAACGTACTCCACTGCTGCACAACTTGCATTTTCTCTATAGGTCCATGGCATGTTTGGCAGGTTAGTTTACCTACCTTTACGTGTTGACTGTGATTGAAATAAGCGTGGTCGGGCAAATTGTGTATACGCACCCATTTAATTGGCTTTGGGTTTGGCCCATATTGCTCGGCACCCGATTTTTCTGGATTGTAGTCTAAAGCTTTGTAGATTTTAGCAATTTCAGGAGAAATTTCATCTCCTTCAGCAGTAGAGGCTTTCTGCACGCCCTTGTGGCAATTCATACATATATTTAAAGATGGTATGGTGGCAGATTTGCTCACCTCAACTCCAACGTGACAGTATTTGCAATCAATTTTTAAAGTACCAGCGTGCAATTTGTGCGAGTATGCAATAGGCTGCGTAGGTGCATAACCTTTTTGCACACCAATTTCATTCTTTGCCCAAGGATACCAAAAGGTTACAAATATTCCCCCAAAAATAGCAATCGAAAACAATAAAACTACCACAGGATTCATAGATTTTAAGGCTCCTGGTAAAATACGGGTGTACCAAGCTTCGTTTGAAACTTTAATTGGAAAATCTTCGGGGGCTCTTTCTGTGGCAAGTTTGCGCAAAGTGCCTTTAACCTTAGATAAGATGAGTAAAACAACAATAAATACGCCTATAAGTGTAAACAATACATAAGTGCCATTGTCTGAAGTTGGAGCTTTAGGATCACCAGTAACTATTGTTGATTTAGGTTCTGGTGGTTTTGGCAAATCCAAATAGGCAACAATACTTGCAACCTGCTCTGGTGTGATGTTTTCAAAAATATTCATGGCAGCACCACCATACTCTTTGTAAAGAGCATTGGCATCTGCATCGCCACTTTTTCTAAGGGCTTCGTTATTGCGAATCCATTTTACCAGCCATTCCGGACTGCGCCTAGAACCTACGCCACGCAGCGCAGGGCCTACAACTTTTTTGTCTAAAGCATGGCAACTTCCGCAGTTGTTGGCTTCAAACAGTTTCTTTCCTTCATCAGCATTGTTTTTTTCGGCGGCGTAGGTACTCAGCGTGAATGACAGAATTGCAGCGAGTGCCAGTGACCTAAATTGTCTTATCATATTCAAATGGAAGGCTTTTTTTAGCGCTGCAAATATAGACTTTGGTTTGTGCCACTTTCTAATTTTTGTTCACACAAATTTCAATTTGTAATAATTCTAAATAACAAATCTATATTATTGATATTTAGGTTTTTAATTTTACTCTTATGAAAAGATTTAAACGATTTTATTTATTGTCAAATCGAATATACGTCGATTAAAAACGTCACCTTTGCGGAATGATTTACGGAAAAATTGTAGCTGTAGTTATGCCAGCGTACAACGCCGGTAAAACGTTAGAGAAAACGTATAGAGAAATACCGCGAGACTTGGTTGATATGGTTATTTTGGTAGATGATTCGAGTAGCGATGATACTTCTATTGTCGCGCAAAATTTAGGCATTGAACATATAATACGGCACGACCACAACAAAGGCTATGGCGGCAACCAAAAAACCTGCTACAACCATGCACTGGCTATGAAAGCTGATATTGTGGTAATGTTGCACCCCGATTACCAATATACTCCTTTATTAATTAGGAGCATGGTAGGCATTATAGCCGAAGGATTATATCCTGTAGTTTTTGGGAGCAGAATCTTGGGAAAAGGGAGCTTAAAAGGAGGAATGCCTTTATACAAATACTTCTTTAACAGATGTTTAACCCTATTTGAAAATGTTTTATTAAATGAGAAATTGAGTGAATATCATACAGGATATCGCGCATATAGTTCTGGGGTTTTGAGAAAAATAAATTTTTACGCCAATTCAGATGATTTTGTATTTGACAATGAAATCATAGCCCAAATTTTTATGGCCAATTTTGAAATTTGCGAAATCACTTGCCCTACCAAATATTTTGATGAGGCGAGCAGCATAAACTTTTCTCGAAGTGTTAAATACGGTTTGGGAGTATTGCGCGTAAGTTTGCAATACCGATTGCACAAATGGGGATTGGCGAAGGTGGCTTACTTGTCAAATAAAGAATAGAACACATTTCATGCGTTAGATGCGATCTTGATTTTACCGCCTTACATACAACTTATTCTTTACCTTATCATCCGCCAGTTGTTTTTCAAACTCTAGGTAACAAGCCAATGCCAACTGGGAATAGTTTTGGGCTTCGCTGGGAAAATAGTGGGCAGTGGTATGCCAAAGTTTATGAATCAATGCGTTTTCTTGGTAAGAGTTTGGCACAATATTCATAGCACTTTTTACCCCATAAGGTCCAGCATTGTAACAATGCATTACCAAAAGTTTAAACCAAAGCGCATTTACATCCACCCTAAAACCCAATTCGTTGCACCAGCGTTTGGCCAATGGAATAAAGGTTTCTTTGAACAGCATCGCCGAAACATAGGCACTGCGTTCAAAATTTTCGCGTTCATCTACATATTTATCTATGCGCAATCCATATTTGGTTGCATTGAACGACATGATTTGAAAATGCCCATATGCACCGGCAATGGATTTTTGCTTGTTGTTACCCGGACTTTCTATAAGCAAAACAGTTTGGGCATAAAATGGGTCAACCCCAAGGCTATCAAAAATGTGCATGCCGCGGCCTATTTGGGTTTGTACAGGTTTAAAATTGTAAAACCATTTGCGACCAGAGGTAAACATAACCCTGCTGCCAGTAGGAAGATTGAATTCTGTGCGCAATTCTTCTCTGAGGAGCTCTAGTTTGCCCCGTGCTTCTAAACTATCAATAGTTCGTTTTGGAAAATTTCTAAGTAATTTGCGTGTTGCATAATAGTTGGCGGTGGAACTGTCTTTATCCAAAGATACAATCCGCCTCCAAAATTTTATTTCAGGCATTGTATCCCACCCTTCGTTGCAAATGGTCGGAATTTGCAACCAAGAAACCGTGGCTTCATTGTCGGAGGCAACTGCTGCGGGTTTTACAGCTTTAAACATTGGCGTTTTGTTGCGATTTACCGCACCAAAAAACAGTGCCATTGTGGATGCCAAAACAAGAATTCCTATAAACATTTTTTTCATAACTGGCATTTTCATATTTATTAACGTGGATTGGTGCTTATTTCTTTTGTGGAACAATTTTTTTCTAAATAATCGGCAGCTCTTTTTTCACCTAGCATTTTGCTTTTCATCCAATCCGAGCAGGCCAAATCGCCTTTTCCAAGATTTAAACGCGCCACTCCCCTTCCCAGATAAGCATAGGCAGGATTTTCGGCTTTAGCAAGGATGGACCGCGTAAGAATACCTTCGGCTTCGGCATATTTGTTCAATTGCAACAAACAATGGCCATAGTCTGCCAACAAACTTGCATTTATAGAATCTTTTAACAGTAAATTCTTATACAAAGATGCAGCATCTTCAAATCGTTTCAAATAAAAATAATTATCTGCTTTCAATTTCAAGGCTTCAGGAAAACCAGGTTGGCGCAAAGAAAACAAATTAATATCGTTTACGCTGCCTTGGTAATTGCCCAAGTAATTGCGAACGTAAGCCCTGTTTAAATATATGTCATTTGCATCCTCATTGGCTTGTAATATTTTTGAATACAGATCCTCAGCAAAAGTATATTGCTTGTTTAAAATATAAATTTCTGCGATTCGCAATTGGTAAGGCAATTTTGCATCTTCAAATTGCATCAGCGTATTCAAATCTTCAATGGCAATTTTATATTCTTTCATTTCAACAGCTAGGTCTGCGCGGGCAGATTTGGCTTCTAAATCTGTGGGATTGCGTTTGATATATTCTGTAATATCCGACAAAGCAAATTGAAAATTAAGGGTAAAACGGTTGGCAAAATGACGGTTGAAATATGCATCGGTATTGCTGCTATCAATGAGTATGGCTTTGTTAAAATCTACAAGGGCCAAATTGTATTTTTTAGAATTCATATACGAATTGCCCCTGTTATAGTAAATTTCTGAGGCTGTAGGATCTAATTTGATTGCATCCGTAAAAGTTAAAATGGCTTGTGAATATTGGCGCATGCTGTCGTATTCCAAACCCCTAGCCACCAGCGATTCCACCGTTTGTGCCGAACACAGTTTAGCCAAAGTGAATAAACATATTAAAAGTATTTGCTTCAAATTGAAATGAAATACAGCCATTATTACAATATTTGCAAATCTTTGACCAAATTTGAAATTTCACATTAAAAAGATTTTAACACTATGAAAATAACATTTTATGGCGCTGCCAAGCGTGTAACGGGTTCTAAGCACATGGTAACCACAGACAATGATGAGACCATTCTGCTGGATTGCGGCATGTTTCAAGGCGAAGGTGAAGCTGGTGACGCGCTAAACCGTAACTTTCATTTTAATCCCGTAGACCTGAATTATGTGGTAATTTCCCACGCCCACATAGACCATATTGGGTTGTTGCCGAAACTAGTGAAAGATGGTTTTACCGGCCCAATTTACGCCAATAGCGCAACTGTGGATTTGTGCAGGCTAATGCTGAGTGATAGCGCGCATATACAAGAGTCTGACTTGGAAAGGATAAACAAACGTCGCGAAGAAAAAGGCAAGCAACTTATAGAAGCACTGTATACTATGGAGGACGTTGAACAGGTTATGAAACAAATGTCCACGGTTTCTAATGAAAATTCGTTTGTTGTAGGTAAAAACACCGAAGTCCTATTAACATCCAATGCTCATATTTTGGGAAGCACTTCCATCAATTTAAAACTCATTAGAACAAATGGGGAAGCCGTGCATTTGACTTTTTCTGGCGATATTGGAAGGCCAGAGGATGATATATTGGTTGGTCCAGATTCATTTCCGCAAGCAGATTATATCATTTGTGAAAGCACCTATGGTGATAGACTGCATTCTGCCAAAACAGATAGCGAAGCCCAATTGTTAGAGGTGGTAGACAGAACCTGTGTTAAAAACCGGGGTAAAATTATCATTCCCGCTTTCTCCGTAGGCAGAACACAAGAAATCGTGTATTTGCTAGATCAGCTTATGCACAATAAGAAACTGCCGCCAATTACCGTTTATGTAGATAGCCCATTAAGCGTAAAGGCCACTGCGATAATGAATGCACATCGCGAAGAGTTTAATCCAGAAATATTGGATTATATTACCAAAGATGGTGATGCATTCGATTTCCCTGGATTGAAATACATTTCTAAAGTGGAAGATTCTAAAAAAATCAACGACAGCAAAGAACCTTGCATTATTATTAGTGCCAGTGGCATGGCAGAAGCCGGAAGAATAAAACACCATTTAGCCAACAATATAGGGGATGCTAACAATACAATCTTGATTGTAGGTTATGCCACGCCTTTTAGCTTAGCAGGGCATTTGAGGGAAGGCGCACCTACTGTACGAATATTTGGAAAAGATTATGTAGTTAAAGCGAATGTTGAAATTATGGACAATTTCAGTGCCCATGGCGATTGGAAAGAAATGCTGCAATATCTAAGCTGCCAGGACAAGAAAAAGGTAAAAGAAATATTCTTAGTTCACGGCAATGAATTATCACTACCCGCATGGAAAAATAGGCTTTTGGCAGAAGGATATCCGAAGGTGAGTATTGCGGAAATGCTGGGTAGTGTTGAATTGTAATTGGGTGGTTTTAAATTAAACAATGGATAAAAAAAACAAACTCTTTTTGATACTTGGTTTTTTCTTTGTAACCAACGCAATCATTGCAGAATTTATTGGTGTCAAAATTTTTTCGTTGGAGGAAAGTTTAGGATTTTCTCCCGTAAATTGGCATTTCTTTGGCGCCGATAGGTCTTTTACCCTCACTTCAGGTGTAATCTTATGGCCAATTGTATTTATAATGACCGATTTGATCAATGAATATTATGGAAAAAAAGGGGTTCAAAAATTGAGCTATTTAACGGTAATTATGCTGGTTTATGCATTTGCTATGGCTTTTTTAGCGATGAAAAGCACTCCCGCAACATGGTGGGTTACAAGTCAAGCAGGCAAAGGCGTAGCAGATTATGGCAAAGCATTTAACAGTGTTTTTGGGCAGGGTTTAAGCATTATTTTAGGTTCCTTGGTTGCATTTTTAATTGGCCAACTTATAGATGCATTTATTTTTACAAAACTGAAGAAAAAAACGGGACATAATTTGGTATGGGTAAGAGCCACAGGCAGCACATTGGTATCCCAGTTGATTGACAGTTTTGTGGTGTTGTACGTTGCCTTTTACATAGGCGGAAACTGGACCATGGAACAAATCATTGGTGTGGGCATTATGAATTATATTTACAAAGTAGCCATGGCATTTGTACTCATACCGTTGCTGTATTTTGTTCACAACATTATAGACAAATATTTAGGAAAAGAATTGAGCAAACAAATGATTGGCGGCGCAATGGAAGATGCATAAAATCCAATGTGAATTGGCAGTTTGATTCTGTTTAATTTATATCGTAGTTTAAATTGAAACCATTCAATGTTTTAATTTTACAGGCAATTCGAATGTGTGCGTCATTTTAGGTTAGGGATTATAAAATCTGCAATCAAACCCTATATGGTCATTTGTTTTAGCAGTGCTACATTAATTAGCCAACGATTGCGTTTTAAGTTTCAAAAAGATTATAAAATCAATTGATAGTAAAAACCTGTAAGAATGATTAAATGGCTGTTGATATCACCTTAATGCACCAGAAAGTCCGAAAAAAAAGCATTTGAATTTACAAATGCTTTTTTTGAAAATGAACTTTGATTAATATTATTCAGTCAATTTTACCTTAATGGCATTTAAACCTTTTTTGCCCATTTCGGTTTCAAAAGAAACTTTGTTGTCTTCTTTTATCGGTGTCTCAAGGCCGTTTATATGTACAAAAATACTTTCTCCATTGTTTATATCCTTGATAAAACCGTATCCTTTTTCATCGTTGAAAAAAGTTACAATACCGGTTCTAACCACATTTACCATAACTATGTCTTCTTGTCTGGCAATACCAATGCGGATGTCTTCCATTTTATGAATTACAACTTCATTTGGATCTGGAGGAGTGTCAGAAATATTTCCATTTGAATCTACATAAGCATACATTTCTTCTAAGCTTTTGCCTTTGTCGGAGTTGGATTTGCGTTCTTCTTTTTTCTGCTCTTTATCCTTCTTCTTCTTGAGACGTTTTTTTTCTTTTTCTTTTTTGTTAAATGTTTCTTGCGATTTACTCATTTATTGGGATTTCTTGTTTTTGGGATTTGCAGGTGCAAAAGTACAAAAAAGTAGGCTAAAAAGCAAATTTGCTTCCCAAATGCCAATGTGTATAATACATTTCCGTGGGTTTCAGGTTCTTGAAGGTGAATGTTTCAAAATAGCACTAGTATATTACCTTTGTGGCTTTATTTCTCGTTTTATGTTATCTCAATTTGGCGCTGCAATCATTATTAGTCTTTTACATGGCTTAATTCCGAGCCATTGGCTACCCGTGGTTGCCATTGGCAAAAAATCGGGTTGGACTGAGAACAAAGTACTAAAGGTGGCCATTTATGCGGCAATTGCACATGCTTTGAGTACAGTAATCATTGGGATTTTCTTGGCCTTGGTTGGTGGATATTTGGGAAAAGCAATAGAGGGATTCTCAAAAACAGCGCCCGCCATTATTTTGATTGTGTTGGGGGTTTGGTTTATTTACCGTCACTACACCCACCACCATTTTCATTTAGACCCACATTCCAGGCAACATAAAAGCCTCATTTGGCCCATTTTGGTCGCTATGTTTCTCTCACCTTGTATGGAAATTGAGGGATATTTTTTCATCATTGGTGCCCAGGGCATCCAATGGCTATTGTTGCTGTCTGCTGTCTATTTTATTCTCTCCGTCGCCAGTATTTTCCTATGGGTATTGCTTGCTTGGAAGGGTGCACAAAAAATAAACGCACATAAATGGGAACACAGCAGTGGAATTATTACCGGTATGGTGCTTATTTTAAGTGGACTCTTGTTTTGGTTGGGTTAAAATTTGTTTTTATGATTCCAATGTATATCTTTGTAAAAAAAATTTACTAATGAAAAACAGAATCATTTTTACTACAGCTATTCTTAGCATGGGATTGCTTCTTGCAACTGGCGGTTGCGCCAAACTCAAAGGTAGTCTTTTTCAGGCATTTACAACGGGTTCGACATCTGTAGATTTCGACATTCCAGTAATTAATGACACTACAGCTCAAGCAGATTGGGGAACCGTTGTATTCAAACAAATGAATATCGATTCCATAATTAAAGAAGAATCAAAAGGTGTTTTTAGTTTGAAGGATGTTAAAAAAGTTTCTATTAGCGAAATGAAAATGACCCTAAAAAATCCAGATGTTTCGAACAATTTTGCAAATTTCGAAAAAGGTATTGCCAATTTCAATACAAATACAAACCCAACAGTGATTGTTGTGAATACAGGTTTAAATCCTGATATTTATTCAAGCTCATGGATTTTGCCAAGCATATCTGGCGTTAATTTAAAAGATTACGTAAATTCCACAGCTTTTAATTATATACTTTCCTGTCAAGCAAGACGCAAAACAACAAAAATTTTAAATGCTACATTGGCTATAAAATTCCATTTAGAATAAGATAAAATTTTCGCAATGAAAAAAGGCTACCCATGGTAGCTTTTTTTTGCAAAATTTTTTGATTTTGTCAAATATAGACAAAGCATTTTTTTTATTCTGGGTGGATCAAATTGCTTGTTTCATTGGCAGAAGGATAATGTTACGTTTTTATAATTCTGTTTAGAAAATAAGGAACGGGCGGAATTACAATTTAATAGGATAAAAACCTAGTTGAATTCAGATTTGGAAAATAGAAACCCAATTAAACGGATCATTGTCTAAACTAACATCATTATGTTTCTAGCACATGTAGATGGTGATTTCTCTTTTTTATTTTAGAGCATAAGAAAACCAATTTCAATAGAGATACTATTTCCAATTATAACGTATTTAATCTCGAAAATTTTGTTCAGAAAATTCTCGATTCTTGTATATCATGTTTGTTAATACTCATGACATATTGCAGTTTAGTGATAATTTTGGTACTTTGCAATTCAAAAGAATGAAGCACGAGACGGACTCATCATAATTAAATATTAAAGAATAATTATGCAGCCGGAATTTCTTCCAAAACTTGCAATAAAAAGCCCCAAAATTTTTGTACACTGCTAATTTGTACACATTCATCAGGGCTATGTGCACCGCGTATATTGGGACCAAAAGAAATCATTTCCATGCCAGGATAATGGGTACCTAAAATGCCACACTCTAAACCAGCGTGGCATGCATTTACATTGGGTTCCTCTCCAAAACGTTTCACAAACAGTTTGTGCATCAAAGAGGTAATTGATGAATTGGGATCTGGCGTCCAACCTGGATAAGATCCACTGAACTTAACATCCGACTGACAATTTACAAATGCCTTTTTAATTTTATCGGCCAATTCCATTTTCTCCGCATCCACAGAACTTCTGGTGAGGCACATAATGGTGTAAGTTCCATTTTTCACCAATACCCTAGCTAGGTTGTTTGAGGTTTGGACAAGTCCTTCAATTTCCTTGCTCATAGAATAAACCCCGTTGTGGCAAATTTCTAGCGCTGACAATAGATTTTTCTGAAATTGTCCTCCCATAGGTGAGTTCTTTATATCTTCGCCTTCAATCGTTATTTGCAAATCGGGATCTGTTGTAATAAATTCTTGTTTAATTTCCATTACCTGCTCACTAATCCATAATAAAAAGTCTGTTTCATCGCTTTCCGAAATCAGCAATTCAGCATTGGACTCTCTAGGAATGGCATTTCTCAAGCTGCCACCGTCTATGGATATAATTCTTCCGCTGTAATTTTCAGACGCACCCATTAACAGCCTATTCATGATTTTATTGGCGTTTCCCCTACCCTTATGAATATCCATGCCGCTGTGGCCACCTGTGAGCCCATATACTTTAATTACATATCCATTTCCACTGGTATTGCTCAGTGCGCTGTATTTACCTGTTGCAGTAACATCAATGCCACCTGCACAACCTATGGTAAGTTCCGTATCGTCTTCGGTATCTAAGTTTAAAAGTATTCTACCATCTAGCAAACCACCTTTTAAACCCAAAGCACCTGTCATCCCTGTTTCTTCATCAATTGTAAACAATGCTTCTATCGCTGGGTGCGGTATATTCTTAGCCTCCAATAACGCCATTATAGCACTTACCCCTATCCCATTGTCAGCCCCCAGAGTAGTGCCTTTTGCCTTCACCCAATCCCCATCTACAAACATTTCTATGCCTTGCTTGTCGAAATTGAATGTTGTATCTGCATTTTTTTGGTGCACCATATCTAAGTGACTTTGTAAAACCACGGTTATCCTATTTTCCAGACCAGCCGTTGCTGGTTTTTTAATCAAAACATTGCCAGTAGCATCTACAGATGTAGGCAAACCCAGAGATTCACCAAATTGCTTTACAAATTGAATAACCTGTTCCTCCTTTTTTGAAGCCCTAGGCACAGCATTCAAATTCGCAAAATGGTTCCACAAAGATTTTGGTTCTAAAATAGATAAGGGGTTGTTCATATACCGCAAAAATCGGGAATTTAGGCTGCAAGTAAAAATTAAAGCAGGAATATTACGAATTCCTGTATTTTTTTATATAATTAATCGACCCCAATAAAGCATGTTTAGCCCAGGATTTGATGTTGCATTTTTTTTCTGGGAGTTGGTTATCATTTTTGTAGTCTCGGTTGATGCGCAAGAAAGCGCTAGCAAAGTATCCTAAACAAGAAGGTTACATGGGATACTCAATTATTTGGCAAAAACGCAGCCAAACTCATTTGGGTATTTTGGCTTTTCATAAAAATACTTGGCACACAGTAGCGGTCAACAAAGATTTTTTTTACATCAATAGGAATAAAGCAACCCGGGTACTTAAAGGGAAGGTTTTAAATCCTTGCAGGTTTAGGTTGCAACTGCCTTTGCACAACCTACCTTTGCAGTATGGAAACAATGCAGCAAGAAACCCTTATCCAGTTGGGAATTACAGAATTAAACCCGATGCAAACTGCCGCACAAAAGGCCATTCTTAAACAAAACGACATATTATTACTTGCGCCAACTGGCTCTGGTAAAACAGTTGCATTTTTATTGCCCTTGTTAAGATTGTTAAATCCTGCTATATCGGGGGTGCAATGTTTGGTTTTGGTTCCATCTCGCGAATTGGCTTTGCAAATAGAAAGTGTATGGAAAAAAATGAGCACTGGTTTTAAGGTGAATGTTTGTTACGGGGGGCACAATGCGCAAACAGAAGCCCGAAACTTAAGTACCCCACCGGCATTGCTCATAGGTACACCTGGCCGCATTGCAGACCATATAAATAAAGGACGCATAACTATGAATACTATCCAATATTTGGTATTGGACGAATTTGACAAATCGCTGGAAATGGGTTTTCAAAATGAAATGGAATTTATTTTTAGAGAACTAAAAAACCTGCAAAAGAAAATATTGGTATCGGCAACTTCGGCTATTTCTATTCCAGATTTTGCCCAAATTAAATCTCCAAGTGTATTGGATTATATTCCTAAGAACACTACCAAATCTGATGAATTGACACTAAAATTGGTAATTTCTGAGGAAAGGGATAAGTTGCAAGCTTTATATCAATTGCTTTGCAATATAAATTCAGAAAGTGCGATTGTCTTTTGCAACCATAGGGATGCCTGTGAAAGAGCCGTTGGTTATTTAAATTCTAAAGGGATAGTATCTGCATTTTACCATGGTGGTATGGAGCAAAACGACCGCGAATTGGCATTGATACGATTTAGAAATGGAAGTGTGAATTATTTGGTCACCACAGATTTGGCCGCAAGAGGATTAGACATTCCAGAAATGAAACATGTGGTGCATTATCAACTACCACTGCACGAAACGGAGTTTACCCACCGCAACGGGCGCACAGCCAGAATGATGGCCACAGGGACGGCTTATTTGCTTTTATCGCAAAACGAGAGTCAGCCTGATTACGTTTCAGATTATGTTCCAGAGTTTAGATTAAACAAACTGTGTAAGTTACCTTCTCTCCCATTTTTTCAAACGCTGTATATCAATGGGGGAAAGAAGAACAAATTAAATAAAATAGATATTGTGGGTTGTTTTATGCAAAAAGGGCAATTGGCAAAGGAAGATATGGGTTTAATAGAAGTGCAAGATTTTAATTCTTTTGTTGCCGTAAAAACCAAAACTGTGGCAGGTTTGCTTCAAAAAATACAAGATGAAAAAATAAAAGGGAAAAAGTGGAAAATTGGCGTGGCGCGTTAAATATTTAATTCAATTATTGTGTAAATTTTTTCATCATTTATGCCAAAAAGATTAAACAGACTTGAGGCAATAATGCGCGAAGAAAAAAAGCGAATTAAACCCAAAATCCGCATCCGCCCTACAAATTCTATTGTGGAATTTGAATTAAAACTTATCCTTAAAATAAGCCATCCACTTGATTCCGTCTTGCACATAATCCGGGTCATAGGTACGCGGTTTTCCAGTCTTGGGATATGGTGTACCGGCATTGTGTATGTGAAAAGCGCTTTTATAATCCTTTCTTTTCAAATACTTTCCATAGTTTTTGGTCATCCATTTCATGGCCCAAAAAACGCCACTATCTCCACGTAAGTCCTTCACTTTTATGTCAAAAAGCAAACATTTATATCCCATCAATTGAAATGGCCCCCAGCTGCTAGCCAAGTTTTGTATCGCCTCATCTCCAGCGTCTTCTAAGTCGGAGGCTGTTACATGCTCATAATTGTCTTTCACATGCAGTTTTACCCATTTTAAACGGGCATATACATGTTTTTCATACCGCGATGGCACTGGTTTTCTACCTCCACTTTCTAGCATGCAAAGCGCGGCCACATATTCTGGCGGAATTTGATAGTCCTCGCTAAATTGTTTAATTTCTGCACCGTAATTATCCATTACAGCTTGGGGTCCACTTTCTGCACCAGGCACATCTTTGCGCAGCGGAAACCAATAACCTTTAAAGTATAAAAATGAAATGATAGTGCCCGTAAAAAGCAAAATTGCAATGCGTGCTATTTTTACATTCTTCTTTTTCAAACAGGGCAAAAGTACTTTTACTATTTCAATTTCTTTTATTTTTGCGGCATGTATTTAAATCCACCTTGGTTGGAAAGAACTGAATTGCTTATAGGCAATGAAAAACTGTATGCACTGAACCAAAAAAATGTATTAATAATAGGCCTTGGAGGTGTTGGAAGTTATGCCGCGGAGTTTATATGCCGCGCTGGCATAGGAAACATTACCATTGTAGATGGTGATGTTGTTGACCCAACCAATAGGAACAGGCAATTGCCAGCCCTTTGCAGCAACCATGGAATATCAAAAGCAACCATTATGGCAGAAAGAATGCTCGATATAAATCCAGATGTAAATTTAACAGTGATAAACTCTTTTCAAAAACCTGAACATACGAGAGACTTAATCGCCAATAACAAATACGATTACGTGCTCGATTGCATTGATAGCATAACCCCAAAGGTTTTTCTTTTAAGGAGCTGTGTGGATCACAAGCAGCGGGTGATAAGCAGCATGGGTGCCGGCGGAAAAATGGATGCATCTAAAGTTTTTGTAACGGATATTAAAGAAACAAGAAATTGCCCATTTGCCCGGTTGGTAAGAAAAAGATTGCATCGTATGGGCATATACCATGGCTTTAAAGCGGTTTACAACGACGGAGAGATTCAGCGCGAAAGTTTGAAACTTACGGATGGCAGTAATTTTAAAAAAAGCTTTTACGGCACTATCTCGTATATGCCGGCCTTGTTTGGATTAAGGCTTGCTGCGGAGGTAATTCAAGATTTATTGGATGAATCTTAAATATTGATAGAACAACCAAGAAGACTTTCGGCTAACTTTGCAGTAACAATTATAAAAAATGAAAGCAAAATACATTTTATGGATGCTCGCTGGAACTTTGTTAACCATTGCCGCGTGTAAGAAAACAACAACAACAACCGATGACGGCACACCAGATGTTTCAGGTAAAACCAAACAACAGGTATTTATGATGCAAAAATGGAAAGTCGGAACTTGGACAGATTCAAATACAAGCATCGGTATAGAAGATTATAACGATGCGTGCACCAAAGACGATAACTATTCATTTACTTCTTCAACTCAATATTTATTAGATAGAGGCGCTTGCACAAATGGTGATCCACAAACGGAGACTTTCTCTTGGTCTATGCCTACTGCAACGAGCAGTACAGTAAACATTTTCGGTTCTGATTACACCATAATTAGCCAAACCAACTCCGCCATAGTATTAAACAGAACCCATTTACTACAAGGTTATTCTACGAAAGAAATCTTGATTTTCGGTAAATTTTAAGGTTTTACCCCCAACGCGTTCAGACCTTTTAATGCAGGTGCATTTTTAGGATCTTTTTTCAAAGCCGCCTTGTAATCTGCAATGGCGGCTTTTTTGTTGTTTCTATTTTCAAAAGTAAAACCCCTCAAGGCCAACGCATTGGCGTTTTCTGGGTCTACGTCCAAAGTTTTATTACACCACTCTTCTGCCCTTTCCCATTCTTCAAAAATGGAATAAATGACTGCCGAGTTGTACCTAGAGAGTCTATGACCACCATTTATTGTCGATGCTTTGTCATAGCAAGCCAACGCGTCTTTGTACTTCTCTTTTTGCTGGAAATACAAACCCATGGCATACCAGGCCTCATCGCTGTATTCGTTAATAGCCAATACACGATCAAAGTAATCTTTGGCTTTGGGGTCGTTTTCTGCACTTTTTATCAGGGCAATTTGCATGGCTGCGTCATAATTCTTAGGATTCAATTGTAAGGATTTGTCGAAATATACCAGCGCTGTTTGGGTATCTTTTTGTTCTCTTTTACTTATGCCTAAATACAAAAATGCTTTGTCTGCAAAATCTTGTTGATCGGTCATGGTTTTTAGCAAAGTTTCCGCACTGGCATATTCCTGTCTTGCCAACATTAGTTTCGCCAAGGCCAATTTTGCATCTGTAAGTTTGGGTTCTATTTGAACCGCCTTTAAAAGGTGCATTCGGGCTTTTTTACTGTCGACTGTATCCAATTTCAATTGGGTTTCGCCCAGTCTGTAGTGATACATGGCACTCATTGAATCCAAATCCGCTGCAGTTTGAAAATCCAAAACAGCATCGTTGTATTTGTCTTGAAAATAAAAGGCATTGCCACGCAAATAGTACAAATTGGCATTTTTTGGATCTGCATTTATTTTTTTACTCGCATCTCGAATATCCTGGCTAAAAGCAGTGTCGGTATCTGCAATAAACCTGCCTTTGCCATTTTTATTGCCACAAGCAAAAAGTAAACCTAGCCCTAAAAACACAAATCCGATTCGCAATACCATGGCACAAAATTAACAACTAGTCAGCTATGTATTCACATAGGATTGTAAAAAGGGCGATAATTGTGGGGTTGTTAAAATCTGTAAAAAAAAATGGTTGGTGACAACACCAACCATAGAGAGAAAAGATTGATTGGCGATTTGAAAATACATGCAAAATGTTTTTGATTTGATGACTCCAGCGGAGTAACACGTTTATAGAAAAAACGTGTTTGGCGACATTTTTGCTTTTTTTTTTTGCAAAAATGATGACAAACGCCCAAATTCAAATAACACAATCAAAGCAAAATATTTTTTAAGATGAATTTGAAGACCCATATGGAAAATTGCTCTCATAGAAAAAAAAATGGTTGGTGACAAAACCAACCATAGAGAGAAAAGTGCCCGGGACGGGAATCGAACCCGTACGACCATCGCTGATCACAGGATTTTAAGTCCTGCGCGTCTACCTATTCCGCCACCCGGGCAAACGTGGTGCAAAAATACAACTTTGTATGATTAATTCAAGCCTTATTAAAAACCAATTTCAATTATTTATACCCAAAATTGTAGTTTCAATAATATCACAGGCTTCTTGCATCTGTGCCTCGTTGATAATTAGCGGGGGCGCAAAACGAATAATATCTCCATGGGTTTGTTTGGCCAACAATCCATTGTCCATTAGTGCCAAGCAAACGTCCCAGGCGGTTTTACCATTACCAAATGGTTTTATTACTATGGCATTCAACAACCCTTTGCCCCTCACTTCGGTTATTAAAGGAGATTGAATGGCCGACATGCGTTTTCTAAAAATCTCTCCCATTTGGGCTGCATTTTCAACCATGTTTTCATCTCTCAAAACCGTTAAAGCCGCGGTTGCAACTGCACACGCCAATGGATTTCCTCCAAAGGTACTTCCATGTTCACCAGGTTTTATGGTTAGCATAACCTCATGGGATGCTAATACTGCACTCACTGGCAATACCCCTCCGCTTAGCGCTTTTCCCAATATTAATATATCTGGCTTTACATTTTCATGGTCACAACACAGCATTTTACCTGTTCTGCCCAAACCCGTTTGGACCTCATCGGCAATGAACAATACGTTGTATTTGGTACACAAATTTCTTACACCTTTTAAATAACCCGCATCAGGAACAACTACCCCAGCCTCGCCTTGTATGGGTTCTACCATAAATGCTGCACAGTTTGGATCGGAGATGGCGCTTTCCAATTCTACTAAATCATTGTACGGTACCAACTCAAAACCAGGAATAAATGGACCAAAATTGTGGTAACTGCTAGGGTCTGAGCTGGAAGAAATTGCCGCTAAAGTGCGGCCCCAAAAGTTCCCTTTTGCAAAAACCACTTTGGCTTTGTTTGCCTCTACTCCTTTTATTTCATAAGCCCATTTCCTAGCTAATTTGATGGCAGTTTCTCCGCCTTCAACCCCTGTATTCATAGGCAATATGCGATCAAATCCAAAATATTGTGTAATAAATTTTTCGTACGGCCCCAATTGGTTGTTGTGAAAAGCACGACTGGTTAATGTTAAATTTTGTGCTTGAGCCATAAGCGCATCAATAATAACCGGATGGCAATGGCCTTGATTTACCGCTGAATATGCGGATAAAAAATCCAAATACTTTTTATCATCTTCGTCCCAAAGGTGCACACCAGCGCCCCTTGTTAAAACTACGGGCAAAGGATGGTAATTGTGGGCTCCGTATTGATCTTCAAGTGAAATATAATCTGGCATTACAAGGATTTCTATATTCTGGAACATGCGACTGCAAAATTAGGCTTAAATATTTTGTATAAAAAGTAAAAATCGCTTAAATTTGACCTTTCAACATGCGTTTTACAATTGTCACTTTTTTATTGTTTATTGGAATAGGTTTACAAAGCCTTTCAGCACAAGGTATATATGCAGAATTTGGTCAAAACAGAATTCAATACAAACAATTTGAGTGGAATAAAATAGCCACGGAAAACATTGAAATATTGTTTTATGGAGATGAAGATTTGCTTGCGGCCAATGCTATAAAATTGGCGAAAAACGAATTGGAAAAATTAGAGAGCTATCTTGCCTACAAGTATGGTGGCACCATGCAGATTCTGGTTTTTAACAATCTGAATGACTACAGGCAAAGTAATATAGGGTATACAAATCCGCAATTTAATAGTGGCGGATATTTACTGATACCCAACGATGTAAACACCATTTATTTTAACGGAGATTATCATTACTTTTCACAACAATTGACTCGCTGCATTTGTGAAATTATGCTTCGCGAAATGGTGTATGGAGGATCTCTGCAAGACCGTTTTGAACGTGTAAAATCTGCGGCTTTGCCCTATTGGTTTACCAGCGGACTAAGTCAATTTTTATCTGAAAGTTGGAATGCCAACACAGAAACCCATTTAAGGGATGCCATGTCCATGCATGGTTTTCGAAACTTCAACACATTAAGTCAAGAGGAAAGTGCCTTGGCGGGTGTCTCAATTTGGCGCTATTTGGTAGAAAAATATGGAGCAGCATCTGTAAGTACTATACTTTTTATTGCCAGGTATACGCACAGTGCAGAATCGGCTATTTATTTCCATACCAAAAAAAACATGGCGGATTTTTTGATGGATTGGCGACAGTTTTACCAACAAGATTTTGAAACCAATTTAACCTTACAACTGCCTAGAGGGAAATCCAATATCCCCAAAAAAATTGCATCCAAAACCCATACCGATTTTGAATTAAGCCCAAATGGCCATCAAGTTGCCATTGTAACCAACGACCAAGGCCGGTATTTTATTTGGCAGTACAATTTAACCAATAGCAAGGTAGATTTGCTTTACAAGGGCGGATTAAAAGTATTGAATCAACAACCGGATTTGCAATTTCCAAAAATTTCATGGAATCAAACCAATGGCAATTTAGAAGCGCTGATCTATGAAAAGGGCAAATACGAATTGGTGGTTTTTAAAAACGGCGCCGTACAATATTTAGAAATTGATTTGAATGCATTTAGCGGTATCAACGATTTTGTGCTACACACAGACAATGTGCATATATACCTATCTGCTGTTAAAAATGCACAATCAGACTTATGGGAATACAATAAAAATACACATGCTATGCTAGCCGTAACCCATGATCGTTATTTCGACCACAACGCAGTAGTTGCAGAGGATGGCTCTGTTATATTTGTGTCTAACCGCCCCACCCGATCCGATACTTTTCAAAACTATACCAGCGGTATATTTAACCTTTTCAAATGGCAAAATGGAAAGCTATCGGCAATGACAAATTTCACCCAATCTGTAAACATTTCAGATCCTATAAGTTATAATGCTAAATTGACTGGTTTTTTAAGCGACGCAAGCGGTTTGCAAAATGCATGGGTGGTGCATGAAGATTCTGGGTTTAAGGCATTTGCGCAAACCAATTACCAGAGAGGTATCATTGGTCAGTCGTTAAGCAAAACCGGCGCATTAACTGCCGAAATGTTGCAATTAAAAGGGCAATATATTATTTTCACGGGAGAAGTGCCTGCAGACCCAATTGCAGAATCTGTGAAAACCATTTCTCTGCCTTGGATAAGTCATATTCAAAACTTGGATTCCGTTTTTAACACCCGAAATTTAAAAGATGGTAATTTTTTGTATGAATCGGATTCATTGAAACGCGATGTGGGAGATACAAACAAAAGCAACTATATTTTTCAGACAGGGTTTAATAAAATAGACTACCGCAAAACAAATCAGGATTCGAATTTTATTAAAAAACAATTTACAAGGTTGCCTTTTTTCAACGTATTGCAGCCTGAATTTGTCTTATGGCAAGCAGACAATCGGGTATTGGGCAACTATGCCTTTAGCAACCGCATTAAGCATGATGCGCTAAGAAATCCATGGGCAATGCCTTTTTTGAAGGTTACATTGAGTGATATGCTTAAAAACTATGTCATTGAAGCAGGTATTCGCAGCAGTTTAGACTTGCGCATTTTGGATTATATCACAAGATTTAGCATTCTTAAATATAGGTTTGACCACGATTTTGCCATTACAAGGCACATGCGCAAATACGAGGAAAGTAGCAATCGTTTGCTTCAAAACTTAAGCGTGCAAGGCAATTATACTATTTCATACCCATTCAGTTCCAACGCTAGATTATTGTTAAACACCGGTATTCGCAGAGAATTACTTTCTACCAAAGGATCAGAAAAATCCATATTGAATATACCGGATAAAAATGACATCTACTTTACGGGAAAGTTAGAATACAATTACGACAACACAACCTCTTTGGGTTTAAACCGGGTTCTTGGGCTTCGGGTAAAAATTGGAATGGATGCCTATTGGAATGTAAAAGTTTCGAACCAACAAATTCAAAATATTTATCTAGATATTAGGCATTATTTACCCATAAAGCGGGTATTTTCATGGGCAAATCGCATTACGGGCACCTACGCACTGGGTTCTTCTAAAATAGCTTATTATTTAGGTGGGGTCGAAAATTGGACCCAAAAGAATCAATTTATTCCACAAATGCAATTTTTAAATGGCAGTGAATATATGCTTCAACAATGGGTTTGTAATTTGCGCGGATTCAATAGGGGCATAAGAATGGGGAGTAATTTTGTATTGTATAATTCTGAATTGCGAATGCCGATTTTTTTGGTATTGAAGCGAAAACCCATAGAAAGCGAATTTTTAAAAAACTTTACTTTAACTGGTTTTTGCGATATTGGTACAGCATTTATAGGAAAGACAACTGCCGATGCACAAAACCCATTCAACACCATTTATAACCAAACACCCAATTATTCCATCTCTGTTACATCTAGGCGCAACCCTTGGGTTATAGGCGTTGGATGTGGCGTTAGAACAAGGGTTTTGGGCTATTTTTTAAAATTTGATAGGGCTATAGGATTTGCAGATACGAAATGGGGCAAACCTATAAATTATCTCAGTTTGGGATTCGATTTTTAAGTATTTCAATAAATTTATCCAAATCACTATTATTCAATGCAATTTTAGGCTTATTTTGCACAACTAAATACCAAACGATTTTCATGGGCATATTCAGTTTTCTTACGCAGGAGCTTGCTATTGATTTAGGCACTGCCAACACACTCATCATTTTTAAGGATAAAGTGGTGGTTGATGAACCATCCATTATTGCACTAGAAAAGCATACGGGCAATGTAATTGCAATAGGCAAAGAGGCCATGCAAATGTTTGGGAAAGAAAATGAAGGTATAAAAACCATTCGTCCCCTTAAAGATGGAGTGATTGCAGATTTTCAAGCCGCTGAGCATATGATTCGCGGGATGATTAAGATGATGAACCAAAAGCAACGGTGGATTTCACCACAGTTGAAAATGGTTATTTGCATACCTAGTGGCATTACGGAAGTAGAAAAAAGGGCGGTAAAAGATTCTGCAGAACGCAGTGGCGCCAAAGAAGTATATCTTATTCATGAACCTATGGCTGCGGCTGTAGGCATTGGAATTGATGTAACGCAACCCTCTGGCAATATGATAATTGACATAGGGGGTGGAACCACAGAAATTGCAATTATTGCACTGGGCGGCATCGTATGTGATGAAAGCATACGGGTTGCTGGGGATGAATTCAATTTGGACATTGTAGAATACATGCGCCGTGAGCACAATTTGCTGATTGGCGAAAGAACTGCAGAAAAAATTAAAATCAACATTGGCAGTGGTTTGCAAGAATTAGACACCCCACCGGAGGATTATGCTGTTTTTGGACGTGATTTAATGACAGGTATTCCCAAACAAATTATGGTGAGTTATAGCGAAATTGCACGTTCATTGGACAAGAGTATCATGAAAATTGAAGAAGCCATTTTGAGGGCTTTGGAACAAAGTCCACCAGAACTGAGTGCTGATATTTTAACCAATGGCATTTGGCTTACAGGCGGTGGAGCTTTACTTAGAGGATTAGACAAACGAATTGCTGCCAAAACCAAATTAAAGGTACAAATAGCGGAAGATCCCCTGCGCGCAGTAGTTAGAGGCACAGGAATTTCACTTAAAAACATTGGTAAGTTTAAATTTTTAATGACTGCTTAATTCTGTAAACCATGCTATACCTGTTCCGTTTATTGCGGAATAATCTCTTTCCGTTTTTTTTTATCTTTATTTTCGGTTTTTCCGTATTGCAGGTTGTGCAGTATAATTACTATCAACAAAGTTTTTTCTTCAACACGTCAAATGCGTTTTTAAATTCGGCCAGTCGCACCCAAAATTCAGTTACGTCTTATTTTGGTTTAAAAGATGTAAACGAAAAACTTGCGATAGAAAACGTCAGGCTGAGCAATGAAATCAAATCAGATTTGGTTTTTGTAGATACCAATAAGCAAATTGCAAAAGATAGCCACGGGTCAAAAAGGTATTCCTATATATTAACCAAAGTAATTAAAAGCGGCACCAATATGCGCAATAACTTTATTACCATTGATAAAGGTAGTTTAAGCGGTGTTAAAAAAGGAATGGCAGTAATTTCACCTTCTGGCATTGCGGGATTTGTGTTTGATGTTTCAGACAATTTTGCCCTGGTACTTTCTGCTCTCAATGGACGATTTACAGCAACACCCATGATACCAGAATTAAATATAAGAGAAGGATCTATTACATGGGATGGCGAGGATGCGGATATAGTGCAGTTGAACAATATCAATAAATTTGAAAAATTGAAACCAGGGATGAAAGTTGTAACTAGCAATTATTCAGTAAAATTTCCTTCTGGAATTCCCATTGGAGAGATTAGAAAAATTCAAAAAAAAGCTACCTCTAGTTTCTATTCCATTGATGTTAAATTGGCCACAGATTTTAGAAAGTTGCAATATTTGTATGTAGTTACAGACCATTTTCAAGCCCAGTTAGACTCTCTTAACTTAAAAGAAAACAACAATGTTCCTAGATAGTTTGCGGTATATAGGCATAGGGTTGTTATTGCTGATACTTCAGTTTTTTCTGTTGGAGCAAATAAATTTTGGCACCTGGATTCAGCCAATGCCCTACATTTACTTAATTTTTATTTTGCCATTTTCTATGAATCGGTTTGTTAAATTAAGCATAGCTTTTTTTCTTGGGTTTAGTTTAGATAGCATAGGAAACACCTATGGTATGCATGCTGCGGCTGCGAGTGCACTCTGTTTTGTGAAAATATATGCCGACGATTGGTTTTTAGACAAAGACGCCATACAGTTGCAAGGATTTAATTATGTAACCCCTGCATACAAAGGCAACCCATTTTTTATAAGGTACACGTTAATATATATATATATACATCATTTGCTATTTTTTGTTCTCGATTATTTCAAATGGTCCTCTGGTTTTACCATTTTGTTTGTGGCTGCTCTAAGTAGTTTAATAACTTTTTTATTTATACTATTGTTTCGTTTAGTTAACCCAAACAAAACTTAAATTTGAGCAGTACTGATAGCAATCGCAGACTCGTATACTTGTTTCTTTTCATAGTGATTGCCTTGGTGTATCTTGTTAAAATATTCTCCATGCAAGTTGTCAATAAAAAGTATGAGCAACGTGCAGTAAACAATGCCCTTAATAAAATTACACTGTATCCTGCACGCAGTATAATATATGATAGAAACGGCAAATTGTTGGTTTATAACATCGCTATTTACGACCTTCTCGTTTTTCCAAAAGAAGTAAAAGGCTTAGATACAGTAGAATTCTGCTCTATTTTAGGAATCAATCGCGAATCTTTTTTGGAGCACATGAAAATGGCGATTACCAATTCTCAAAAACGCCAAAAAAACAACGCTTACAATAAATCAGCTGTATTTATTTCCAACTTAAGTAAAACGCAATATGCTGCTTTGCAGGAAAATTTATACCGTTTTAATGGATTTTATATTGAAGCCAAAACGGATAGGTTGTATGCCGTAAAAGGGGGTGCACACGTTTTAGGGTATTTGGGGGAAATTTCTGAGAAAAACTTAAAAGCAGATGCAACTTATTATCGGCCAGGCGATTTGGTGGGGATTACGGGTATAGAAAGAACCTATGAACCTTTTATTAGAGGTACCAAAGGGATTCGTACCGTTTGGCAAGACCGCACTTATGTAGAACGCGGTGTGGTAAAAGACAATGAGTTTAACTATCCAGCAGAATCTGGACCAGATATTTTTTCATCGCTAGATTTTGATTTGCAGGAATTTGGCGAACGGTTGCTCACCAACAAAAGGGGCAGTATTGTAGCCATAGACCCATCCAATGGTGAAATTCTGGCTTTGGTAAATAAACCCGATTACGACCCAAATTTGTTGGTTGGCGAATCTAGGACAATGGCATTTAGACAACTTATTTTAGATCCCAGAAAGCCATTGTATAACCGTGCCATTAAAGGCACCTACCCTCCAGGTTCCACCTTCAAAACCGTGATGGCATGCATTGGGCTGCAAGAAGGAATTTTGCAACCCCAAACACTACATAGTTGCTTTGGCGGTTATCATTTAGGGAGTCTCACGGTAGGTTGCCATCCTCATGGTTCCCCACTGGATTTAAAAGGAGCCATTACCATTAGTTGCAATGCGTATTTCTGTCAGGTTTTTAGAGATATTATCGACAATCCCGGTTATTCCAATGTAAAAGCAGGTTATGCCAGTTTAGAAAAACATTTGCGTAGTTTTGGTTTAGGCAGTCCATTGGGTGTGGATTTGCCAGGCGAAGGGGGGGGCAATGTACCTACCATAAAACAATTGGATAAACGGCACGGTAAGAGTTGGAAAAGCAGCATGATTATCTCCCTTGCCATTGGCCAAGGCGAAATTCTACTTACACCCCTGCAAATGGCCAACTGCGCGGCTATCATCGCCAACCGCGGTTATTTTTTTACACCCCATTTGGTGCGTGGCATTGGTTTGGATAAAAAAATACCAGAACAGTATCGAACGAAGCATTATACAACCATCGACACATCGCAATTTGCCAAAGTGATTGCAGGAATGGCAGAAGTTACAAAGCCTGGCGGCACCGCTTGGGGCACAGGCATTCCCACAATCGAGATTTGTGGTAAAACAGGGACTGCCCAAAACCCACATGGCAAAGACCATTCGCTATTCATTGCTTTTGCGCCTAGGTATAATCCCAAAATTGCAATTGCGGTCATTATCGAAAATGGCGGTTATGGCGCTACTTGGGCCGCACCTATTTCCAATGTAATGATAGAGCATTATTTAACAAAAGGCAAAAAATCAGAAGCACAATACCTGATTGACCAAATGTTGAAAGGAATTGTTGACCAGTGAGCAGCAGAAATAACTATTCACTGAATCCAAAATTGGATTCTTTAAGTGTTTGGTTATACGTGTTTTTAGTGCTTATAGGTTTGCTAAACATCTATTCTGCTACCTCAGATGTAAATCAAGTTTTTAAATTTTCTTTCAGTTCCGTGGCGGGTCGCCAACTCATTTGGATTGGTGGGGCTGTAGTTATTATTTTCACCATTGCTTTTGCCAACGTAGCTGTAATCGATTATTTTGCTTTTAGTTTTTATGCCATCACCATTGCATTAAATATAGCTGTTATTTTTCTGGGTAAAGAAGTAAGTGGAGCAAAGAGTTGGTTTGGTTTTGGTGGATTTGGATTGCAACCCAGTGAATTTGCCAAAGTAGGCACAGCGCTAGCATTAGCAAAATTTTTAGGGGCATACGGGGTAAGGTTTAAAGGCCGAAAAAATATATTAACTTCATTGTTTATTTTTATGCTGCCCATGGCCATTATTTTGGTACAAAATGATACCGGAAGCGCCTTGGTGTTTTTAAGTTTCTTTTTGGTTTTGTACCGTGAAGGTTTACCTGGTTATTTGCTTATTACCGCTGTTTGGATGGGCATATTGGCCATAGCCCGCATTGTTATGGAATTTAGACACATTCCACATCTATGGACGTATGGTATTTTGCTCGCCATAGCCGCTATCATTATCTGGTTTGGACGCAAAAACAGGTCCTTAATCGTGGCGGTTTGTGTTGTTGTGGGAGCCTCAATCGCATTTTCGCTGGTGGTGGGCGTAGCCTATACCAAGGTATTAAAACAATACCAAAGAGACCGTATTGAACTTGTTTTGGCGCTAAAGGAAGACCAAAAAGGCATGGGATACAACCTAGAGCAGAGCAAAATAGCCATAGGTGCTGGCAAGTGGGCAGGACGTGGTTATTTAAAAGGCACCCAAACAAAAATGGGCTTTGTACCAGAGCAGCACACAGATTTTATTTTTTGTACTATAGGCGAAGAATGGGGTTTTATAGGTGTGTCGGTTTTCTTTCTGTTGTATTTTGGTTTGCTTTTGCGAACTGCAATTCTGGCAGAACGGCAAAGTACAGTTTTTGGAAGGGTTTTGGGGTATTCCGTGGCTTGCATTCTATTTTTTCATGTCGCTATTAATGTGGGCATGACCATCGGCATTGTTCCCGTTATTGGCATTCCCCTTCCTTTTGTAAGTTTTGGTGGCAGCAGCATGTGGGCATTTACCCTTTTGCTTTTTACCTTTTTAAAGGTAGATGAGAAACGCAGGTGATTTTGCTTTTATTGTTTAATTGACTGTAACTAAAATCAAAAAATTCGTTTTACTATTAAAATATTCTAACATTGCATTTGAAAAAATATGCACTCATATTTATTTGTTTATTGCTTGGTTTTTGCGATTTATTTGCGCAAGGCGAAGGTGCTTGTAATCATAAAAAAACAATTCGCATTTTCAATACCAATGCGGCAAAACTTACCCGCAAATTAACCAAAAATTTACCCTCCGAGAATGAAAAAGTTTGTGCCATTTACGGTTGGATTACCAGTAATATCCGCTACAACATAAAAAAATGCGCATCCTTTAACTTTAAAAAACAAACACCAAAGAAGGTGCTTCAGCGAGGAATGGCCACCTGCCAGGGCTATGCCGACTTATTCAATGCCATGTGTGGGTTTGCCGGAATTCAGTCTGTGGGTGTGCAAGGTTATGTGAAAGGAAGCGATTGGGACCAGGGTGATACCTTTTATTATGAAGAACATATATGGAACGCTGCGAATGTGGATGGAGAATGGAAATTACTCGATGCTACCTGGGATGCAGGATATATTAAAAACTCTAGGCTTACATTGGGTGGTTTTATTCTAAAAATTGTCACTTTAGGCCACAGGGATATTTATGCATATCATCCCCATTTTGTGCAAAAACCCAGCCGCGAATTTTATTTGCGAACAGGTAATTATTTCTCTTTCGATCACGTTGCCTCCCACCCATGCTGGCAAATGATTTTTCCTGTTGTTAATCCCGATTCTTTTTCAATGGATTCAGCCTTTTATTTTCACCGTGAAAGGAATATTGAAAATACCGACAGCCGTGCAGTTTTCGATATAGAAAGAACTGCATTTGCTGCAATGGAATGGGAAGACCAATGGATTCATCTGGGAATTGAAGCTTACCATCTGCACCAGCGAAACCATTTTGGAATTGCCAATGCTTTTGCCTTGCGTGCCAAACACGAAATCCCTAACCTGGATGTAGAAGGCGACTCTGCAGATGAAGTCTACAAAGCAATTGCTTTATTGAAAAAGACCGATACAGGTCTTTTGTTTTATGACAGCAGCCGTCGCGATTTAAAATTGCAAAAAGCACAGCTCATGCGAAAAGCCAATTTAAAAAGATACCTATGTCTACAAAAAGACATAAAAGGTATAAAACAAATATTGAACTACAAATCTCAAATGGGTAAAGGCATTCGCAATGTAAAACACACAATTAAAAGCAACAAAAGCTGGCTGTATAAAGATATCCGATTCAAACGCCAAACCATAAGGAATGGCTTTTTAAAGGGTAAATGGGCCCAAAGTCGAGAAAAACTGCGCAAAAAAAACAAAGCGGATTCTATGATTCGTTCTCAGTTAATAATTATAGATTCAATTCAGCAAGAAATTGCTATAGATTTTACAGTTCCGAATATTCATACTTTAATACAAGATTCACTAGGACAATTTACTTTGCGCTGTTCCTACCTCCGTTCTCTAATTAACCAATCCAAGGGTGCTCGCATCTTTTCAGATGCGGATGATCTAGATTGTATTCAACTAAATTACCGCGACAGCACTTATCATTATTTGGAAATGAACCGGCAGATTTTTACCAATGATAGCGAATTACTTTTCAATTATTTAAAAATAACCCATGCAGCTTATGCTAAAAAATACCGGTTATTGCACAAATCATACCAACTGGCCATGCGCGGATTTGTAAAGTATAAATCTTCCATTCTGGGAGATGATGGAATTGTGAATCGCTTCCAAACGTTCGAAAAAAAATACGACTCTGTTATTTTAAGAGAGAAAAGTCATGTGATTGCTTATAGCATTATCTTGCGAAAACTCAAACGACGGCTTAAAAAAATAAAAAAAAACTTTGTCGTTCCATTGTTGATAGATACTAGAGATGAGAAAATGATAGAAATTCATTTAAACTTAGGTAGAAAACATTTTATAAGCAGACATTACAAAGGTATTTTGGCGGCAAATAAAAACAATGTATTGGTTGCTAAGCGCATTGCCTCTGTGGCCAAACGGCATTTGAAAAAAATGCAAAACCATAAAAGAACTTAGTTACCCATAGTTGAAAAATACAAAGAATTTTGACGCGTATTGCATGTTTATCAAATTAGGGTAAAGCAAAATAAATGGAAATAGGATGCATTGTTAAAATCCCATTTATTCAGAGATTTTCGCAACACACCCTAAAAAAAACTGCCTTATTTACTGTTAAAAAGGAGAAAGAAAAGGACGACACGAAATAGCACCCAAGTATAACTCAACATAGGTTTATACCCCATTAAATTTATTCTGCGTTTGTGTTCCATAAACATGGCCATCAAAACTGCACCCAGTATGGCTGGAGCTAAAAAAGCAGTTTGAAGTCCGAAGTGCGCCATACCCAGTAAAAAGAAATGCATGGGCACCAATAATAGACCACCATATGCAGCAACCACAGCCACATGACTTATGTATTCTATTTTTTGTTTCTCTTTCAATAAAATGGCAAACAACCCTTGAAAAACAATTTGAGAAATAAATAAAATAGATTCACGCCAGTGAATGGTATTGTACCGTGTATAGGTTGGAAACCATTGTTTAAAAAAGGCGCCTGCGGTGAATTCTACCAACAGCATGGCGCAAAAAACAAAAGCCAAACGATAACCCAAATTCAAATCGGGTGCACAATCTAAATAACTGCGGCGAGGTGCAGGTGCAATAATTTTCCTATTGAAACTAATAAAATCATAAATAACGCTTAGCAATGGGGCAATTAATTTAGTGTTTGCCGCTGTTTTTATCCATTTCCAACGCTGCCCCAGAATGGTAAGAATGCTATTTACACCATAGGTTACTTCGCCCGTTTTTTTGTTCAAAAGGGCAATGTGATTTCTTGCTTTTTGCATATCTATTTGGGTTTTGGTAAATGGGCCTATTTGCTGATAGGGTTCTATTCCATTGGGAGTTAAGAAATTGTATTGCACAAACTTGCCCGTATACCAGCGGCACATAGGGCAATCGGCATCATAAATAATGACCAAATCTTGGTTGTCTTTAATGGTTTCCATGGTATTTTTGGATATTTTATGGTTTAAAAATTAAACTATTTCAACACTTTTATGAGGCGGCTAAAAAACCAATTCTCGTCTGCTTTTAGCACGGTTTCTATAGTATTGTCCATTTTGCCTACAAAATTTTCAATGCTATCCACCATGCGCACAAACTCTTTGGCCTCCTCGCTTTTCTTTTTGTCTTTTATGTCCGCAAGGTCTATCAAATGGGTCCTAACAGGTACTATTTCCCGTCGCCTGCGTTCGCTAGCCACCCGTTTTGCAATTTCCCAAATGTCTTTCTCTGCCTTAAAAAATTCGCGCCTCTCTCCCATTTTTAACTCTTTGTAAATGAGATTCCAATTGATGAGTTCGCGCAAATTCATGTTGGCATTGCCCCGGCTTATCGACAATTGATCCATTACATCTTCGGTACTCAGCGGCTTCGGACTAACCATAAGCAACGCATGTACTTGTGCCATGGTGCGGTTTATGCCCCAGTTGCTGCCTAGTGTTCCCCACAATTGAACGAATTGTTGTTTGGCTTCTTTGAGTTCCATGCAACAAAGGTAATCATAATTCTTAAACTTTCAATAGTTACTGAAAGTTTAGTAAGAATAATTGTACACATTTTTATGAACCTTGGCGTGTTCAATGAATTTATTTTTGAAATATTATCTCACTTTTTTTCAGCCTTATTCAATCTATCCCTTACCCAATTCATTGCATTGTTTCTAATGTAGGCGCGAATGTTTTTCAATTCAATTTCATTGCGAATAATATGATCATGAAAACGGCTTTGCCAGCCAAATTCTATGTTTTTTTGATTGGCATACCGTTTTAAAGAGGCCTTAAATCCGCGCAAAACCGACCCTAAATTCTGCGATTGCGTTCCAAATTTATTGGGTGTCCAATCGGTTTTGTTGGGTTTTTCAAAAATCAATATACCATGAACGTGGTTGGGCATTATCACAAATGCATCCAACACCACAAACGGGAAATGTTGTGGAATTTCATTCCAAAATTCAAACGCCATTTTCCCAATTTCTGTTGGTTGGTATTGGATTTCACGTAGAGGCGGATAATTATCCGCCTCTACGTGAAATCCATTATCCGCATCCACAATCAATCCATTATCCGCATCTGCGGCCAATAACCCATCCCCATTGGATTCGGTGATTTCACCAAAATAATGCAACCGGTTTTGCGTGCAAATTGTTACAAAATACATTCCATTTGATCCATAATCATATCCCTGCAGCCTTGCAGATTGTATTCTGTATTTGTTCCGAAATTTATCCATGCCTCTTTGTTTTATAACAAGAATAATTGCTTGGTTTCAAATGTATCATTCAAAAATATTTGAAACGGATTTCGGATTCTGGGATAAAACAATCACGCCTTTTTGATTTTAGACAATGGATTGGGTGCCATGCAATGTAAAATTCTTTTTTCTAAATCATTTGCCACAATTCTGGTTGCGACTGAATCATATTTTTACTTTGCATAATAATCACAGCGGCGGTTAATCGGTCTATCCAATAATTGTTGCCATCGTAATATTTCACTTCGTTTAACCACAGTTCCGTTTCTGTTTTTCTGAGATTAAAATGCGCGCCAATACCGTCAATTAATTCTTCTCTGCTGTTTTGCAAATAATCAGAAACACATTCTATAAGGGCATCCTTAAATATTGAATAATCAACGCCAACTGGTTCTCCGCGTTGACTTACAAAAACGAATGCAGGCCAGGGCGCAGCCACTTCACTGGTCATTGTAAATTCTCCATTTTGCACCAGCGGACTGGTCATATACTTTTCCCACAAGAAATAATCGGCCTCGCCAGACGCCAATTTTTCGCGTGCGCCATCCAAATCTTTGCACAATACAAAATTTTCTTGCGTGAGTTCGGCATTTTCTCGTTGGGCCAAAAACATGGCCATCAAATGGCTGCCACTGAACATACGGCTAATGGCAAACCTACTTTCTTGGATGGATTTGGGCAATGGAATTTGCCGTTTTGCAGAAGAAAACACGCCCCATTGCAAGGGCGACATAACCAAAGGAAAATGGATTTGGAACTTTTTATCCATACTTATAGCCGCTATGGCTCCTTCGGTAAGCATTATGGCAACGTCAATTTCACCGCTTTCCAGCGCTGCACTCATCGCACCGGTTCCACCCGGGTAATTGGTCCAATCGTAATAAAAGCCGTGGCTGCGAAAAATTTCCTTTGTGCCCGGCAGTTGCCAAAAATAGTTAAAATGCTCAGGTACACCGCCTATGCGCAGCTTCATTATGGATTGATTTTTATAAACCTATAACGATAGTTGACAGCATTGCCGCAATCCTTAGCTTGTATGGTAAGCAAATAGGCTCCGGGTTTTAGGTCTTTTATACCTAACGCGGAAGTTCCATTTTGGGGTTTTAAAAAGACGCCAAAGAATTCAACCTGTGCACCAGCGGCGTTGAATATTTTTATATCGCCACAGGCACTGTAACTCGGTACAAATAATACATCCGTAGCAGGATTTGGGTATAGCATTTGGAAATCGCCAAAACCATTTGTACCCAGGCTATTGAAAATAATGGCACTGCTGCTATCGCTGTTGCAACCCAATTCTGCATAAACACATTTAAAAGTACCGTTTTGGTTTGTTTTTAATTGACGGCCTGTTCCCTTCACTACCCCATTTCTATACCAGGTATACGTTCCAGCGCCCACATTGGATGCAAACAAAGTGTCGTAATTGCGGCTCACTGATGGGGTGCTCGGTTTTGGGTTGATGACAAGGGTGGATGTATCAGAAAAAATGGTATTCGCTGGTTTAACACAAGGTCCGGCAACGGTTATTTTAGCCCATACTTTGTCGCCATTTAAGGGCAACGGAATGGCCACGCTGGATGCGGTTCCAGCAATTGAAGTACCATTTAGAAACCAACTCCAAGCAGGACTTGCACCCGTATTTGTGCCAGCTACAGAAACAGTAAGTGGTTTGCCTGCGCAGCCAGCCATTGCGGATATCTTGGCACTTGCATTTACAATGGAGTTTACGACCGGAAAAACCCGGTTGGTGCTAAAAGAAGCTGGACTGACACACTTTTTATTGCTGGTAAGCGCAAGCCTAAAGCTATCTCCTGCCAATGGATTCACAGTTAAACTATTTGCGGTAGAACCAATGTTGGTTGCATTTTTAAACCAAGCCCAACTTGTAATTGAACTTGAAAGCGTAGCAGGTACATTGGCATTTAAAACCAGGGTATCACCAGCACAAAGAGAAGCTCTACTCAAGATTAAAGAGGCTGTTCCCACCACAGTGTCGGTAACGGCAATGTAAGTATTTTTGGTAATGGCATTGCTGCCCAAAGCGTTTCCTACAGTTAGTTTCACATTATAAGTGATGCCCTGGGTAAAGCGCACTTTTGGATTTTGACTGGTACTATCTGTACCGCCTAAATACACCATATTTCTAGGAGTAATAGCCCAAGCCCAAGTTGTAGGGTCGTTAAGTGAACTATCCAATAAATTAACAACGGTATTGGTACAAACATCCTTGGATGAAGCTCCAAATTGCGCAATGGGATTGTTCTTGGACCAAGCATCATTTGTAAAAACACCCCTTCCGTGCGTTACGGCCATCAGCATTTGGTCTGCTTTGCGGTAGCGCAAGGTATTTACTTTTACAGGACCAATTCCTGCGGTATCAGCAGTCCAAGTTGGGCTTGTTGCAAAAACATTTGCCGTACCATAAATTCCAATATCGGTGGCAATTATAGCTTCACCAATCTTGTTAGGATTTAGAACAATGCTCCATACTGGCATATCAGGCAAGTTTCCATCTCTGGATGTCCAAGTCGCACCACTATCAAAGCTGGTGTAAATATTTTTTATGCCATAATTGCTCAATACCACAGCCATTGTGTCGCCAAAACGGATTGTATTAAAGCTGGATATATTGCCTGCATTCACTCCTGTTCCTCTAGAACTAAATGAGGGCGTTGTTGCCCAAGCATCCAATGTCATTCTTATGCCTCCTGCATCCGTACCTATCCACAAGCGACTTTTGCCAGAACGGGTTTTGTGGGCATACAATGCGCTGCCCAAATCTGAGCCTGAGAAATTGTATGTAAATGAGTCTAAAGCACCGGGCGAGGTGGTTAATTTTATTCGAAATGCTTTGCCGGTAGAACGGTAGGTGATTAGTCCAGGGCCATTTTCGTCCCACTCTGCGGGGTTTATGAACCTTCCCAAACTACTTCGGTTGATCAATGTACCATTGCTAGACCAGCTATTTGTTGTATAATAATAGGTATTGTATACGTAAGATGATATTTGCTTGGTGCTAGAACTGGGAGAAATGAAACAATAGGCGCCATCCCCACCAGTAACCTCCGTTGTGCTGTTCATTCCAGCCGCGGTATAGCGCTGGGTGCCATTGTCTTGCGCACCTGCTATCATTACATTTGAACCGCCTGTACTCGATAAATCGCCCCAATAAAACTGGGTTACATTGTAGCCATTGTTGCGTGCAGGTATAACTGCGCTGCTGCTTGCCGTAGATACAGAATTGGTATAAAAAACCCCTCCATCATTCCCAAATATAACGGTTGAAGAAGAACCTGGCTTGTAAACTATGGCGTGCTGGTCGGCGTGCACATAACTGCAACCTAAACTTCCTAAATTGTTGTTGTTAGACCATTTGCTAATGTGGGTCCAACTTGTTGCCCCATTGGTAGATCTAAACAAATCCACACCGCCTATAATCAGTGTATTGGAATCATTGGGATCCACAGCCATTATTAAATCGTACCAAGCTTGGCCGCGGGTAAAGTCAGAATCGGGTATGCCGTTGTCTAAATCTACGGGTTCTGATTTTGCCGTAAACGAAGCCCCGTTGTTTTTAGAAACCACTACAGAATCTAGTTTGCCACCACTTTCAAATATTGCATACAATGTGCTTGCTATGCCAGGGGCACAGGCTATTTCTACCCTGCCGTTTTTATCCCGGCTGGTAAATGCGGTAGTCCATGTGGTACCGTTGTCGCTGTACATTATTCTTCCACCACCTGCATCGGCGCCGCCATTGGGGTTTTTCATGGTACCAGCCCACAGCCGGTTGTTGGCATCAATTTCAATATCTGCATAGCTGAATTTTCCAGAGTTTGCCGCAGACGGGCTCACATTGGTCCAAGTACTGCCGCCGTTGGTACTTCTAAACATGCCGAATGCACCAGCACCCGATCCATGGTAAGTGCCACCATAATAATTGGCCACTATAGAAGCATAAACCACCGATTTGTTGTTCTCCGTGCGCACCACTATGTCGTTGCAGAAATAAAATCCGGTGGTATTGCTAAGCAAGCTAAAATTTTTACCGCCATCTACACTTTTCCATATACCATAACCGCGGGTCATAGAGGATGAAGCCCCAAAACCTTCGCCGGTGCCTACATACATGGTATCTTTACCTAGCGAACCAAAAGCTATGGCTGTAACCGATAAATTGCTCCAAAGCGAATTTACGGGTATCCATTTGCCGGTGCTGCTTGTTATGTCGTTGTTTACCCATAATCCACCGCCTACGCTGCCTGCCCATACTTTTTTACCGGCAACGTCGCTAGGATCCCAGGCCAAAGATCGGGTTCTGCCACCCACATTGTTGGGACCCCGTTCTACCCATGGGGTTACAGATTTACCCGCAGCAGCGCGATTGGCCAAACCAGGGCTGTATAATTTTTGCAAAATAGGAATCAAAACCTCAGGCGTAGGCCTTCCCAGGGCTGGGTTTATGGTAGAAAGGTACTGTTGCAACCAATAAGCATCGGGTGTATTTTCATTTTCATCCTCCCCGTCTAGTTGCCCAAAACCGGGCATCTGTTTCAATTGTTTAATCAATATCCTTTCGGTTTTGCGTAGCTGCCTATTGTATTTTTTGTAGGATATGGTTTTGGGGCTGCTTTGTGCATTTGCAGCAATGCACATGAACAATGCAACTGCGCTTATTAAAAATCTCTTCATTTCCTCCGGAATAATTTTTCCTCAAATTTACAAAGGAAAAAGAGGAATGGCAAATGTGAATAGTTTATCGATGAAAATGTGGGTGATGGGTAGGTGGGGTTTTTCATTGTACCTTCTGCGCTTAGGGTGGTTGGTCTCACTCCGTTGCGCTGCGCAGCTACCAACCACTGGAAAAAAGAGATAAGAGAGTAAATGAATTTGGTAGGTGATTAGGCCAAACCATTGGCAATTGCTGCAATAAACCACTCTTCAAACAATATTGAAGAACAAATAAGATCAAACACAACCATTGAACTTAATTAAATAACCTTCATAACCAACTTACAGCCAAGTATTGCCTTTCTGTTTAAACTTTTCAACAATCCTATTGAAAATCAAAAGCAATATTTAGTTTTGTTTAATACAATGGAAAGATTTTCGCTATTCGACATACTATCAGTATTGCTGCCAGGGGCAGTCCTATTGTTTTTTCTAAATGCATTAAAGGCAATACTTGCTATTGATTTTGACATTGACTTGGTTGACCTTAAAAATGTAAGTGAATTTGGGTTTGGACTAAGTATGTCACTTATGTTAGGTGCCTTATTAAACTTAATAACAAATAGCTTGAAGAACAACAAACTGTTTGTAAAATACTTGAAAATATACGAGCCAATTGGAAAAATAATGTATTCCATCAAAAAACCCGAGGAATATTTTTTTAAATCTTTAAATATACAATCTACTTACATACTCAAAGAAGCGATTTTTTTCAATGCCGAAAGGTTTGCTGCTCTTCCAAAAAAGGAAAAAGAAAAATTCATGGGTTTACAGAATAAATTTTACTCATTGGCCTATTATGAGCTGCAATATGCCGGTAAAATAGATTATCCTAAAACGTATCAAAGCTTCTATTTCTTTTTTAGACAATTAGTAACAGCGAGTTTATTGATGATAATCATTAGTGCTACTATTTTATGGAAATTAGCATTGGAAAATGGAATTGTAATAATAGGCTGTTGTGTAACGCTAGGAATAACAAATGTACTCTTGGCTAGATTTTTTAGAAGCGAAATGGTAAAAAAACTTTACATAATATACAGCATACACTTAAATAATAAAATATCATGACATCCAAAAGATTACAAAACGAAATTGAAAAAATTACATTTGAGCATGTAAAACACAAAAATTATTTAAAACGCGATAAGT
>JBBQBB010000026.1:0-45578 GCA_038317095.1 Bacteroidia bacterium | reverse complement strand
CATTTGGGGTAAATGGCGTTTGGATGGCACCAACAATTATTGTAAACAAAGGCGACAGCATTACTTTAAATGTAATCAACAATTTACCTGTAAATACAACTATGCATTGGCATGGCTTGCATGTGGCACCTGAAAATGATGGTGGACCGCATCAAAAAATAAACCCAACAACAACTTGGAGTCCGAGTTTCAAAATAAGAAACAATGCTGCCACTTTTTGGTATCATCCGCACGGCGCAGGGCAAACCGACCCTCAAGTTTCAAAAGGCATGGCTGGTTTTTTTATTGTAAAAGATGCAGCTGAGGCTGCGCTAAACATCCCACGCATCTACGGGGTAGATGATATCCCTTTAAATATTCAAAGCAAAGCATTTGATGATTTAAAGCAAATCGCAATTGCAACGGAAATGGATACTGCACTGTTTGTAAATGGAACTTTGAATCCGTATTTTAATGCCCCCGCACAAGTACTACGTTTTCGATTGTTGAACGGAAGTAGCCTCCGTACCTATAATTTTGGATTCTCAAACAACCAGTCTTTTTATCAAATTGCTACGGATGGTGGTTTATTAGATTCTTCCATTGCACTTAAAAGACTGCGCTTGTCGCCAGGAGAAAGAGCAGAAATACTCATCAATTTTTCTGGAATGATTGGCCAAAATTTACACCTGAAAAGCTTTTCTTCAGAATTAGAAAACGGAATTTATGGTGCATACAAAATGGGATCTGGGGAAGATACTATAGAAGGCTACCAAGAAAATTCTTTGAATGGAAAAGATTTTAACTTATTGAATCTAAAAATCATTGCATCTACAGCAAATCCAGTCATTACAATACCCATTTCATTGGTACCGTTTAAATTATATGCTATTTCTGCTGCTACAAACGATAGAACGATTGTTTTTGATACCATTCGTGCTTTGCCATTTGAAAAACCAAATCTTGCTGAGGGGCCGTTTGCTATAAATAGCAAAGCATTTGACATGGATTACGTTAACGACACCGTTCATATCAATACTACTGAAATCTGGAATTTGGTAAATAAAACCCTGGTTGCCCATCCATTTCATATACATGATGTGCAGTTTAACGTAATTGAAAAAAGCGGGAAACCCACGCCAAAATCAGAACGAGGGTGGAAAGATGTAGTGCTGGTAATGCCAAACGACAGTGCAAAATTCATTACAAGGTTTGAAACCTTTGCCAATGAGACTGTTCCTTATATGTATCATTGCCATTTATTGCACCACGAAGATGACGGCATGATGGGCAGCTTTTTGGTAATTGATACCACACGTTCAGCAGGTATTTCTCAAATTAAATACAACACTTTTACTTTGTTTCCAAATCCAGTTTCGGAAAATATAACCATTCATTTTCCAAGCAAAATTCCTTTTGCAGAAATAAAAGTCCTGAATATTTTGGGTGAAACCGTTTTAAAACAAAACACTACCAACCCTATTTTAAATGTTCAATCCTTGCGCAGCGGTATTTATTTCATTCAGGTTAAAACAAACAATACCCGCTATATCCAAAAATTTATTAAAGAATAACACTTTGAAACTCTACATTAAAAATATGGTTTGCAGCCGTTGCAAAATGGTTATAAAAACAGAACTTATTAAATTTGGTTTACATCCTGCCAAAGTAGAGTTGGGAAGTGTGGAAATTAAAGAAGCGCTAAACGACAAAGAAAAAACCGCACTCAATAAAATATTATTGGGTTTGGGGTTTCTGTTGATGAACGACAAAAAAAGCCAATTGGTTGAAAAAATAAAAAACCTAGTTGTTGAATTGGTGCATTATTCAGAGGCCCCTTTGAAAGTTAATTTATCAAACCATATTGCCGACACACTGCACCACAATTACCATTATTTAAGCAACCTTTTTTCGGAAGTAGAAAGCACTACCATAGAACAATATTATATTGCACAAAAGGCCGAACGGGTAAAAGAGTTGTTGGTGTACGATGAACTTTCGGTGAGTGAAATTGCCTTGCAACTGAATTACAGCAGCGCTTCGCACTTGAGCAAACAGTTTAAGAAAGCCACAGGATTGACACCCTCCCATTTTAAACAACTCAAAGAAAAAAAGCGAAAACCCATTGAAGAACTGTAAATTATACCAAATAAAGTCAAAGTTGTATAATGCTTGCAGCGCACAACCGTCGCACATTTGCAATGTGAACAATGTTGTTCACACTAAATAAATTTAAAATGGAAAATTCCAACAGCAAATGTATTGACGCATGCTTGGCATGTGTAATTGAATGTGAAAGTTGTTTAACGCATTGCATCAACAAGAACGACAAAGAACACCTAAATTGTATTGCCCTTTGTCGAGATTGTGCAGACATTTGTGCATTGTGTGCAAGGTTTGAAGCAAGAGGTTCTGCGTACACAAAAGCACTTTGTAAACTATGCGCAGAAATTTGTAACGCTTGCGCAGCAGAATGCGAAAAATTATCGGCTCATGGCTGCTGCAAATCTTGCGCCGCAGCTTGCAAAAAATGTGCGGAGGCATGTGCAAGCATGTAAATAAATCAACAGTAAGGTGGACACTTGCTTTTCACCTTACTGTTTAAAATAAATTGAACTGTAAAGAAATGACACACACCTATCAACTTACAGGCATGACTTGCAGCAGTTGCGAAGCCAAAGTGAAAAGCAGCTTGCTTACCTTGCCAGATATAACTTCAGTTGAAGTATCAAAAGACAGCAACACAGCAACCATTGTAATGGAAAAACACATAGCTTTAAACACATTGCAAGAAGCCGTAAAAAAAGCTGGAGATAAATATCAAATCAGCGCAACAACCCACAGTGAAGTGGCGGAGCAAACAAAAAATTGGTTTGCTACCTATAAACCCTTACTGCTTATTTTTGCATTTTTAACTTTTATATCCCTGGCATCGGCACAAATGAACGATCAGACAAATTGGATGCACTTTATGAGATACTTTATGGCGGGTTTCTTTCTCACATTTTCTTTCTTCAAACTTCTAGACCTCAAAGGCTTTGCAGAAAGCTACGCTATGTATGACATTATTGCAAAGCGCTTTAAAACATGGGGCTACATTTATGCTTTTTTAGAATTGATTTTAGGCATTGCATTCTTGTTGGACTTTAATCCAATAATTACAAATTGGGTTGCAATAATTGTTATGACCACTAGCATCATCGGCGTTTTAAAAAGTGTATTAAATAAAACAAAAATCCAATGTGCTTGTTTGGGTTCCGTTTTTAAATTGCCCATGAGCAGTGTTACCATTTTTGAAGACGGATTAATGATTGGAATGGGTATTGCAATGTTAATATTAATATAAAATGAAAGTAATCAATATAAATACACCCAAATCAAACAAGTTGGCAAATACCTTAAAGAAATTATTCAAATTGATTCAAAATTTCTTTAAAAAAGATTGTTGCAAAGCATAATTAAACACCTAAAATTACAAAAAGATGAAACCCAATAAAAAAGCCATCCTGGTTTTTACCCTTGCATTAAGCACTATCCATTTTTGCGCTGCCCAAATTAAACATGTCAAAACAGAAACCGTAAAAGTCTATGGCAACTGTGAAACCTGCAAAAAGAATATTGAGACAGCCGCTTATAAAAAGAAAGTTTCAAAAGCATTGTGGAGCATAGATAATAAAACCGCAATACTATCTTTCGACAGCACCAAAACAACGGCCGATGCAATCTTGAAAAAAATCGCCTATGCTGGATATGACAATCAAAATTATTTTGCGCCTGATGCTGCGTACAAAAAATTAGACCAATGCTGCCAGTATAGTAGAAAAATGCCAAAAGAAGTAGCTAAATCCATAGACACTATAAAAACACCAATACAAACAGATACTGTAAAGAAAACAACAACAGGAAATGTAAATCATTTGTCAGCGGTTTACGCGGCTTACTTCGCCTTGAAAGATGCCTTAGCAAAAGACGATGGAACAACCGCAGCCGCAAATGCAAAAGAACTATACAATGCCATAGACGAGGTACCCATGGCAAAACTCACAGTACCGCAGCATATTGTTTGGATGAAATACGTAAAACAATTGTCGTATGATGCAGAGCATATAAAAGGGGTAACTGAAACAGCGCACCAAAGAGAGCATTTTATTTCACTGTCAAAAAACATGTATGAAGTAATGAAAGTGATTAAAAATGATACAACGGTTTACTATGATTTTTGTCCAATGGCAGACGGTGGCAAAGGCGCAACTTGGTTGAGCCTTCAAAAGCCAATTCTTAATCCATATTTTGGCAAACAAATGCTAACTTGTGGAAGCACCAAAGAAACAATACCAGCCAATAAATAAAATCAGCAATGCCACAATTTAATATGGTTATTATGTAACTTATTTCCTAAATCTTGTAAAATATTTAATCAAAAAAAGAAGCATCTTTACACTAGAAATATTAAACTTAATTAAAAAATAAACAAAAATGAAAAAGCCAAAAATTCTCCCAATCCTTATTGCAACAGCTCTGGTTTTAATGACCGCATGCAATACAAAACAAACACCTGGACAGTCCCTCAAAGATGACAATCAGCGCAAAGAAATTATTACAACAATCGCCAAAAGCAACTCTTATGCAAAAGAAATGATGCAAGAGATGATGAATAACGACAGTTGCAAACACATGATGATGGAGAGCATGATGGCCATGTGCAAGGATGATACGTCTATGTGCAAAAAGATGATGGGCAAAACCATGGAAATGTGCGACAAGGATACAGCGAAATGCAAAATGATGATGGGGTGTATGCATCCTCACGCCAATGTAATGAAAGCGGTAGAAGGCATGCACAGTGGCGAAAAATCAGGAACCCATGCTAATGAAAAAAAGGTAGCCTCGGTAGTTTATACTTGTTCCATGCACCCTGAAATTTTAAGGGATAAACCTGGACAATGTCCTAAATGCGGAATGGATTTAATCATTAAAAAATAAAACAACTTTTATATTTATCAAACAGATAGCAAGGTTGCGTTAAAGCAATCTTGCTATTTGTTTAAGTCAAAATAACAAAAATACCACCAATGTGCTATAAATTGGATTCTAAAACAAATATCGAAAGATGACCCAGAATTTGTTTGGGTCTAAAAGATGCAATATTATTGCATTACCATTGGCGGTAAAAGCAGAGTTAATGGGCAGTGCAACGATATTTTTCCGTAGTTTAAAACTTCCAAAAGTGCAAAAAAAATGAAAAAAAGTATTATCGCCATCCTATATATTTCAACTGCATTTTCTCAAATAATATTTGCACAAAAAGTTGTCCGCTACGATTTATACGTTCGTGATACAACCGTAAATTTTACTGGCAAGCAAAAACATGCAATTGCTGTAAATGGGCAAATACCTATGCCTACTTTAACTTTTACAGAAGGCGACACTGCGGAAATTTATGTGCACAATGCATTGAACGAAGAAACATCTTTGCATTGGCATGGGCTGTTTTTACCCAACCAATACGATGGCGTGCCCAACCTCACACAAATGCCAATTAAAGCACACACAACCCATTTGTATAGGTTTCCTATCATTCAACACGGCACACATTGGTATCATTCGCACACAGGATTGCAAGAGCAAATAGGGATGTATGGTTCTTTGATACTCTTAAAACGAAATGGGGATGTTACATTTAGAAAGGGCATAGATGATTTGCCGAGCATACCCGTGATATTAAGTGAATGGACAAATATGAAACCCGAACAAGTTCATCGCAGATTGCACAATGCAAGTGATTGGTTTGCCATTCAAAAAGGAACCACGCAAAGCTATTTTGAAGCAATAGATCAAGGTTACTTAAAAACAAAACTCACCAATGAATGGAAACGAATGAACGCAATGGATGTGAGTGATGTTTACTACGATAAATTTTTAATTAATGGAAAAAATGAAAGCCAAGTTTTACAATTTAAAGCTGGTGATAAAGTGAGGTTGCGAATTGCAAACGGTGGCGCATCTACTTATTTTTGGTTAAACTATTCAGGTGGGAAAATCACAGTAGTGGCAAATGATGGCAACGACGTGGAACCTATAGAAGTGGATAGATTGCTGATTGCAGTTTCAGAAACATACGATGTACTATTAACCATTCCCAATGACAGCATAGCCTACGAATTCACAGCCACATCCGAAGACAGAATTAAATCTACTTCACTTTGGCTAGGTAACGGCATTAAAAAATTAGCACAACCCATGCCACGGCTTAAATATTTTGAAGGCATGAAAATGATGAATGGGATGATGAAAATGAACGGAAATTTAGATGACATGGGTATGAATATGAGCCTAAACAAAATGGACATGAACTTGGTGATGTACCCTGAAATAACTGGCGAAAAAAAGAAGAAAGAAAAAATGAAAGGGATGCAGATACAAAATAAAAACCAATACAATGCCAACGCTTTGTCGGATATAGTCACCTTCAATTATTCAATGCTAAAATCCACAACTCCTACAAAATTAAAAGACACAACCACCAAAATTTTATTTTTTACACTTTCTGGGAATATGAACCGCTATGTATGGAGTATAGACAACAAAGTGGTTTCCGAAGCCGATAAAATCTTAATTAAGAAAGGCGAAAATATTCGCATTATCCTATACAACAACTCTATGATGCGACACCCCATGCACTTGCATGGCCACGACTTTCGTTTGCTCAACGAAAATGGAGATTTGGCACCGCTAAAAAACACCGTAGACATAATGCCAATGGAAACCGACACTTTGGAATTTAAGGCAAATGTTTCTGGCGATTGGTTTTTTCATTGTCACATTCTTTACCATATGATGGCAGGCATGGGCAGGGTTTTCAGTTACGCCAACCAACCAACAAATCCCGAAATACCAAATCCAAAATTGGCACAACGAAAACTATTTGCCGATGATAGAAAATTCCATTGGATGTTTGAAAATGATGTGGCGACTAACGGCAACGATGGCATGGCAATGTATTCGAACACACGCTGGCAAATAGGCACCGAGTGGCGTTTGGGTTATCACGATATGCATGGCTATGAAATTGAAAATCACATTGGCCGATATATAGGTAAAATGCAATGGCTTATGCCTTTTGTGGGTTACGATTTTCGTTACAGAAAACTAGGGATAGACGAACAAGAAAAAAATATTTTCGGGCAAATAAACACCAAAGACACGCGACAATCATTTTCAGTTGGCGTAGAATATACATTGCCAATGCTTGTAAAATTAGAAACTGAATTTTTCTTAAATGGGACATTTCTCGTTCAACTAAAACGCGATGATATACCCATTTCAAAAAGAGTGCGAATGCACTGGATGGTAAACACCGACAAAGAATATATGTTAGGAATACAATACATCGTGAACAAAAATATCGCAGTTAGAACCCACTACGATAGCGACATGGGCTTTGGTGCAGGGATTAATTTCACCTATTAAGCCTAGTGAAACGCAGCAATTATAATGCCCGAGCATGGGCATTGATTTTTTATTGCACCAGAATTTTCTCTGTAACTTTTTGATCGCCCACTTCAAAGTTTACCAAATAAATACCCTTAGACAAAGGTACGGGTAGTTCAAGCTCTTGTTTATTGAATCCTACAGGTCTGTTTGTGGTTTGAAAACCTTGGATTTGTTTTCCTTGCAGATCAAAAACACTTAACCCCACTATGGCCGCGCTGTTTAAATGGTAGTTTATAAGCAACTTGCGCGTTGAGGGGTCGTAGGTAACATTTAATTTAGATCCTTTGGCAATTGGCGATGTGGAAGCAGTCGAAATAGGATGAATGGTAAAAGATGACAAGAATAGCTGTTCGCCTGTGTTTGCATTGTTGTTGTTGGTGCAACTTGTGGCATAATAAAAAGTAATTTTCCCTTGGCTTGTGCTAGGGGCCTTCCATTTGAAAGACCATTTTCCAAGCCCAGAAGAAACGGCCGGAGTGCCATCCAAGCTGTGTGTTAAATAGCTTCTGGAAGCCAAAGCACCAGCACCCGTAATGGCATGCGTTCTGGTTGCTTCGGTAACTATCCAAGTCCCTATGTTTCCGTTGTCACTCTTTTTTAAAGCAACAACCTCAAATCCAAATTTTTGAATTCCTGATTTCACGGCAGCTATAGAGATAGTATAGGTTTGACCTGGTGTATAAGAAGAATCTGCAGCTGAATAACTGAAAGTATTTACCAAATTCACACTGTCTTTGTTTATTGTCGCATCTGAATGGCAGCCGGTGGTTGCGTCTGAACAGGTGGCTTCTCCCGGGGCTCCTGTGCTAGAAGGGTGTCCTCCGCCTGTTTTATAGGTGCCTAGTACTACAAAACTGGTTAAACCCATAAACAAAACGGGAATAATAAGGCTCTTTTTCATCGTAAATTTCTGTATGTTCATATTACTTCCCTTCATTGATTAACCAATTTTTAAGATACACAATATCACCTTTATCGTTCTCATTGTCATTGGCAGATACTGCGCCCACGTAGAACTTTACTGCACCAGCATCTTTGGAGGGTGCTTTCCATTGAAAGGTCCAACTTGCATTTCCGTCAGATATTGCTTCTGTTCCATCAAAAGTATAGGTCACATATTCCCTATCTGGAAATTGGGCATCATTAGAAAGTAGTTGTGTTTTTTTGGGGTCTGTAATGTAAAATCTTCCAATACTTTTACCCGTTGCTTCCGAAATTGCAACCACCTGAAATCCGAATCTTTTTATGGCAGGGTCTGATATTGAAATGGTAATGGGATAGATTTTCTTAGGAGAATAAGCGGATGCACCCCCAAGATCTAACCCAATTTCTGCATTACCTGAATTCAATGCGTTGTCATCATGACATCCGCTTGTTGCGCAATTCTTCTCTCCAGGTGCCCCTGTATGCGCAGCTGGTGAACCTGAGCTAGAAGGGCCATTTACCATTGCAGTTAGAATGGCAAATGATGCAACTAGAATTAGGCTAATTTTTGTTGTATATGTGTTCATGATAATTTTAATAAATTCTCTGTTTCGTATATTCGTATACGTAATTGTGGCCAAAAACAAATCGGTTTGTTATGAACCACACTATGGAATACGAAGTATAATTAATATACAAGAATAAGACAAAATAAGCATATTTCAAAATAAGTTTCTCTTGGAATTGGCTTTTTATATTTTAAGTTATTTGGAAATCCCACTTCTTTCCCGCAAATTCGTTGGTTCGAATAAAATAAATTTCATGAAAATCCTAATCGTCGACGATCATTCCATTACCCGTCTTGGTGTTTCATTAACCTTGAAAGATATGTTCCCAGACGTTGATATCACAGAAGCTTACGATGAATCCTCAGCAATCCATGAATTAAAAATGCAACAATATGATTTGATGGTTTTCGATATCAATATGCCAGGATCAGACCCGCTTTTGCTATTGGAAACTGCATTGGGATTAAACGCCAAGATGAAGACATTGGTTTTTAGCATGGTGAGTGAAAAAACCCATGCCAAGCATTTTTTAAAAAAAGGAGCAGATGGATTTTTAAATAAAGATTCAGACAACACCGAATTTAAAAATGCAATCTTAAAAATAACCCAAGGCGAAAAATACATTCCAAAATCCATGATGTCAAGTGCAAATGTTAAAAGGAATCAAAATACTACAAACGTAAATTTACCCAAATTATCGTTTCGAGAATTGGAAGTTTTAAGGCGGCTCATGATGGGGCAAACTTTAACTAAAATTAGTGAAGAAACAAAGCTTCATATTTCAACCATTAGCACTTATAAACTTAGAATTATGCAAAAGCTGGGTGTAAATAGTTTAATGGAAATAAAAGATATTCCTGAACTAAATTCCTAATGTGCAGTTGTATTCATTCGTGAATTCACAAAATAAATCCATTTGTTGTAAATTTTAATGGTTATGATGCAGATATTGGTGAAATAATTTGTGAAGGGTGGGCGCCATATTAATTATGCGACATAACCATTTTAATTTAAACTTCAGGCGGTGGGACAAAAATAATTCATAAGAAAAACTTTAGGAGCCGGTGTTTTCGACTATAGAGGATGTTGCGTACTTGTTTGTGCAATATCAACTTTCAGCGGTTTGTAAAACAACGCAAAGTCACAGTGGTTCCCACCCCTTCTATCGAATGGTATAGAATCTCAGCATTCAGAAAAACAATAAAATCACGCAGCATATAAGATCCAAAACCAGGCATTGCAGAATCCTTTGAATTTCTATAGAATTCATTGATTGCAGTCACTTCTTGAGAACGCATGCCAATCCCGTTGTCCGTAATTAAAATACGCCAACTTGTTTCGTCCTTCACCATTTCAAGGGTAACAGTGCCATTTCGGGTATTTTTATTGCCGTTATCCATCAAATTTCGGATGGCAATTTCTACAATTGGCTTGATGCCTACACTAACAGATTCAAAGCCAATATTATTTACAAATGTATTGTAATTCATAGCGGCAGAAAACTGAAGAAACGAAATACAATCATCTACTACTTTTTTTAAATTGGTGGTTTCTTTTTCCATTTTTTTACCTTCGCTGATGAGCAAATGCCAAGCCAAAATGTCTCCCGTAAAATTATACATACCCGCGGTATTTTGCTTAATTTCCTTTGCAATACGAATCAAATCGGGATTTTCATTTGTGCCGATAATATTCACCATAATTTCAGCCGCAGTTAATTGAAACTTCAACGGAGAACGAATATCGTGTGCAAGGGAAGCCATCAGACGTTCATTTAATAAATTAGAAGCCGATAGGGCATCTTTGCTTTTTATAATTTCCAGAATACTCTGCTTTAACTCGAAGTTTTGGTTAGATATTTCATAAGTCGATTGTTCTACTCTTTTTTCCAATTCTCTTTTTTGCAACTTTAAAAACCGTATGCGATATTGAATAAAAAGCCAAGTAATTAAAATAGATAAGCCTAACAATAGAATGATAAACCATCTTGTTTGATACCAATACGGGAGCACTACAAAATTAATGCTTTTTTTCACATAACCCATATTCGAAAAACCACTGGGTTTTCGAATCACTATGGTATAGTTTCCATGGGTCATTTTCACCAACCTTATCTTTCCAGAGGGTGGCATGGAAATCCATGTGCTCTCCGAACCAACAAAGCGATATTGCAAATTCAAATTATATGCATTTCCATAAAAAGGTGAACTACAAGTAATGATAATTTCTTCGGTTCCACCCTCTATTCTATAGGGCATGTTTTTACTTAAAATCCGACTGTCTGCAGTAACAAAATCAATAAATATGTTGGCATTTGTTTCTTCCGTATTTATTTTAAATGGGTCTACCAAAACCACACCTTTCAATGTTGGAAAACCCAACCTGCCTTTTGCCGTGCGAAAAGCAGAGGGAGTGCAGCCTCCATTTGATTCATCAGAAGCAAATCCATAACTTGAATTATAATGATTATAAAAAGGCAATTCTTTACTCCCTGTTTTAAACATATCCATTTTAAAACGAAAAAAACCATTGTTTGTGCTTACCCATAAATAACCATTATTATCTTCAACAAATCCATTCACAATTTTCAAATAACGCAAAGGATCCAATGGCAATGTTTCAAACTTATGGTTTCGGTATAGCAGCCAACCATCTCCGTAAGTTCCAATCCAACAATTGCCATACTTGTCTTTATAAATAGATTGAACTTGAATGCCATTAAATTGTGCAAAACGGGACAATTGTTTTGTTTGCAGGTTGTATTCTAAAAAGCCATTTGAAGTGCTTATCCAAATCACATTTTCAGAGATACATTTAAACATTTGGATACTGCCAGATCGCTTTGAAAGCAAAAGTAAACTTTCGACTTTTCCATCAACATCCCGAGATTTTATACCTGAGCCTTCCGACCAAAACAATTTGCCAGAAGGATGAATATCTAGCCAAAATTCCTTGCCTTTTAAGGTTGAGAGAATTTGCCTAGGAAATTCAATGTTTTTAGAAACACAAAGTTTATTGTCAGCGAAAAAATAAATTTCATTTTCCTTTCCTTTCACCAAAATAAAAGGATTCGGGGTTAATTCATGATCCTTAAAATTTCCAATGGAATCAAAAATACCATGAGAGGTAAGAATGGAATTGTTTAAATAAGGAACACATGCATAAAACACGTTATGCCATTTAATTTCGCCCTTGCCCTCATTCGTACTTCTAAAATTAAGAAAATGGGTTTGTTTAAAAACAAAAAGCCCATTGTTGATTGTGCCTAAAAACAATATATCACTCTTTGGCAAAAATAGAACATGGATGATACTTAAATTCTCTAATAGATTGGCGAATAAAACAAATTTAAACGCGCCATTTTGTATTTCTACCTTATACAACTTATTTTCTAGTTGTAAAAACATCGCCCCATTCGAAAAATTAATAGCGGACATTTTAACCAACATTCTATTGTTTTTAATGATACCCTTTTTAGATTGTATGTTGAAAACATTTCTTACCCCTAGGTCGTCTATTTGCATTAAATTTCCAGAATTGGTGAGTATAAACAATTTGTTTTCTAGCATAAAAATCGCACTATAATCGTTCAAGGCACCCATTTTCAAAAGCTTCCCCGATTGATAATGGAACAATATATTTTCAAAAGTGAAGTATCCATTTTCCTCTTGACTTCCGTCAACCAATTTGAATTTATTATTCGATTTTTTTTGCAACTGAAAATCAAGATTCTTCGCCGTTTTTAAATCAAATTGAGAAAACAATTTGGTTAAGTTTATTCTTGTATTTGTATTTACCAGCCAAAAATCCGCTTCATTTTTCTTTAATTTTTCAACTTCATTGGAATTTTCGTTTATGGCGAACCATTGCGTTAAATCATAACCAGTGTTAAAAATAATTTTATTTTTAGAACCAATAACCCCCTTAATCCTGTTGGATAGCAAACTAGGGAAAGAGGTTTTATCAATATTTAAAAAACGTTTTCCATCAAAACGGCAAAGCCCATTTTGTGTACCAAACCAAATAAAATGATTTGGGTCTTCTACAATTCCCGCAATTTGATTTTGTGGCAAACCATTGTTGCTCGTATAATGGGCATACTCGTAAAAAACAGGAGACTGACCGAAAAGTTGGCCTCCATGATTAACAAGTAAACAAAGGATTAAAAAAATCCAATATCTGCTGCAAGATTTGAGATTAAAACCTATTTTTTTCGCAAACTCTAGGGTGAAAATCATATTTAAATCATCGAATAAGATTTGTTCTAAATTCCCAAAAAGACATTGCCAGAAATGCCGATAGTGCCTGTAAAATACTATTTCCCATAAAACAAAGATATATAAATCCCTGAAAGGAATTTATGTAAAAAAGAATTATACCAAATCAGTCAAACTCAATTCCAAACCTTTGGCGCTGATGCCTGTGGTTTTGGGATTAAATTGGTGCAAACGCATCATGCTTAAACGAATGATATTGCTCACATCTTTAAATATTTCAACATCTGTAACCACTGCATCTTTTTTCATAAGGTAGGCAAATACCCTGGCCATACCGCAATTTGCAATAAAGTCTGGAATGACGGCCATCGCATTATCGGCTTGTTGTGAAATTGGACCCATAAATATTTCTTTGTCAGCAAAAGGCACATTGGCACCGCAAGAAACTACTTCAATCCCTGATTTTATTAGGCGATGCACTTGCTCTTCCGTGATCAAACGAGATGCAGCACCGGGAATAAATATTTCTGCAGGAATGTCCCAAATTCTTTCGTGTACTTCCTCAAAAGACAACATATTGGGGGCGTGCAATTTATTTCCTTGGCGGGTTTTAAACAATTCCACCACCTCATCATGGCCAAAACCTTGAGGGTGAATCAATCCTCCATCGCGGTCAATAATCCCTGCAATTCGCACTCCGTATTTGGTTAAATAAAAGGCGGCTGCGGCAGCTACATTTCCCCAACCTTGGATAATAGCAAGTTTGTTGTTCATAAACCCACCGTAAATTTCATAATAATGACGGACAGCTTCTGCAACACCCCAGCCCGTAATCATGTCCGCTATGGTATATCCCATGCTCACGTCAGGGCTTAGTCTTTCGTCAGTAATTGGCAAAACCACACCTTGTTGCAACCGACCAATGGCCTTTAATTTTTCTTCTGGTGTATACTCCTTTAAATGCCCATTTACGGTTCCTTCTTGCGGATGCAATAAACCATTCGCTGCGGTCATAGGAATTACTTCATGAATTTCATCCACATTTAAATCGCCACCCGTGCCATAATAGTTTTTCAACAATGGATTTACTGCTTTATACCAACGTTCCAAAACACCCTTTTTGCGTGGATCTGAAGGATCAAAATTGATACCCGATTTTGCACCCCCAATAGGTGGGCCTGCAACCGTAAACTTCACTTCCATTGTTTTGGCAAGGCTCTCTACTTCACGTTTGTCTAATCCTTTGCGCATGCGTGTACCGCCGCCTGCGGAACCATTTCTAAGGCTATTAATTACCACCCAACCCTCAGCATCCGTTTCGGAATCTTTCCACTCAAAAACAATTTCTGGACGTTTGTGTTCAAACTTTTCTATTAATTGTGCTAATTTGGTATTCATTCTAATTTTTATATCAGTTTGCTAAAATCTCCATCTAAACTTCCTGCTGCAATTGCATGTAAAGCCCCAGTAGCAGAAGGCAATGTGTTTTTTAAATTTTTAATGCGCATAGTACCCAACAAAGCAAAAACCATGGCTTCTTTATAATCAACCAGCGCGGCATCCGGTACGATTACATCACCGTCAGTTTCAGATTGTAAATAGTCCATCAAACAATGGTTGTGCGCCCCACCGCCAGTTACCAATATTTTGTTGCCATGCCCGTTATCCCCTTTTAAAACGTTAATGGAAAAGGCAATTTGCTGGGCAATGTGTCTTACCAAGGTTTTCATTCTGTTTTCAACGGGTTCCTTGTCATAATCACGCACTACATGCCAGAATTCTTTGTTTATCCACTCTCTACCCAAACTTTTAGGGTAGTTGCGGCTATAATATTCTACATTGTTTAAGGCGGTTAACAAAGGCAAAATCACTTCTCCAGATTCCGCAATCGCACCGCCTTCATCGTACTTTAGCCCCTTTTCGCGGGCCAAGCGGTTTAAAATAATGTTGCAAGGAGAAACATCAAAAGCAATGCGATTGCCATTTTGAATAGCAGAAAGATTGCAAAACCCACCTAAGTTTAAGCAGATGTCATACTCTGAAAACAAGATTTCATCACCAATGCCTACCAAAGGTGCACCCTGGCCACCTAAAGCAACATCGGCGCGTCTAAAATTGCTTACAACGGGCAAACCACAAACCGCTGACAAAGTTGCTCCATCTCCCACTTGGCTGGTAACCCAACCCGAAGGATCATGAAACACAGTGTGCCCATGGCTTGAAACCAAATCTGCCGATTGGCCTGTTTTTTTCAAAAATTCATTTACTTTTTCACCCAAGTATTTGGCATAAAAGATATCTGTTTTAACAAAAACTTCGCTGTTTTGGTATCGCAATTGAGAAAGTCTTACCCTCCATTTCTCTTCATAAGGAACTGTTTCACTGGCAATAATCCGATAGTTCCAGGAATTTCCATTTTGTTGAATGTCGCACAAACAAAGGTCTACCCCGTCCATACTGGTTCCACTCATAATTCCAACTACATTCATCCTATTTTGGTTTTAAGGGCGCAAAAATACGATTGCCATAGGAAAATAACACAAGCTTATGGTTTTTATTGTAAAATGACAAAGTTGTAAGTGTGATTCAGCTAAATCCCATTGTATTAATGCATTATCTGATTGGGAATTATTCGAATATATAAATCCTCATGCACCGCATGTTCTATAATAAATTAGGACAAAAATTTAACTTTCTAAAAAATAGATATGTCGCATCCAATTCTGCCACAAATTCGATATCCACGAAAATAGGCAAACCCTTCATTTAAAAACCTCCAATTGTAATTTAAAATTGGCTTTAAAGACATCGAAATATTAGAAAATAGATATACTTTATGCTTCCCTAACTCACCAATTTCATATTTCGACTCAAAATGAAAACCTGGAAAAAGAATTTGTTTTTGCAATGGAAACTCTTTTGTTACCATTTTAAAATTCACATCCCTGGCAAAATCCGAATTATAGAGTCTACTGGGAATATAAATAAGCTGTGCCTTTTTTTCAGTCCATTTGTTAAAAATACGAAAATCCAAATCAAAGCCCAAGCCAACAATAAGACAGCGATGCTTAAGTTCAAAAACACGTGCAATTTGAAATTGTGTGCCCAAAAAATGCAAATTAGTGAGTCTAATTAATTCGCCATCCGTATTAAAATTTAGAGCAATTGATTTAATGCTATTCAACTCATATAGTATTTTAGCATCAATTTGATATTTATTATACTTTCTGGCATAAATAATTCCAAAGTTATAGTCAAATATTTTTTCCTGAGAATTGGTTAATTTACTTAATTTTGCAGTGTCCCAAAAGAACTTAGAAACGCCCCAGTAAGAATTTGACAAACCCAATCTCAAAGACAATTTTTGTGCCCTTAAGTGATTATTTATTGAAAATATAATAAATATAAAAACAATTTTGTTTAATTTCATTTTTTAGGTTTAATTTTAATATTTGAACAAATAGGATACTGAAATCCGACAAACAAACTCTTTGGATATTGTATTAGTTCGTAATATGTTGGCCCTGATGAAATAACACCAACCAAGAGTGCGTTTCTTACCCAAATGTTTGACCCTAATCGAATTTTCAGCATTCCGTTATTGATTTTAAATAAATCTAAATCAAAACCAAAATCTAATTCTATTGTAGCTGGCAAATTATATTCTCTTACAATTTCAATTTTGTCAGGTTGCAAAATATAGGATCCATGTCTTTCATATTTCATTTTATTTTCACTGTTTTTCAAAAACACAAATCCAGAATATTTTAATGCTATAAACAATTTGCTCTTTGGGTTGATAATTTTATGGATTTCCGCAGAAACGCATATTTTATTAATGGAAATATCATACACATAAAAATCTTGGCGAATATCAGATGTTGGCCCTTTGTATCGAAACGACAAATTACCATATTCCAATCCAACCGATTTAATAAATGATTTTCGCGGATGATATTTAATGGCAAATGCATTCGCCAATTGCCATTTAAAAGTTAATTTATTTAAATATTGAGAGTTATAGTTAAAATTATGGTATTCTGGTATTCTAAAGAACACATCGGTATTAAAATACTTATAACTTTTCAGTTCAACCGCAAAGGATTGCGAATTCAAAGGTTTTATATTCATAAAAACCATGAATGAAAGAAGTATAAATAGCTTAAAATTCACGGCTATCTATTAAGTAATAAATTATAAAATCAACATGATTTCTTTCATCCTTATCATAGTGATAGGCCATTGCATTTCTTCCAAGAATAACTTCAGGGATCCATTCTATTGTGTTAGGCAGAATTTCAGTTCGATAATTATTCGCGTTGGGAGGAGGGGTAACAAATGCCCCTAGTCCCCATGTCACATTTTGAAGTTTACTGGCTGTAATATTTCCTCTTTGACCCCGCCAAATTAAATCATCAATTTTCGCTGTGCCAATAGACAATGGAACAAATGAATTTAATTTTTGACCTTTAAGAGGATCATTTTCATAGAAGAATATGTAAATATTACTCAATATGGGATTATAATGATTTGAAATAACAACTTTTTCAATATCATTATTTACATTTTTTTCAGATGCTTGAACATAAATGGATGAACCCCGTGAAACATAACTTCTATCCCACCGTTTCCTAGTTCTTTTAACATTTTTATAACGAATTTTTTTTAATTGACATTTTTTAATGGCAGTCCAACGTCCATTGGTATTCACTGTCCAGCATGAGAATCCCGGTTCATAATTGCCGGCTGCAACTTTTTCCCAGTACATTCTGTCAGCTTGCCAAGGTGCTTTTAAATCTTTATAATCTTCATTTATTTTTACTTTTTGCAAATATAGAACCTTATTTTTAGTGTGATCGCCGCAATCTCCAGGGCTATTGCTCGTATTTTCACCACAATTTCCGTCGCATATATTGTCTCCAACAGTATACCCGCCTTCGCAACCATTGCTTATTTCCTTATCATCAATGAATTCATAATCAAATTGTAAAGTAAACACCATATAAGTGCCATTTTCAACAATTTCATCAAATGCTTCATTATCTGCAATTAACACCTCTTTTACACTGCCGCTTCCAGAGTTATCATAACTATATGCGGTCATTGGATACCCAAAACTCTCAGGATCAGGACAAACTAAACTTGACAAACCCCAATGCCCGTTACTTGCCTGAAATTCTCTCTGAGGTATAGTAATGGTAACAAAATATTGCTCTAAATTAGTGGTATTATTATATATGAAGGATCCAAAAAAAGAATTATCCCAATTATTTATAGTTGTAGGTGGTGTCATATTGCTGATTCTGTCTTTTAATGCTTCATACAAGTCATTATTATTGGCAGTCGGTTGATTGAAAACAAAATTGGTGCTACTTACATTGTTATACAATACATAATTTCTAATCGGGCTTTCATCATTGCTTGCTACCAAGTTGTTGATCTTAATTTTAAAATCGTAATTATTGCATAAACTTGGATCATTTAAAAGCATAGAATACCCAATACTTAATCTCTTCCATTGATCCACATTACTTTCAATACTTCCTGTAAATGTTGGTTGGGTTGGAGGAGGAGCACTGCCAATGTCTTTTTTATTTAATTGATTATCTCCGATTTTGTGTAATACTGGCGAACTCTTATGACACGCTATCGTTAAAATTGTAAAAACCAAGCTACAGATTAAGAAATAAAATAAATTATTTTGGCGTTTTGGCGTTTTGGCGTTTAAATATCTTCATAATGCAAGATTACAAAACAAAATCCATTAAAGCAAACATCAATACTAATTTTCACTAAAATATTCCAACTTTTTTACAATATGTCACTAAAAAGTTGAAACAGGGTCGCCAAACATAACGAAAAATAAATTGCCACATTAATTAAAACATATTAAACATTGTATAAATTTGTAAAAAAATCATTTTGCAAAGACGAAAATTTTTATCTGCGGCCGCTTTACTGGCATTTAAGCCCGACTTTAGCAAAGCTGGAAGTCTATTTACTCCGTCTGTATTTGAGTCAAACGACGAGGATAATGAAGCCTACTGGAAAGAGCTTCGCGGCATGTTTACCTTGGAAAAAGAAAAAGTTTTTTTAAACAATGGCACCATGGGTATTATGTCCATTCCTGTGCAGCAGGCTGTTGAGCAAGCATTTAGAGATACTGCAAACAAAGCCCAATACCCAGGACACAAAGACGATTTACAAAAGATCATCGGTGAACTAATTGGGGCGGATTATACAGAAATAGGCATCACCAAAAATGTGAGTGAAGGCAACAACATAGCCTGCTGGGGAATTCCACTTAAAAAAGGAGATGAAGTGATCATGACACGGCACGAGCATGTTGGTGGCTGTGCCCCTTGGCTGCACCGCGCCAAATTGGATGGAATCAAAGTAAAAACTGCTGAATTGGGGAAAACCGCGGCTGAAACCTTGGACAACATTAAAAAAGCAGTTACCAAAAAAACCAAAGTCATTGCCGTGCCGCACATTCCTTGCACCATTGGTCAAGTTTTGCCAGTTAAAGAAATTTGTGAATTTGCCCGAACCAAAAATATCATTTCGTGCATTGATGGAGCTCACCCATTGGGAATGATTCGGTTCAATGTAAAAGATATTGGTTGCGATTATTATTACGGTTGCGTGCACAAATGGGCCCTTGGACCTATTGGTGTCGGATATATTTATGTGCGGAAAGAAATGATTCCCAAAACCCGCACCATACACGTTGCGGCCTATGCGGTAAACGACTTTAACATGTCGGCTAAACCACCCATGCTTGGAGACTTGGTAAATACAGGCAATCGTTTTAGCTATGGTTCTTTTTGCGGACCCATACACGAAGGCGCTACCAAAGCATTGCAGATTTACAAATCTATCGGCCCAGAAAAGATTGAAAAACGGAGCAAATCATTGGCAAAATATTTACAGGATCATTTGTTGGATTTTGGCAATAAAATAGAGATGCTCACACCTACAGAAGACATTTCACGGGCCTGCCAAATTGGTTTTAGAATAAACAACGGCAAAGAAAAACCCAACAGCGAATTTGTAAACAAATGTGCAAAAAAGAACATTATTTTGCGTTATGTGGGCGAAAATGGCATCGACAATATTCGCGTTTCTACCCATTATTACAACAGTTTTGAGGAATTGGACATATTAATTAACGAAGTAAAAAGCACCCTTGGTTAACCGCAACAAACTACTTGCTGACAATTTAATGCGCGCCTGGAACAAAGGCGAAACGGGCTATTTTATCCAAACCTCCGGCTCTACAGATTTGCCCAAAAGCATGATGCTGGAACGCGAAAAAGCGATTTGGAGTTGCCAAAAAACAGCAAATTTCTTGGGCATTTCAAGTGCTGATTCTATTTTTTGTTGTTTGCCCGTAAACCGCATTTCAGGCTGGATGCAAGTGGCGCGCGCATTGGTTTGGAATATTCCTATTGTAGTGCACGAACCGTCCTCAAATCCCTTTCTAAATTACCATGAAAATTGCAGCATTGTTTCGCTTACTCCTATGCAATTGTTTGATATTTTGCAAAACCAAGAAAGCAAAAATAGGCTAAATAAATTCCGAATAGTGCTGGTTGGCGGTGGCGATATTGACATTCATTTAGAACACAATTTGCAAGGATTAGGGCCTATTTTTTACCATACCTATGGAATGACGGAGACATACTCCCACATAGCGATGCGACGTATGAATTTAGAATCGGAATTTACAGTGATTCCTGGCAATGAGATACAATTAAATGCAGATAATTGTTTGTGTATTCGAAATTTTATTACAGACAACCAATGGTTGGAAACTAAAGATTTGGCCACCATCCACAACCAACATTTTAAAATCAATGGCAGAATCAACAATGTGGTGAATTCTGGTGGCATTAAAATACAAGCAGAAGCTATAGAAAAACTATTGTCAGAAAAATTAAATTTGCCCGAAGGTTCTATATTTTATTTTGGCAAAAAAGATGAAAGATTGGGGCAAAAACCCGCATTGGCTGTGAATAAAAAACGCATCCCGCATTTGCCAGATATTGACAATTTGTTTGGCGAAATGTCTTACGCAAAACCCCGGGAAATTGTGTATAAAAATGATTTTGTTTATACCGAAACAGGAAAAATTCAAAGGAGTCAAACTTTGGATATGGTTGATTAAAAAATTAGTTCCAACGTATATAAACTTTTGGTGTTATTCTTAATTTTACCCAGTTAAAACTGTAAAGCATTTTTACACTAGAGTTTGATTTCACCTTTTTATATGGGAGTTTTTCATCATTTTTGCAAAGTGGCAAAAATACCGCCAAACCCGTTTCTGTGTTTTAGTCTTTTATTAAAAATGCTTGACTCCTCCACCTCGCCCCGCCGCGGGGCGGCAAATTGACAATTACTTGTATGTTTTACAACAATCATTATAAATACATCAAAAAACCAAATTGCAGGTTTTCGAATGCTGCAATAACTTGATCTAAACTTCGGTTATGAATGTGCTAATTTATCGTATTGGGATTACTCATTTATTTCTGGCGACCTTCCTCTTCACAGCCATTGGGCGACAGTAAACACATGCAATTACTAACCTTTTTTTCAACCTGCCTGCCGACCCAGGAAGTCAGGGAAAAAAGTATGAAATAAATTACATGTTAGGTAAATGATTTAGACTATGAAAATTATTCAATCTGAACTTAATGGCATGGAAGAAAGCGCATCAACCCTCCTATTTCCCTTTTATCCGGCTTAGCCAAGAAATATACATCGAATCCAGTTGCACATATTGCGGGTCTTCCACTGCCCAAGTCGCTTGCCTTTCTGAGGCTCCGTCTACAAAATTCAAGGTTCTGCTCATATTGCCTGGTTTATTTACAACCTCCTTTTGTGATTTAAAAAACGCATCCACTTCTGCAAATATTTGTTTAATTGCTTTGATATCCACAGACTGCTTTTCTACACTTTTGCCTTCAGTTCCTATATAAAAAACCTTGCCATTTTGGTTCACAGACCAATACTCCCAAGCACCCGTAAATCCGCCGCCTTCGCCCAATTTTACATATTTTAATACAGTGGTAACCGGCTTGTGAGATTTGCAGCCAAAAAAGCCAAGCAAAATAAATAGCGTTAAAAAAACTGTGTGCCCTTTCACAAATTAGATTGTTCCAAATTTTGAGCAAAACCGAATCCCAGCAAAACCACAAACACAATCAATCCACCCAATCTTAAATAAGTGGCATACAATGAATACTTAATATATTCCGCAGGAAAATGCAGTTCTTTTACCTTTTTCAAAGCCAAAAAAGCACTAAAAGTATAGTACCCCAGAATGGCCACAAAATACCCGATCATGGCATACATTTTATCTATTTTAAGAAAATATGAAGCCAATAAAAAAGAAACAATGATAGCCATCAAAACCATCATGGAAGCCATCCTTGTCTTGGACAAGGATTGAACCAATTCCCCGCTTTGCTCGGTGGTGAGTGACTTTAAAGCTTTCTCATTTTGAAATCGCGCAAAAAGAACGGAGGCAAAGAAAATGATGATTCCGGGAATGATGTAAAACATATTGCAAATTACGGCAAAAAAGGCGGAACATGGTGAAAAAGCCAACCATAGTTAGATTTAGCTGCTCTGCTAGATTCAAAAACCCATTTCAACCCTTTTGCATCAAAGCAATAAAATAAGCAAGATAATAATGAGTATCAAAGCGCCACCTGAAATGTAGATTACTGGACTCTGATTTTTCATATTATCACGAATATTCAACACTTCTGCACGCAAGCTGTTTTTCTGGGTGCGATTCATGTTTGCAATATCCATTTTCTGAATTTGTTTCAACCGAGACAATGATGCCGCAGCTTGTGTGTGGTTGATCTCCGTTTTACTTGCACCGCCCGCAGATTGGTTAGCGCGCATTGTAGCCGGACTTAGTGTCAAAATAGCCACTGAAATAGCAAGGATTAATTTAGAACTTTTCATTTTATTTTTTAAATTTTGTAGGTGGCGAAGGTAGACCTAGCCAAAAGCCTAAAAGTTATACAAATGCGGCAAAAGATTGCATAAATCATAGGTTTTTGGGGGGGGGGCTTTGTCCAGTCGCTTCTGTGCATCAAATCCTTACTTTGCAAGCCTGAATTGCAATTTCAGTGAATTAAAATGAGAGGCAACGCTTTTGGGAGAAAATGCAAAATGTAGGAGGAGTTTGTATGAATTTGAATAATGGATCCAATCCACTCATTAACTAAAAATGCTCACTTAACTTTATGGGTCTTCGCCGCTGCGAAGACCCCCTCTGTTTGGTGTTCAAAAATAGTTTAGGAACGATGGTTTGATGCATAGTACTTGCGAAGAAATGGCAGTTCAAATATGGCAAACAAACTACTCACTGAGGGGCCTTAACGTAAAGTCGGCATCTGCTGCGATGGTGTGGGCTTTTCCCGCGGTTGGTCTTTGCGTAACAGAGTGGAGTGATACCAACTGCCACCTGTTAAAAGGCCAGAGTAGCTCCCTATAGTCGCTAATCTCTCACCGCGGCGGAGGGGGTGGCCTCAACTTAAGCCTTCATCTGCTGCACCGATGTGGGCTTTTTTATTCGCTGCTGCACTAAAGCCTGCCATCGCAGCTTTGACTTGCAGGCAATAAAAAAGCCCTTTTTGTCTTCGACAAAAAAGGCTTTTCGTTGGTCGGGATGGCGAGATTCGAACTCACGACCCCTTGCACCCCATGCAAGTGCGCTACCGGGCTGCGCTACATCCCGAAAAATAGCAAATCTTAGATTTGCGTAATTTTTCGAGCCCACGATACGATTGCGAAGCTTTCGTCGTCGGGGCCCTTATTTTATCAGAAATACAATTTTCTGATAGGGTGTCGCAAAAATAGGGTTTTTCGAAGATTAATAAATAACACCTAGAAATTTTTAGCAAAATTTATTGCACGTTCACTGCACCAGCGCCTGCAGTGACGCAGCGTTACATTTCGCAAAATGAAAGCCTGCATATTCGAGCCAACAATGCAATTTCGAAGTTATTATAATCAATACCCTCGTTTTATCAGAAATACAATTTCAGATTTAGAATAGCAAAACTAAATTTGGTAAACGAATAAAACTCTACTTTCCTGTAATTTTCTTGAGAAAATCACGCCCTACTCCAGATTTGAGTATTTTTTCTCGTGCCAAAGCTTCACCTATTGTTTCAAATTCCTCTTTATAAATTAGAACCCAAGGTCCTTTCTTTTTGGTATATTTGCTCAACAAATCGTGATTGTGTTCTTCCAATCTTTTATCAATATCAGTAGTATACCCAGTGTATTTTCTGCCGGCCTTTTCCGAATAAATAACATATACGTAAAACATATTTTAAATTATTTGTACAAACCAAAGTGCGCTACCGGTTCGCCGCGGCGAAGCGCTACATCCCGAAAAATAGCAAATCTTAGATTTGCGTAATTTTTCGAGCCCACGATACGATTGCGAAGCTTTCTTCATCGGGGCCCTCATTTTACCAGAAATACAATTTTCTGATTGGGGGTCGCAAAAATAAAAAAATTATTGTGTGGTGAAAACAAAAATGTAGTTTCTTTGCTCCATGCACGCAACCATGCTCCTGATTCACCGCATTTCGGTAAGTATTTTTGTACTTTCTTATTTCATTCGCCTCATAGGGCTTTTAGGCAATATACAAGCAATTCAAGCCCTTTATTCCAAAAAGATCATGCGTATTTTAGTGGACATGGTAGTGTCTACTTTGTTTCTTTTAACTGGTGTTTGGTTGTTGTTAAATATGCCAAGCACTATGATTTCTTCCTTGCTTATCATAAAGGTTGTTTTGGTTTTGCTGAGTGTGCCTGTTGCGGTTATTGGATTTAAAAAATCAAAAAAAGCCCTTGCCATTTTATCGGTTCTTATGATTGTGGCATCTTATGGTTTGGGTGAAATGAACCATAGAAAGCCTTCTGTAGACAAATCCATTTTAAAATCTGCGGTGAACCCAGAAGAGGTTTTTGTGGGGGCAAAATGTGTTGCCTGCCATGGTGTCAATGGCGCAAATCCTGTAGGTGAGGCAAAAAACCTCAGCCAAAGCAAACAAAGTGTCGATGAAATTCGTCATTCCATTTTAAAAGGCAAAAATTCTATGCCTGCTTATAAAAGTTCACTCACGCCAGAGCAATTAGACCAGTTGGTGGTTTATGTAAAAAGCCTTCAGAAATAATCAAGGTTTTTCAAACAAATTGCGGTAAAACGCAATGCATTCCATGTAATTGTTTACCGCGATTCTTTCGTTGATTCCGTGAATTCCGCCTGTATTGTTGTTGTTTAAACGCAGCGGTGTGAAACGATAAATATGCGTTGAAATTTGCGTGTAATGTTTGCAATCTGTGCCTGCCAAAACTTGCCCAGGTAAGGTAACTACATTTTTAAATGTTTCATGAATGGCAGTGCGAATTGTTTGCCAAGCTGCTCCATTTATTGGAGAAACCATACTTGGATCGTTGAAACCTTCCAATACCTCAAACAATACACGTGCATCTTTTACCGCATCCTTGGCTTCTTGCAAAGTGCCTCCAACCGTCTCCCCAGAAAGGATGCGAAAATTCACAGTCGCGGTTGCCAAATTCGGAATCACATTGTCTTTTACGCCCGCTTGCATTAGAGTGGTTGCATGCGTGGTACTAATCGAAGCCAGCGTTTTTTCATTGCCCCGCATCACCATTTTTACCAGCGGACTGGTGATCCACATGTTTGAGAATAAAAACTTGTAACCAAATGACATTTCTGACGCCCCTTGGCTCAGAAATTCTTGAAGTGGCAGTGGAAATTTTTCATCGAATCGGTGTTTGTCTATTTTGTTCAATGCCGATGTCAACACCGAAGCTGCATTTTCTTTTTTGGGCATGGAAGAATGGCCACCATCCATTTTCACGGTAAGTTTTATGCTGGCATACCCTTTTTCAGCGATACCAATCAATGCCGTGGGTTTTGCTATGCCCGGCACTATGCCTTCGGTTACACCCAAACCTTCATCCATAATAAATGCAGCATGGATATTCTTGCGTTTCAACAGCGCCGCAATCTGACGTGCACCTTCCTTTCCGCCCGTTTCTTCGTCTTGCCCAAAAGCAAAAATCACATTGCGGCTAGGAAGCTTGCCCGCTATTAATATTTTCTCCATGGCTTCCAACATTGAGATGGCAATTACTTTGTCGTCCAAAGCACCCCGCCCATAAATTGTATCGTGATCTATTTTGCCAGAAAAAGGTGGAAATTTCCAATATTTTAAATCGGCAGAATCGGCAGGTACAACATCGAGGTGAGCCAACATTATTATGGGTTCAGATTTTGAATTTGTACCCTTAAAATAAAGTACCATACTGCCCCCAGAAAGAGTATCTAGGTTTGCATTTTTAAAACAAAATGGGTATGTTTTTTGCATCCATTTTCTCAATTCAAACAATGCCTTATTTCTTTTTATTTTTCCTTCTTCATTGTCATACGAAACCGAGGCAAATTGAATGGATTGGGAAAGATGTTGCACTGCTTCAAAATCTTCTGTGGGCTTACCCTGCCAATGTATTTTAAGTTGACCGCTTTGGGCAAAAAAAGATTTGCCAAACATGATACCCAAGAGCACCAAAATTGCTATGGCAAAGTAACGCAAAAACCTGCGCATTTTTTATTGTGTTTTTGTTACAAATTGCAATTTATACCCCATTGGAATTTGCGGAGCCACCACAATATTGGTGCTGGTAATATTGGTTCCACAACCCGCACATTTTTCTACGGAAACTGTATATTTATAAATTTTCGCTACTGAATCTATTTCAATATTTCTGTGAAATGCGGCATTGCAAGCAATGGATCTCACCTTAAAACCAAGAATGCAATTTGTATTAAAATCAACAGCATCGAGTGTGGCTGTGCAATTTTTGAAATGCGCCTTTTTATAGCTCGTAAATGCTGTATCTGAAGTAATTACCAAAATGGAATCAAATTGGGCATACAGAAAACAATCCTTAAAATCGTACATGCCAATAACTTTTCCATTGTATGAGCTTTGTAGCGATCTGCATTTGGTATTGCAAGCAGAAGGAAGGAAGATTACTAACAACAGGAATACTGCCGAGAATAAAATTGCTATTTTTATATTTTTAATTTTCAAATTAATTTGTTTCTTTTATAAACATTTGCAAGATAGGGATAAACGAGATTCGCTGCAAACTAAGGTGCTTTTTCTGCTATAATTTTAATTTCAATTTTGCCCACACCTTCAGTAGAAATACTTGAACTGCCTTGCCCATCTTTAAATTGAAGGCTGGTGACAGTTGGGAATTGTGTGCCATTTAATACAACAACATTGCCATCCGCATCACATTTCACGCTGGCTTTAACAGAGGTTTTCCCTTCTACAGTTTGTCCAACAGCCAACAAAATACCCTTATTGTCATAGGTAAAACTGTTGATCTCCTTTACCTCATCCGAACCTTGTTTTTTAATTGTTTTAATGGTTATTTTACCCGCACTATTGTAGACAAATCTATATTCTATATCAAAATATTTATCCTCTACCGTTTTATTTAACAACTGCCCCTTTTCGTTATAGTTAAATGTGGTATTGTATGTCGTTTCACTCGCGCCAAAAACAGATTTTTGCACATGCGCTATGGTTTTAATATTTCCAATTTCTGTGTATGTTACATTCCATCGATTCATTAGGTTTGCTTTTTTAATCAACTTCCCTTTATCATCGTAATAATACCAAATAGAATCCACAACACCCATCGCCCCCTTTTTATTCATCTCCAACAACAAACCATTTTTCATTAATTTATAGCCAATGGTTTCATTGCTCATATTAACCCAACCTGTGTCGTTGAAAAAATAGTTTTCTTTTTGAATGACCCTGCCTTTATCGTCGGCAATTTTCCTCTCCTTCATTACTGGAATATCCTTTCCATCTTCCACTTTATAAACCATTTTTGTCCACTCTCTTTGGTTGATTCTGTAAATAATTTTGGAAGCTGTAGTTTTGCCTTGTATCAAAATTTCTAAACTATTGGAAGCTTTGGTATAAATGGCTGTCTTGTTCAGCTGGGCACCACCAGAAATATAGGTACTCATCATTTTCAAAGTTGCCAAATTGGCGAATTTTTGTGCAGGCAAGTACCCAGCTTGGGCAGCTTCTTGGTTGTATATTTCTAGGGCATCCGAAGGCAACAACGTTGGAGACAAAGCGACAATTTCTTCCATCGAATGTGCATCTTGGGATCTTATAGATAGGAAACTTGCGACAGTGCAAATTAAAATGAGGGACTTTTTAAACATGTTCAAATTTAACACGAATAAATCAAAGGCTATGCCATGAATTTGTAAATCGCCATTTTCAATAGGCAAAGCGCATAAATCGATGTTCATTTTTCTTAACATTCGCTATTTTCCTCTATCGGAAAAAAATGGCATTTTGTCATTTTTGCCCGATTTTTGCATATCCTTTCACAAACCAATTTAACCATGAACACCTCTATAAAAAAAATCATTTTTAGTGTTGCCATCCCCACTTTTTCTGGGGTTTTAGGCGCTTGGCTGTTTTTTTCTTTCTCAAAAAATAAAAGTACTTTATCCGATTTCCCAGCCAACGCTGCCATTTTCAAAAACGCATCCTACCAAAGTATGCCCGACGGATTTGTAAAAGCATCGGCCATTAGCACACCCTGTGTAGTTTTTATAAAAAATGAAAGTACGGTTCAATATTCCAATGGTTTTGGCTGGTTTTGGGATTTTGACCCGTTTGGAAGTCGCGGTAAATCTACCAGCACTGGCAGCGGGGTAATTGTAAGCAAAGACGGTTATATTATTACCAACAACCATGTTATCAGCGGTTCAGAAAAATTAACTGTTGTGCTGAACAACCAGAAAAAAGAATATACAGCTAAGGTTATAGGTGCCGATCCTTCCACAGATTTGGCACTCATTAAAATTGAGGCGAAAGACCTGCCTTTTATCACTATGGCAAACAGCGACAATTTGTTGGTGGGCGACTGGGTGGTAGCTGTAGGAAATCCGTTTAACCTTACCAGCACAGTTACCGCGGGCATTGTAAGTGCCAAAGGCAGAAATATCAACTTGGTCCAAAATCAATTTCCCATAGAAAGTTTTATCCAAACCGACGCGGCCATTAACCCTGGCAACTCTGGTGGAGCATTGGTAAATATTGGGGGCGAATTGGTAGGCATCAACACTGCCATCCAAAGCAACACGGGCAGTTACTCTGGCTATGGATTTGCCATTCCGTCTAACATTGTCAGCAAAGTAGTGAAGGACTTTATTGAATTTGGCGAAGTAAAACGGGCATTCCCAGGTATAGAAATTGGCGATATTTCTGCCGAAAAATCCGAATCGCTAAAACTTACCAAAGACGGTGTTATAGTAACCGGAATATTGGAAGATGGTCCTGCGCAAAAAGAAGGCATTAAAACTGGCGATATAGTTTTAAAAATTGACGGAAAAGCGGCAACTTCCAAAGCTGTTTTCGATGAAAATTTGGCGTACAAACGTCCAGGGGAAGAGGTGAAATTAACCATACTTTCCAACGGAAACGAAAAAGATATTACCCTAAAATTGATAGACCGAATCAACAATACGGCATTGATGATGAAGGGGGTAGCCAATAGCAAAGTTTTGGGAGCCGACTTCCAAGCCTTGGGTGTCAGTGATTTGACCAAATACAAGCTTCAATCTGGGGTTCGAATCTTAAACATTCGGCGCGGTGGTTATATCAATCAAATGGATTTGCCAGAAGGTTTTATTATCACCAAATTTAATGGCAAGGAATATGAAAATGCGGAAGACCTAATCAGTGCCATGGAAGCGGGAACGCGGCGAATTACAATAGAAGGTTTGACAAAAGAAGGCAGCCGACAGAATTTTAGTTTCATAACGAACTAACTTTGCCGCCATGATTCCAAATATTCCCAAGCTTAAGTATGCCGGTAGCACCAATTTCTTTCTTCTAGCTGGGCCCTGTTCCATTGAAGGCAAGGATATCGCATTCGAGATTGCGGAAAAGTTGGTTGCCATTTCAGACAAATTGCAAATACCTTTGGTTTTTAAAGGATCGTACCGCAAAGCCAACCGCAGCCGCATCGATTCTTTTACGGGTATTGGCGATGAAAAAGCATTGGCCATACTTGCAGCAGTGGGTGAAAAATTTGGCATACCTACGGTTACCGATATACACGAATCTGGAGAAGCTGCCATGGCCGCGGCTTATGCGGATGTGCTACAAATTCCTGCATTTTTATTTAGGCAAACCGACTTATTGGTTGCTGCCGCCAAAACGGGCAAATGGGTGAACATTAAAAAGGGTCAGTTTGCTGCCTCTGGAGCCATGAAACACGCCATGCAAAAGTGCATAGATACTGGCAACGACCGCATTATGCTCACTGATAGAGGCAATAGCTTTGGCTATACCGATTTGGTGGTGGATTTTCGGAACATCCCCGAAATGCAAAAATTTGGCGCACCCGTGGTGATGGATATTACACACAGTTTGCAACAACCCAACCAAGAAAGTGGTGTTACCGGTGGCAAACCAGAATTGATAGAAACCATTGCTAAAGCTGCCATTGCCGTTGGCGCAGACGGCCTGTTCATAGAAACCCATCCAAATCCTGCAGAAGCCAAAAGCGATGGGGCCAATATGTTGATGTTGGACAAACTGGAGCCTATGCTGGAAAAGTTGCTAAAAATTCGCAGGGCAATATTGTGAGGGATAATTGAAAATCTACCAAAATAACCCCATCTAACGACAGAATCTAGCCATTCTTAAAAACAAGAAAGGCGACCAATAGATCGCCTTTCTTAGTATATCTTCACTTAAATCTTTTATTCGCCTGGGGCTTTTACTTTCTTAGGTGCCTTTTTCGGAATCAGCACCACGTCGGTTTTGTCTAGGAAAGATTCTGGTTTAAAGGCTCTGAAGAAGGATTTGCCCAAAGTGGCTTTCTCTACCTGATCGGAAACCACGAATGTGACATTGGTAAGTTCATACCCGCCAATGGTGATTTTAGCCACTGTAAATTTATTGCTAGGCAATTTCACATCACCCACTTTGATTTTCTCTCCTTCTAGGAAACTGCCTTTGTTGATGATTTTGCTCTTCAACCACTCTGCTGCAACTTCAGCAGGCACTGCAGTGTATTTACCTTGCAATTCAAAAGCAAACTCAACGGCGTCGCCATCGTTAAGCGTAGCAGAAAGCAACATGGTTTCTCCATCTTTGTGGAACGGCACGCGTATGGCATTTGCATCTAACGGTTTCACAACGGGGGTTCCAGTTCCTGGATTATTTGGATTTGTTCGGCCCGTCCCATTTGTACCGTTGGTATTATTTTTATCCCTTTCTTGGTCCACTTTTACCCTAGAAGTCAATCCTTCTCGGCCAAAACGAACTGTAGTGCGGCGATTTTGTTGGTGTTGGAATTCGTCGCAAGCGATGTAGTACTTACCATCCACAGTCTTAATTTCAGACGGTTTGTAATTCTCGTAATACATTTTAATTACGTTGCCTCTTTCATCTTTTACCACAATGGCTTTTTGGGAAATAATTTTTTTGCCATCTTTGTCTACGTAATCGACAAATGGAGTCATACCGGTAACCTCTTGGCCTTCGCATTTACAATCATTGATCAATTGGGTTTCGCCATATCCTTTGGCGGTAATCCTTTTTGGATCCACTTTCCAGGTTCTTACCAAGTAACTTACAGCACTATCTGCCCTGCGTTGGGCCAATTTTTCGTTGTACTCCACAGATGCACGACAATCCGTATGGGAACCCAACTCTGCACTCAATCTTGGGTAGCGCAGTAACACGTCTTTGGCAAATTTATCCAAAACCGCTGCAGCATCCGGACGAATACGTGAACTGTCTAAGTCGTAGAATATGGGAAGGGTTAGCAATTGGTCCAAAGGATTTTCCAAACAAAAATCTTGTATCAACTCGGTACTAAATTTAATGCCTTTGGTGGTGCGACTCACAGGCATACCACGGAAATAGTATTCTGCTTCGTAAGAGGCTGAAAGTTCATAATTGGTCGCTTCGGAAAGGGTTGCCCTATATCTGCCCATAGCATCTGCTATCAAGCGCAATTTGCTTGTATCTCTGTTGTTTGAAATAACAACCAAAGCATTGGCCAATGGTTTTTTAGAATTGCAATCAGACACAATACCGGTAATGGTTATCACCAAAGGCTTAATGTCGAAAGAATAAATATCATCGTTGTTGCGTTTATCGCCGCGGTTTGAGGTAAAAAACCCTTTGGAATCGTTGTTGGTTAAAAACGTAATACCAAAATCATCGCCCCCAGAATTGATAGGCTCGCGCAAATTTTCCAACTCGGTCCATACTTCAATATTGTCGGTTGGTTTGGCTTTAAAAATATCCAATCCACCAATACCAGGCCAGCCATTTGAAGAGAAATACAAATTGTTGTCGTGCGCATTAACATACGGAAAATACTCGTCATTCTCGGTATTGATAGTTGGGCCCAAGTTGATAGGATCGCCCCAAGATTTGCTGCGTTTGCTATAAGTAACGGTCCAGATATCAAAACCACCGTAACCGCCTTCTCTGTCGGAGGCAAAATACAGTTTGGTTCCATCTGGGCTCATGGCGGGGTGACCATAACTGTGGCCTGTGTCCGTTTTGCAAAAATCCAGCGGTTCGCCCAATTCCCAGTCCGTACCAATTTTTTTCATCTCATAAATCAAGCACTTTTCTGTTTTTCCATTTAAACCACCACATTGGGTCATATACATGGATGAAAAACGCGAATCAAAGGTAACAGCGCCATCATTCCACTTTGTACTGGTTTTTTTCATAAAAACAGGTTTACCCCATTTCTCTTTGCCCTTGCGACCTGTCTTTTCCAAATACCACATGTCACTCCAATAATTCATGGTACCTGCATAAATTCTTTTGGAAGCGCCTTCTTTGCGGTCCGAAGCGAAAATCAAGATATTGTCTTTTTTTGCACCAATCATGGGAGCCCAGTCGTTTTCTTTGGTATTGGCTGGTTTAAATTCTGCTACTATAAACCTTGAACTATCTGGAGTCCAACGCAAAGCCAACTCGCAACCAATTCGTTTGTTGATGGCCATAGAATCTCCTGGAACCTCTTCAAGATATTTTGAATAGGCATCCATTGCCTCCCTGTACTTCTCCAATTTCTTTAGCATATGCGCTTTCATAAGCAAAGCCCTGCTGTTTTTAGGATCCTTCAGCAAGGTTTTCTCATAAAGTTTGCGCGCTTTGTCGTAATCGTTGTTCAAGCGATAGCTTTCTGCTGCATAAAAAATAGCATCCTGCTTTTGCTGCTTGTCCTTGGCTTTTTTAGCCACCTGTTCAAACATGTTTGCCGCCTCTCCGTAATAGCCGTAACCATAAAGCTCCAAAGCCCGCTTGTACGAACCCTTGTTGCATGAAATTGCAATTACTGCGATCAACAGCAAACCTGCCAGTTTTTTCATATTCTTAAGTAAAATGCCTGAAATTTGGGTCTTCATCCTTTTCGTTCGTATTATCTGCAAAATAAAACGCTAAATAAACGTTTCCGTTTCAAAGAAAAAAAGATACGCCCAAAAAAACACGGATTAATTGTACTTTTTATCATTTATGGGCGAAAACAGGTGTGAAATTCTGCTTCGTGTCGTTGAAATCAGATGTATTAAAGTTTGATTTGCTCTTATTTTATTGTTTTATCTGGTTTGGGTGTTTGTCACCCTTTTTGCAAAAAAGCAATAAGGACGCCAAACACCATTTCCCATTTCGTTTTTTCTAAAAATGTTTTACTCCGCCGCCGCGCTGGAGGAGTAAGCATTTTCTATGAGTATGTTTTCGTTTTTATTAGTGTCAACCCTTTTTGGGTTTTGCTTTGTAGGGTTTATCTTTTACTGATGATCGACGCCTTCGACAAATCAAAATGTTCCGTTTATAAAGTTGGTTTTGAGGTTACCAGGCAATTACACTTGCCCGACCTCTCTGAAATCGAATCTATGTATTTAAAATAACAATTCATGCCCAATCTGCCTAAGCTGCAAGTTGTCTGCTGATGCTCTGATAAATGATCCTTATTGGCCTTTTCCTCAACCCTCGCCGCAAGGCAAAATCCTGAAGGGATTTATCATCAATAGGAATTGTGTGTTGGGTTTTTCAACCCTGATGGGGTTGAGATCAAGGTTCATGGATGATGTTTTATTTAAGGAAGTCCAAACAAATAAGTTAGCTTGGCTTTGCAGTTCGCCAAAATATTATTCGGAGTGCTGAACTTTTAACCTTTTTACGGTTGTATTGCCATTTTGTGATATCCTCACCAAATATATCCCATCAGGAAAGTTCGACACATTCATTTCAACGATAATATTCGCGGCTGAAGCAACATAATCAGTGGTTTGTAACAGTGTGCCTAAAACTGAATAGATTTCAATTTTTAAAGCGCCAGAAGCAACATTGCCAATGGATAGTTCAATTTTGGAAACTGCTGGATTCGGAGATATTCTTAGGTGAATATCTTCTGCACTGGCCGCACCGTACCATCCGGCAAGTATAAATACTAAAACAATGGTTCTCATACCCTAACATCGGCAAACCTTATGCCAATCTATATTGGATTACAAATCCAATGTGGTTTTGATTTTTTGGCGTTCCTTGGCTGTATAGTTTCCGTTTTCTAAACCTGCGCGGATCAAGCGATTGTATTGGGTTTGCTGTTTGAAATAATTCAACACATCCTTGCTTGGCCCTGAAAGCCTTCCATTGAAACTTAGGATGCCGTCAAACAGATTTTTTATCAGTTGCTCGTTGCAAATGTTCAAACGCTGCATGGCTTGCATGGCATTGGTGCGAATCCTAAATTCATACTTGTCGCTGCAATATTCCGATAAGAAATTGACAAAAACCGGTTTTAAATCCGGGTAAATATCCGTTCCAAGTTCATAATACCTTATTTTTAAACCCAACGTAAAGCCATCTGTGCTTTTTATTTTTTCTAGCATCTCTGCCCTTCGAACCATAAACAAGGGACTCTCCCACACTTTCAACAAGGCGGTTTCAATGACCGCATAACTACTGTCACCAAGGGCTTTTTCAAAAATAGGCATGGTAAGTTCGTTCACTGCCGTGTTATTTACCACTGCTTTTCGCAACTCCACAACGGGCGACTCGTATACATCAATTAAAAATTCAGAATTATTAATTGGGTCCGCGGCCAACTGTTTAATGACTTCGGCTTTTACATTTTTGTATGTTTCTATTCTGTAAAATTCCATCAACAAGTCTTTTTTCTTAGCCAATGGGTATTTCGCTAAAGCCAATAAGGCATCATATCTGTCTAATAAGAATTTTGCGTTAATCAGTTGGCTTCTCAATTCTTCAAAACTCTTTTCGAATTCCACTTTTTTCAATACAAAACCACCTTCATCAAAAAGGGAAAAGGCAACAGATTTATTGCCAGTTGAAGGCAACAATACCTTTTGAAATGCTTTGTCTACTATCACCGTTTTGCGGTCAAAAGTGCCATCTGTATAGTGCACAGTGAAATCTATGGGCATTTTAAAAACACCTACAGTAGGGTCTTTTGGGGTCACTTGCTCTACGGTAAATTCTGTTCCTGCAGCTACTTTCTGCGCTGAAACTTTATATTGAGGCTCTCCACCGCGGTAAATCCATTGGTCGAAAAACCAATCCATATTCATGCCGCAAGCATCTGTCATGGCAATTTCGAAATCGCGGGTTTCAACACCACTAAATCCATAACGGGAAAGGTACAACTGCACGCCCCTGCGGAAATTGTCTCTGCCCATTACGTGTTGCAACATATACAAAACCGAAGCTCCTTTGGGATAATGCCGTCCACTTCCCGCTTCACTGTTTCTTACAGGTAAACTATTTTTCTCCCCTGCGGCCAAAGCACCATTCATGCTGCCGCGGAATGACCAATAGGTTTCATCTTGTCCGTATACCGAACCGACAAACAAACCCGGATAGAAAGTTGCAAAACTCTCTTGCAGCCAATGATCGGCATCGTTGCGGGCTGTAATTAAGTCACCAAACCACTGATGCGTAGCCTCGTGTGCATTTACGCCAATATAGTTGCGGTCTAAAAATGCACGGTTGTCTACCCAAAAGAAATCGCCAAACACGGTGGCGCTGGTATTTTCCATGGCACCGTACATAAAATCTTGCACCATCACCTGCGAATACGCACCCCATGGGTAGGCGTAACCAATTTCATCTTCTAAAAATTCAATGATTCTTTCGCTATACATGCTGCTTGGCTCCAAACGTTCGGGATGCTCTGGATAATACCAAAAATTGATAGGAGTGCCGCGCTTGGTTTTTGTTTTCTTTATCGCATATTTGTCTATGGCCAACATCAACAAATACCCTGCATGTGGGTGGTTGATTTTATAATGCCAGGTTTTGGTGCCGTCTTTGTTGTCTTTTTCTTCCAATAAATCGCCGTTGGAAAGCACATTGTAAGCCTTGTCAAACACAACAACCGTTTCGGTTATGTATTTGTCGCCGCGGTCATCTATCATGGGAATCCAATATCGGTTGTCAATCCCCTGGCCTTGTGTCCATATCTGGTGGCGGGTTTGGTGCACTGGATCTTCTGCCAAAGCTTGTTTCCAACCTATAAAATAAATGCCTTTTTCTGGCGTAGCCGTGTAATCTAAAACCAAAGTATGGACTGAATTGTAAGATTCGGTTAAACCTGCACGCACAACCAAGCCTGTGGAAATGCTATCGACTTTAATGGGTTTGCCATCCAAGGTAGCTGATTTCACATAAATGGCTGGCCCATCCAAGAAAATGGAATCGATGGTGTTTTGTAAACTGCGAAAGGTATGGGTTACTTTGCCATTGACTTTTCCAGCGGCGGGTTCAAAAGAAACCTCCACCTTCATGGCGGTCACATCAATATTGCGGTTGCGTTCATGCCTTCCTGGATCGTCGTAATAACATAGAATATCCTGAGACTGGGCAAAAATGCTACCCAAAGAAACCACCATACTGAAAAGCAATACCAATTTTTTCATTAAGCCGCAAAATTAAGAAAATTGCGGCGAATTGTGGGACAATCTAAAATCTTAACCCGAGCATAGAAAATGCTTGGTTAGAATTGCTAAATTTCTGCATTGTGCGCAATGCTATTTTTGAATTGGTTCTAGATTCAGGATTACAGTTACAACCCGTCCCTAAGAATCCTTTTCCCAAATTCTTCGGTTCGATCCTGGGATTCGTATTAAATTCCATTCATTTTTTTTGGCTTTTTTCAATAATCTTTTTCTTAGTTTTTTGGGATAAAAATTTCTTATCACAGTATTGGTTTTATTTCTATTGGGCAGAATAGAAGCTTTTTGCAAAATATCGCAAGCCGAGGAAGCACAACGAATGCCAAAAAAAGCATAATCATAAGGCGAATGAAGCACATATTCTGCATACAAACTGTCTACCTTATTCTTTTGTTTTAAGGATACCGGTATTTCAATCACCAAAATTTGCGAAGCGTTTTCGCTTGATGAAAAAAATTCATCGAACAATGTGCTAGGGGTAATGTCAAAGCACCCTTGAATGATTTTTTTTTGGGGGAAAATATGAAATTTACCACAGGGCAAAAAATTCTTCACACCCGAAGAATCCGTAGAAATCCCCACATGCCCTCCATGTATACCTCCAAACCATTTAGACTCCACCGATTTCCATTCTTTCTTGGGCCTAGAACCATACAAAAACCAAACTTTAATGGATGCAGAATCACCGGCACAAAGTCGGGATGCGAGAAATGCCAAAAGAAAAAATGTTAGTAGCAAATTCTTCATATTCTCTAAAAACGCAAAAATTAAATAATGTAACAGGATTTTCTGAAAGTTAGTAGGGAATAATTTTATTCCCCTGGGTGATGAGCTTTGTGCATGCTCCAAGTAAAAACTATTGTGCTAGCTAAGTTTGGCTTTTGGACAAATTGTTGTGTAATTTCTAATATATAATTTTCTATAATCCTATCAAATCGATTTTTTTCGTATCCATGGAACTGCCGCCAAAAACCCAGAAATACATGCTGCCAATGGCATCAAAGTTGGCACCTATTCCTTGTCGGATTCCAAAATAAATTTATACTCTCTGCCACCCGGCATGTATTTCGCCAAAGGCACCGAACCCAATGGAGAAACATGAAAATGTCCGTTGGGTTCGGTGCCTTAACTCCATCGCGCAGGGATGGGTCTTGTCCTTGTCCTTGCGCTAGTGCGGGAAAGGGCGGAGTGTATTTTTACTGAAAATATATATAATCTAAATTATATATTGTATTTTTGTGTTTAAGCATTTAACAAAATGGCCAGTTACATGGTTTTTGATTTTTTAAAGGCAAGAATTAAAAATTCTAAAAACTACAAATACCTGCGTCCTTAAACTTTCGTTGAATGCATTAAAAGGGCAAAGATGTTGAATTTATAAAATCACGCATGTAAATAAAGTTTTTAAGGGGAAATTATTAAAAAAAATGAATATTACAGTACAAACCGTAAATTTTAAAGAGAGCAAAAAACTAACAAGTTTTATTCATACCAAAGTGAGCAAATTGTTCAAACAAAGTCCTGAAATTATTCGGGCAGATGTATCATTGAAGGAGGGATCATTAAAAAACCCAAACAACAAATGGTGCTCCATATACATATCCCACTCAGGAGAAAATGAATATGTAAAGAAGAACAGTGCTTCTTACGAAGAGAGTATTTTGCTCGCAACGGAGGCTATGGAAAAAATCCTGCGCAGGAGAAAGACCAAGGAGGTTAATCAACGAAACGACAAAAAAACCAATTGAAACCATAAATTATAAAATTCACATTCAAGCTCAATTAATGCAGATTTAAACGAAACTGTTATGGATGATTTTTGGCAACAAACAATAATTAAAGCAGGCAGTTTTACAATTACACCAGCCAAGCTACTAGGCTTAGTTGCGGTTTTCACAATAACATGGTTACTTCTTTTACTCAGTAAAAAATTATTAATTCACAAAACGGGTTTAAATGCTACAGAAAAAGGGGTGCGTTCCTCTGTTTACCATTTATTTAAATACCTGGCATGGATTATTGCCATTTCGGTAAGCATAAAGTTGCTCGGCTTTAATGTTACTATACTTGTGGCAGGTTCTGCTGCGCTTATGGTGGGGCTTGGATTTGGATTACAAAATATATTCAGCGACATCATTTCTGGTGTTTTTATGCTTTTTGAAAGAAAAGTAAAAGAAGGTGATATTATGGAAGTGGATAATATAGTGGGCAAAGTGCAAACCATAAATTTGCGCACCAGTGTATTACTCACCCGCGATGGATATAATATAATAGTGCCCAATCATAAATTTATTACAGAAAATGTAATTAATTGGACCCACCAGGCCTTGGACAGAAGGTTTCACATAGAAATAGGTGTTAGTTATGAAAGTGATGTAGATAAAGTGACAAAAATTTTAATCGATTGTGCGCTTGCACAACCGGAAGTTTTGAGAGATGAAGTAGCGCTGAACAAACCCTTTGTGCGCTTGCAACAGTTTGGCGATAGTTCTTTAGAGTTTCATCTTATTTTTTGGACAGCGGATATATTTCGCGCCGAACAGGTAAAAAGTGAAATCAGGTATAAAATTTTTAAATCGTTTCAAGAGAATCACATAATTATACCCTTTCCTCAAAGAGATATTCATTTAATACAACCCTCTGTATAATGCAATCCACAAAAAAATTAAACACGTGGATGGCTACTGCAATTTGCGGCAATGACATTACTTCTTCTTGTCTGTATGTATCTGCATTGACCATTGCAATGGCCGGACAATATGCATGGATTGCCCTTATAATGGTAGCCGCGGTGCTTTTCTTATACCGCAAAATTTATGGTGAAGTTGTAGGTGCTTTGCCACTGAATGGTGGTGCATACAATGTTATACTCAATACTTCAAGCAAAAGCAATGCATCTGTAGCCGCTTGCCTTACCATACTTTCTTACATGGCTACAGCTGTAATATCTGCCAGTGAAGCCATGCATTATTTGCACGAAAGCATCCATACCCTGCCGATTAATTTTGCAACCCTTGGATTGTTGTTCTTGTTTTTATGCCTAACAATATTGGGTATTTCAGAAAGCGCAGTGGTAGCGTTATTTATATTTATTTTCCACTTGGCAGCAATGCTCTTTTTAATTGTTAGTGCGGTCTTTTTTTTGGCACACAATGGCACTGGTGTTATTTCAGCTAATTTTTCTCTGCCTGTCAAGGGCGGGGGAATAGCTACCGCTTTGTTTTTTGGCTTCAGTGCCGCCATGCTGGGTATTTCTGGCTTTGAAAGTTCCGCCAATTTTGTTGAAGAGCAAAAGCGCGGTGTGTTTCCTAAAACACTCCGAAATATGTGGATCGCAGTTTCTATTCTTAACCCCTTAATAGCATTTCTTGCAATTGCCGTTATGCCAGTGGCCGAAGCTGAGGCACATCAACAATCCTTACTGAGCCATATGGCCACACTTACCGGAGGCGGCTGGCTTGCCACCCTTATTTCTATAAATGCAGTGACCGTTTTAAGCGGTGCAGTCCTTACCTCTTTCGTTGGCGTAAATGGGTTAATGAAACGTATGGCTTTAGACCGAATATTGCCACAGTTTTTTTTAAAGGAAAATCAACGGGGAAGTAGTTATCGAATTATGATAACCTTTTTTATTTTATGTATATCTGTTTTATTCGTTACCAATGGAGAACTTGCACCTCTTGCTGGGGTTTATACCATTTCCTTTTTATTGGTAATGGCCCTATTTGCACTGGGCAATTTGATGCTAAAAATCAGACGGGCAAAGCTGCCAAGGCCTGAATATGCAACGCCTTTTACTGTAGTAGTAGCCTTGTTTGCAATCTGCCTTGCCTTGTATGGAAATGTAAAAATGAAGCCAGAATATTTGGTGGTCTTTCTGCAATATTTTATACCCACTATGTTGCTTTTATACGCTATGCTTAACAGAAACCATATTATGGAATTTTTGCTCGGCATATTCAGTAGTATTGCGAATAGTTTTAGAAAAACTTCCTTCGTATCTCGTAAAAAAATCAAGCACTTTATTCATAAACTTCACGAGCAGGAGTTCGTGTTTTTCTCTAAAGGAGATGATATTGCCACATTAAATAAGGTTATGATTTATGTGCAAGAAAATGAAATAACCAGAAAGATAAAAATAGTAACCGTACTGAAAGAACATGAGCCCGCCCCAGCGCAATTTTTAACGGATTTTGATGTACTGGATAGAGCATACCCCTATATAAAGATGGAATACATTGTATTTGAAGGCACCTTTGGCCCAGAATTGATTGAAAAGCTAAGCAATGAATGGAATGTGCCTAAAAATTTTATGTTTATTAGTTCTCCCGGCGAAAAATTCAGTTATCGTGTAGAAGAACTTGGGGGCGTGCGTCTCATACTTTAACCCAATTACTTCGCTTATCTGCGGGTAGCATAGCATAGTTTGGTTGGTTGTGCTTGAAAAGACGGTTGCGGGCAATTGTCGGGACAAATCATTCATGCGTGCACAAAATGGCATCTGCCGATTCCCCTGTAATCAATTTTCCCCGAAAAATATATAAGCCCTGTTTTATTCCACTTATATTTTGATTTGCTAAATCCATTTGCACATGTATTTTTACACCCGACATGGTAAACAATTCCACACGCATAAATTGAATATTTGCATTCCAATCCACTATTCCGACCGATGGATTCGGAAATAAAAAACCCTCCAGTTTTGCTGAAGGGCTTTTTTCATTTGCGGACCGGACGGGACTCGAACCCGCGACCTCCGCCGTGACAGGGCGGCATTCTAACCAGCTGAACTACCGATCCGTTAGAATTGTTTAACCTTTTATTTTTAATGTCTTTGGGTGGTTAACCTTTTGACAGGGCGGCTCCCGATAGTTATCGGGAAACCATGTTAATTCCCATCCATTTTGTGAATGGGACGGCAAAAATAAGCAATTTGGAAATTTTAAGCAAAATAAATTAGCTTTTTATTGCAGATTTTATTGAAAATCGCAAAAAAGCCAAGCCCAGTAAGGCGGCAGAAACACTGCTAATGAGAATTGCTAGCTTCGATATTTCGATATTGGCCTGAGATTCAAAGGCTAAGTTTGCAACAAAAATGGCCATTGTAAACCCTATTCCACCCAACATGCCAGCTCCCAGAAGCATTTTTTTACTGGTATTGGCTGGCATTGCAGCAATGTTGAATTTGATGGCAAGCATTGATGCCAAATAAATTCCTAAGGGTTTACCCACAACCAATCCCAGAAAAATGCCCATTCCTATAGTACCTGTTACATTGGCAAACGACTCCACATTCAAGGTCAGTGCTGTATTGGCAAGGGCAAAAAGTGGAACAATAACCCACGAAACTGGCGCCTGCAAGGCTTGTTCAAGGCGGTAAGAAGGGGATTTGTGAATACCTGAATGCAGCGGAATGGCGAACGCCAGCAATACACCCGATAAGGTAGCATGAATGCCCGAATGCAACATAAAAAACCAGAGCAGAAAGCCGGCCGGTATATAGATCCAAAGCGAAGTGACGCCCTTTTTCTTGAGGATCAACAACGCGCCAAACAAAACCAAAACGGCGAACAAATAAACCCATGCAATGCCACCGCCATAAAACAAGGCAATTACCGCAATAGCACCCAAATCGTCCATGATGGCTAAGGCCACCAAAAAGACTTTCAGGACATTGGGCACCTGCTTGCCTAGCATACCAATGACAGCTAACGCAAATGCAATGTCGGTAGCAGTGGGAATGCCCATGCCGCTTAGTTTATCTATAGCACTAATATTAACCAAACCATAAAACAAAGCGGGAACAATCATACCGCCAACGGCAGCTACAATGGGGAGCATAGCATTCTTTCGGTCACTTAACTCGCCGATTAGCATTTCCCGTTCAATCTCCAATCCCACCAAAAGAAAAAACAAAGTCATAAGACCATCGTTAATCCATTCAGTAACAGAATGAAACAAATGAAAGTGGGTGCTTGGGTATCCAAATTTATATTCCCAAAAAGCTTTGTAGTTTTCGGCAAAATCGCCATTGGCCAGAATCAAAGAAAAAAGGGTACAAAGCACCAAGATTCCGCCTCCAGAACGACTGATTGCGTAGAACTTACGAAACAAAACTGTGAGTTTTAAGGTTTCTAAAATGCGGCGTGGCATAGGAAAAGGAGCAAAAATAGGCATATCTTCGCAGCTGTGGATGCATTTCCAGTTTTTATGGAACGTTGCCTCGAATTGGCAAAAAGGGGCGCGGGTAGAGTGGCACCAAATCCTATGGTTGGTTGCGTAATTGTGCATGAAAACAAAATTATTTCCGAAGGTTGGCATGAGAATTTTGGCGAAAACCATGCTGAAAGAAATGCCATATTAAAAATACAAAATGACCCTCGGTTAAAAGAGTCTACCTTATATGTAAATTTAGAACCCTGCGCCCACCATGGCAAAACCCCACCCTGTGCAGCATTGATTGTGTCCTCTGGAATAAAAAAAGTAGTTATCGGAAGTGCAGATCCGTTTGAAAAAGTAAACGGAAAAGGTGTAAAATTATTACGCAACGCCGGTGTTGAAGTGCTGGAAAATTTCCTTCAAAAAGCATGTGATATTTTAAATGCCAAATTTATTCTTTTTCATACAAATAAACGTCCGTATATAATTCTTAAATGGGCGCAAACTGCCGACGGATTTATGGCACCTTTTTCCAAAATAAAAACACAAATTAGCGGAGAAGAAGCAAGTATACTGTTGCACAAATGGAGATCGGAAGAACAGGCCATTCTCATTGGAGCAAACACTGTAATGCACGACAAACCTGCCCTGAACCTGCGACATTGGCAAGGCAAAAATCCACAAAGATTTGTATTGGACGGCAATTTAAGCAATACTTATCCATTCGACGAAGCAGAAATATCAGTATTTAATTTTACAAAAAACGAAATTACCGAAAATGTAAAGTACATTCAAATTGACAAAAATAATTCTCTGGTAGAAGTATTGAAATATTTATATGAAAACAATATTTTAAGCATTTTAATAGAAGGAGGTGCCCAGGTACTCAATGCATTTATAGTGGCCAAATTGTATGATGAAATACGGATTATTGAAAGCAAAAGTGTTTATTTCGAGACTGGCATTGGAGCTCCAAAACGGCCCGCATGGGGAGGTGAAAATTTTGAATTGCCTATGGATACAATTACAATTTACAAAAACAACCCTCTATGATTTGGCTTTTATTTAGCATACTCAGCAGTACTTGTTTATTTCTCATATTTAAATTTTTTGGTAAATTCAACATTCACATTTTCCCTGCCATTGTTATCAATTATATTACCTGTTTTATTCTTGGCAATATCCATTTAGGGGCAGACAATTTATTTACACACCCTGTGTGGCAAGAAAACTGGTTTCCAAAGATTGCCTTTTTGGGTATATTTTTTATCAGCACTTTTTATTTAATGGGTTTGGGAACCAAACAAGCAGGTGCAGGTGCCACATCGGTTGCTGCAAAAATGAGTGTGGTAATACCTGCACTTTTTGCGATATTTTTTTGGCAAGAAAAATTCAAATGGATACAATATATAGGCATCCTATTGAGCTTAACCAGTGTATATTTGGTTACGCCAGACACACCCGAAGAACACAAAAAACACAAGGCTTTTTGGATCTTAATTTTGGTTTTTGTCGGTTCTGGAATTGTTGATACTTCGTTAAATATTGTAAAGCATGATTTTGGGAAATGGGTTTCTGATGGCAAAATTTCTACCATCGTTTTTGGTATGGCAGGACTCATTGGATTCATCATTGTCCTTGCCAAATACAAAATTCTAAAGCCCGGTAAAAAAGAAATATTGGGTGGATTTATTTTGGGTGTTATGAATTATTTTTCGTTGATTGCTATGTTTGGGGCTTTAGAATACTATAAAGGCGGAACCGCTATTTTCTTCGCCATCAACAACATTGGGGTGGTCATCTGCAGCACCCTATTTGCTGTTTTGTTGTTTAAAGAAAAAATTTACCAAAAAGAAAAAATGGGACTTTTCATTGCAGTAATTGCCATTTTATTTATGAATTATTATGCTTTTTTCTGACAATTATTTTGAACCTATAGCAGATACCCATCAAAATTTACGCGAAAAAGGAAGTAGATTTTTGGCGTTCTTGTATCCTGTAAAACTGGAAGAAGAAATTAAAAAGCATTTGCAAGAATTAAAAAGCAAATACCCCGATGCCACCCACCATTGCTATGCATGGGTACTGCACCCCGACAAATCT
>JBBQBB010000025.1:0-47847 GCA_038317095.1 Bacteroidia bacterium | reverse complement strand
TCCTTGTGTGGTGCCAAACCATATATCGTTGTTCTTTGATATACAAATACTGCGCACAATATTGCCTATCAAACCCAAGTCCATATTGAAATTCTGAAAACATTCAAACTTGCAAACCACAGATTTTACCATAGTGCGACTCACTCCACCGCCAGTTCCAATCCATAAATATCCAGCAATATCTTCGGCAATACATTTAACATCATTGTCTATCAAGCCACCTTTTATATCCGTGTAGTTGACCACGTATCGGCCCATTTCTAGAAGATGATTTGAATACCCAGAAACAGATTTTAAATTGTGCGAACACTCTTGTTTAAAACATTTATGGCCAAGTATCTTGGCATCGATTCGGCTCAATCCCTCCGCGGTACCTATCCAAATGTTTCCAAGTTTGTCTTCATAAATACATTGTATAAGGTTATTCACAAGCCCTTTTTGGATATTGATTTGATGAAATTTATTGGAATTGTTTTTTAAATTACTGACAGTGATAATAAACAATCCTTGAGCCGTGCCAAACCATTGATTGCCTGCATGGTCCTCAAAAAAACAACTGGCTTCAATCGCCTGGTTCTTTTCAGTAAATTTTTTGGTTCTAAAGATGCTTCCATCAAATTGACTAAATCCACTATCCGTAGTAAACCAAATCGACCCGTCGCTGGCTTGGCTTATGGCTGACACTTTATTGCCTGCAAGTCCGTGGGTGGTGGAAAAATATGTGAACGTTTTTCCATTGTATTTTCGCACTCCTTGGTCTGATCCGATCCACAAATTTCCAATTTTATCCATAAAAGTGCAATTCACATCCCCTATGTTAAATCCAGATTCGGCGTCAAAATTCGTAAAGAAAACATCCCCTTGTTCATCGGGTATAATAGATTCAAAATTATCTGAACCAACCAATTCCTTAATTTGAGGAGATCCAATGAATGCAAAGTTACTGGGAGGAACGCTTTTTGAAAGCCACACCGTGTCTGGATATAAAATTGTTATTATCGGTTTTGAGTTTCCTTTTGCACTTTCCACAAGCGCAGTATTGTTGGCTTTTTTTCTATTACATCCATTTGCAAAGAGAAAAAGGAATGCTAAAATCAAGCAACGAATAGAATTAGAAATTGTCTTCATTGGTATTCATTGTCGGATCACATTCTGCACAAAACGCTATCATCTATTTATGGTATAAGACTGGAGTACAAAATTAAGGCTTTAAGTTAGGAAACGCATCAAGAATATTTAGTAGTTCAAAAAATGAGATTTGTCGAAACTATTCTTAACTTTATCGAATACCAATTTTTAACCCATTGCATACCAAACGGTTAGAATAGATACAAAACTTTGGAAACTTTTATTATGCAAAACGTTTCCAACGTGTTTTTTTTCGTTACTTTTGCGGCCGAAATGGAGCAAATCAAAAAAGTAGTGGACACTGCCTGGGGCATGTTTCGCAGATTTGGCGTGCGCAGTGTGAGTATGGAGGATGTAGCAAGGGAAATGTCTATTTCTAAAAAAACACTTTACCGCTGTTTTAGGGATAAAAATGAACTGATTACCAAAACATTAGATCACGACCTAAAAAGCATACAAACGGAGGTTGATGCGATTCTAAGTTCAGAAGCAAACCCTGTAAGGCAGGTTTTACTGATTGCCACTTTTGTATCTCAATACCTTAAAGAAACGAATCCTTCTATGATATACGATTTACAAAAGTATCATTCAGAGATTTATTATGAGTTTATCCAATATCGGGATAAGACATTTATGGAAAGAGTAATGGGCAACTTAAACAAAGGCGTAGCAGAGGGATATTATAGGAGCAATTTAAAACCCGAAGTAATTGCCCGTTTGTATTTGTGTTTAATGAACCACGGACCGGAGCATTTACAACAGATGTCTACCTCCGAAGATTATTCAGAAATGTATATTGACATTATGCAATACCATTTACACTCCATTGCAACAGAAAAAGGCCTGAACGAAGTAAAAGAATTTTTAAAATGAAAAAACAAACATTAAAACCACATATGAAACGGACCTTATTGGCCACTTTTGGCATCCTAGTCTTTCAGTTAAACGCCCAGCAAGCAAGCAAAATGAGCTTGAAAGAAGCTGTGGCCTATGCTGAAAAGAACAGCCCTACTTTACAAAATGCACAAACAGATGTAACGATTGCAGAAACTACAGTTAAAAACATTAAATCCATTGGGCTACCGCAAGTAAACGCTTCAGCCTCATTTCAGCAATATTTGCAAATACCGGGTAGCTGGATAAAAAACTTTAACTCGAGTCCAGGATCACCAGAGTATATCTTTTTAAAATTCCAACAACAATTCTACGCTTCTGGTTCTATTGGGGTGAATCAATTGTTATTTGATGGCTCCTTCTTTTTGGGCTTAAAAGCAGCGAAAGAATACGTAAATATGTCCCAATTGTTGGTTGCAAAATCCAAGGTAGATTTGCAAAGCAACGTTGCAAAAGCCTATTTACTAGCCCTAACCACACGCAAAAACATAGACCTTTTAGAAAGTAATCTTAAAACATTGGAAAAAAGCTATAAGGATGTTCAAGGACTAAATAAAGAGGGTTTTGCAGAAAGTTTGGACGTGCAAAGATTGGAATTGGCGGTATCTAATTTGAACATACAAAAAGAGAAATTACAAAATGCGGCAAGTGTAACTGTTAATTTATTAAAATTTCAGATAGGTATGCCTATGGATTCCACTTTGATATTGACGGATGATTTAGAAACATTGGATAAAAGCATGTCATCTGCTGAAACAGCAGGTAATAATTTTGACATAAAAAACCGAAATGAGACCAAAATATTTGAGCAAGCTTTTTCCCTTTCAAAAATGGATGAAAAACGATACAAATTGGGATATTACCCCACGTTGGTAGGATTTTTAACACACCAAGTAACCACCAACCGAAGCCAATTTAATTTTTTTGAAAGCAATTTAACCCCGAATAACAATTTTGTGCCTGCCACCCTCTATGGATTAAGCTTAAACATCCCTGTTTTTGACGGTTTCAGAAAACAAACCCAAATGCAAGACGTGCGTTTGAAAAGAATGAAAACGGAAAATGAATTTAGGATGTTTGAAAATGCGGCGAACATGGAATATACCAATGCAAAATTATCTTATGAAATTAATTTAAAGCAGGTAGAAGCGCAAAAGAAGAACTTGGACCTTGCCAAAGATATTTACAACAAAACAAACATTAAGTTTAGAGAAGGAGTAGGCAGTTCACTAGAAATTATGCAAGCAGATACGGATTTAAAAACAGCACAAATCAATTACCTAAATGCGCTATACGATTTGGTAATCAGCAAAATGGATCTTAAAAAAGCAAAAGGGGAAGAAATATTAAACTAATCCACCTAAAATAAAAATAAGAAAAATGAAAAACCTTTATATACTTTCAATCGCAGTGATCCTAGTATTGGCATCCTGCGGTGGTAAAAAAACAGATTTGCAAACAAAAAAAGCAGATCTTGAACAATTAAAAACTGAAATTGCTGCACTCCAGGGTAAAGCACTTAAACTTGAAACTGAAATTGCCAAATTAGAGAACAAAAAAGAAGAAGGCAAATTGGTTGAAACAGAGTCTGTAGTCATAGGCAATTTTTCCAGCTACTTAACCATTACTGGCAGAGCAGATGCAGACCAGAGCACCATGGCCACGGCGCAAGCACCAGCGGTGGTTACCAGCATCTTAGTAAAGCCCGGACAATCGGTTTCTGCAGGTCAAGCTTTGGCCTATTTAGACAATACGGCATTAAAACAAAGTAGGGCTCAAATAGAACAGCAAATTGGTTTTATACAAACTTTGTATGACAAGCAAAAGCGCCTTTGGGATCAAGGTATAGGAACGGAAATTCAGTTTTTGACTGTAAAAAATCAAAAGGAAGCCATGGAAAAAAATCTAGCAACTTTGGATGCGCAAATTGCAATGTACATTATAAAATCACCCATCAATGGAACCATTGAAAGTGTAGAAACCAAGGTGGGTCAAATTGCAGCACCCGGTTATGCTTTGTTTAAAGTAGTAAATTTAGCCAACTTAAAAGTGATAGCGGATGTAGCTGAATCTTACTCTAATAAAATAAACCAAGGCGATGCGGTTGTTATTGAATTTACCGATATTGATAAAAAAATTGAGTCTACGGTAACATTTGCCTCAAGAATTATTGATCCTATCAACCGTACCTTCCGCATTGAAATTTCTATACCCAGCACAGCAGATGTAAAACCCAATATGTTGGCAAAGCTTAAAATTGTCGATTATTCCAATAAAAAAGCCATTTCTGTGCCTACAAATTGCATACAATCATCAGACGAACAACAATTCGTAAGTTTGGCGATAACTGAAAATGGCAAAACCACCATAAAACGTAAAAATGTAAAAACAGGGCATACAGGTGCAGACCGTATTGAAATATTGGAAGGTTTAGAAGCAGGTGACCAAATCATTGTTACTGGTTTTCAGGAACTCAATGATGGCCAAAGTGTAACAATTGTTAGTGCACCTGAAGTAAAAAAATAATATTAACCGCAGTTAAATAAAATTAAAATGAATTTCAAAGAATTCAAACCCACAAGTTGGAGTATAGATAATAAAACGAGTATCTATATTCTCATATTTTTTATCACTTTGGCGGGTATTATGTCTTACGTTAGACTTCCAAAAGAACGTTTTCCAGATATTGTAATTCCAACCATTTATGTACAGACCATTTATCCAGGATCTTCGCCCAAAGACATAGAAAATTTAATTACCAAACCCATTGAGAAAAAAATAAAATCTATCTCCGGTGTTAAAAAACTAAAGAGCCAATCTATCCAGGATTTCAGTATCATTACTGTTGAATTTAATACTTCTGTAAAAGTTGATGATGCGAAAAGGAAAGTGAAAGATGAAGTAGACAAAGCCAAAGCAGACTTACCTACAGACCTTAAAACTGATCCGACTGTGATGGAAGTAAACTTCAGTGATATACCCATTTTATTTATCAATATTAGTGGAGATTATGATTTCCCATCTCTAAAACGTTTTGCTGAACTTGCCAAAGACAAAATTGAAAGTTTAAAGGAAATTACGCGTGTAGATATTGTGGGTGCCTTGGATCGCGAAATTCAGGTAGATTTAGATTTACAAGCTATGAATGCGGCTAGTCTTACTTTTGACGACGTTACACGTTCCATTCAGTATGAAAATATGCGAATTTCAGGAGGCAATGTAGATGTGGGAAAAATGAAGCGATCTCTAAGTGTGAGTGGGGAATTTAAAAATAAGGAAGATTTAGAAAACATTGTTATCCGAAGCAGCGGCGGTGCTGTATTATATCTGCGGGATGTAGCAAAAGTTACCGATGGATTTAAAGAAAAAGAGAGCTATGCACGTTTAGAGGGTAAAAATGTAATTACTTTAAATATAGTAAAAAGAGCCGGTGAAAACCTCATTGAGGCTAGTGACAAATGCCGTGCAATCATTAAAGACCTCGAAGATACCAAAGCATATCCCAAGGAACTAAAAGTAGTATTGACTGGCGATCAAAGCACACAAACCCGTGTGACATTGCACGATTTGATGAATACTATTATCATAGGATTTGTATTGGTTACCTTCATTCTTATGTTTTTTATGGGCGCATCGAACGCCATTTTTGTGGCCTTATCTGTTCCACTTTCTTGCTTTATTGCGTTTTTGGTATTCCCAGTCATTGGTTTTAGTTTAAATATGATTGTACTGTTTTCTTTCCTATTGGCATTGGGGATTGTGGTGGATGATGCCATAGTGGTTATAGAAAACACACATAGAATTTTTAAAAATGGAAAAGTACCCATAGTAGAAGCAGCAAAAAAAGCGGCAGGCGAAATATTTTTACCTGTTTTATCAGGAACTTTAACCACTTTAGCACCCTTTGTTCCACTTACTTTTTGGCAAGGTATTGTAGGTAAGTTTATGTTCTTTTTGCCAATCACTTTAATAATAACACTTCTTGCCTCCTTGGTAGTTGCATATATTATGAACCCTGTTTTTGCGGTAGATTTTATGAAACCAGAGGAGAATGAAGGTGAAAGAAAGAAAATTACCAAACAATTTAAAATAACAGCTGCGGTTTTCGTAGTATTGGCCCTGTTATTCTACCTTCCTGGTAATTTTGGCATGGGGAATTTTATTCTCTTCCTATTTGGTTTGTACGCGTTGTATAATTTTTGGTTAATCCGTGTTATATACAAATTTCAAAAAGTTGGATGGCCAAAATTCCAAAACGCTTACAAGAAAATGGTAATTTGGGTTTTACAAGGCAGCCGACCCATCTGGTTTTTGGTAGGTACGTTTGTATTGTTTATAGCCTCATTTGTTATCACTGGCATTAGAAAACCTGGTGTAGTATTTTTCCCCCAAGCGGATCCTAATTTCACCTATGTTTACCTAACCCTGCCTGTGGGTACAAATGCTAAGTATACGGATAGCATTACCCGTATTGCAGAGAAAAAAGTATTTCAAGTCCTTGGCGAAAAAAACCCAGTGGTTGAAAGTGTAATTTCCAATGTGGCTGTAGGTGCTACCGACCCGAATAGCGGTGATAGAAGCACGGCAAGCAACAAAGGCAAAATCACAGTGGCATACGTAGAATTCGGCAAAAGAAAAGGCAAAAGCACACAAGTAATTCTCGATAGTATTCGCAAAACTGTGAAAGGCATTGCTGGTGTCGAAATTGTTGTGGAAGCCGAACGCAATGGACCACCCGTAGGTAAAGTTGTAAATGTAGAGATTCGTGGAGATGAATTTAATACATTGGTATCTACTGGTTCTAAATTGAAACAATTTTTAGATGAGAAAAAAATTCCAGGCGTAGAAGAATTGAAAAGCGATTTTGTAAGCAGCAAGCCCGAAGTATTTATTAAAATCGACCGTGAAAGGGCAAACAGGCAAGGCATAAGTACTGCCCAAATAGGCATGGCCTTGCGAAACAGTATATATGGCGCAGAAGCCAGCAAATTCAGAGACGATAACGACGAATATCCAATCATGGTTCGATTAAACAAAGAAGCTTCCAATGATTTGGACGCGCTTTTGAATATGAACATTACCTACCGTGACATGATTTTGATGGGTATGATGAGGCAAGTGCCTTTAAGTGCAGTGGCCAGCGTTGAATACACCAACAGTTATGGCGGAATTACCCGATTAAACCAAAAGCGTGTAATAACCCTTGCAAGCAACGCACTTCCTGGTTTTGCGCCTAATGAAGTGGTGGCAAACGTGCAAGCGGCCATTGAAGAATTCAAACCCCAAGTACCAAGTGATGTGGTAATTGAAATGACAGGCGAACAGGAGCAACAAAAAGAAACGGGTGCGTTTCTTGGCAATGCCATGCTGGCCTCTATTGGACTTATTATCTTAATTTTGGTAATTCAATTCAATTCCATTTCTAAACCCATCATCATTCTTACAGAAATATTCTTTTCAGTCATTGGTGTGTTGCTTGGATTCGCCATTTTTGATATGGACTTCTCGGTGGTAATGACTGGTATTGGCATAGTCGCATTGGCAGGAATTGTAGTAAGAAACGGTATTCTACTGGTAGAATTTACAGACCTGTTAAGAGAAGAAGGTCTGCCACTTAGAGATGCCATTATTGTAGCTGGCAGAACGCGCATGACACCAGTATTGTTAACAGCAATGGCCGCCATACTTGGCCTTGTGCCACTAGCCATAGGTTTAAATATTGATTTTGTGACCATGTTTACCGAATTTAACCCACACATATATTTTGGTGGAGACAGTGTTGCTTTCTGGGGCCCTTTAAGTTGGACCATGATATATGGACTCGGTTTTGCAACTTTCTTAACCCTTGTGCTTGTGCCAGCCATGTATTTGTTGAATGAAAAAATAAAGGTTCGCGTTTATGGCTGGTTTGGTCGCAAATATGATCCTGATGCCAAAGTGAAAGAAGGTGCGATGGAACATCTAGATTTTTAGAATTTATTTTTCTTTTTAAATAAACGGGGCTCCAATCGAGTCCCGTTTATTTATGCTACATTTGATGAACAATGCAGGGTTTGATTTTAGCGGGTGGCAATAGCAGCAGAATGGGACGCGAAAAGCCCTTTTTGCCCTTGGGAAATTCTACTTTTTATTTGCATGCAAAACAATTGTTGGAACCCTTTTGCCAATCTGTCTATATTTCTTGTTCACCAGAAAATCAGCACCTTTTTCAGCATGAAAAAACCATAGTAGATGAACCCAAATTTGCAAAAAATGGACCCATTGGTGCTATTTTATCGGCATTTAACCACCATTCAGGCCCTTGGTTTGTTTTGGGTTGCGATTATCCTTTTTTGGATAAAAATGAAATTGAATATTTGATTTCCAACCGCAAATTACAATCCGTAGCTTCCCTATTTTATCATGCAGAAAATGAGATGCCAGAGCCCCTTATTGGTATTTATGAATGTGCAAGTTTTGAGAAACTACTGCATTTTTTTCAGACAGGAAATAGCAGTTTACGGGTGTTTTTAACACAAAACGATGCCAATTTTATAGCTTCCAATTCTCCCGAAAAATTAACAAGTATTGATACGCCTGAATTGTACCAAAGGATGAAAGGTACAATAAAATAACAGTTCCCTAAAACCAATCAATTTCAAAATTTTCGCCCTACACAGTTTCCACCGGACTCGATTCTGATATCCGGCGAAATGGGTCTCCCTTTTGTATCCTTATACAAAGCGACATAAGTCATGAATCCGTGGTGAATAAAATTCAGATAAAAATACAAACCAAAATTACAGTCAAATGAAACAGAAAATACACGCATCCACTACTCCTGCAAAGCGGCGCAGGAGTCACACATTTGTAACCAACCATAGGATTATGCAAAGTGTTTGGCGGCATTTTTGCTTTTTTGGCAAAAATGATGACGAACACCCAAAACAAACTTTAATACCCGCGTCTAAATAATCTATTAATTCATAAAACGCATCTAAATAATTTTACCTAAATTTGAATTTCATGGCAACACCAGGAATTGTAAATGTAAATATTCAACGCACCGAGAATGGAAAATGGGTTGATATGGAAGATCAACTTGCAATTGAAGAACCACTGGAAATTAGCATTGCTTTCGGTCAATCTCAAAATCGACAAACCAAACGGATATCTGTAACAATGCGTACTCCAGGCAATGATGCAGAATTGGCTTTGGGATTTTTATTTACAGAAGGCATTATCCATTCTTTAACTGATGTACAAAGCTGGAAACACGCAGATACCCTCCCCGGTATAGAAAGCAACCGATTTTTGGTAGAATTAAACCCCGAATTGAATTTTGAACTTTCCAAACTCGATCGAAATTTCTATACCACCAGTAGCTGTGGGGTTTGCGGCAAAGCCAGCATCGATGCCATTAAAACTACCAATGCTTTTACCAAGCAAACATCTCCAATTAAAATTAACAAAGACATATTATATACATTGCCAGAAAAGCTGCGCTTGGCACAACAAAACTTTGAATCCACAGGTGGCATTCACGCATCGGCTTTATTTACCAAGGATGGCGATTTAATTGCCCTAAGAGAAGACGTTGGCCGACACAATGCTTTGGATAAATTGATAGGTTATTTCCTCACCGAAAATAAAATACCGTTAAACCAACACATTTTATTGTTAAGTGGTAGGGCCAGTTTTGAATTGTTGCAAAAGGCTTCCATGGCTGGCATTCAAATGGTCTGTGCCATTGGCGCACCTAGCAGTTTGGCCGTAGAAACCGCCAAAGAATTTGGCGTAACACTAGTTGGCTTTTTAAAGTCCAATAAGATGAATGTATATTGCGGTGAAACATTTTAATGCATCTAGGATCTTTTAAAATATGATTCAGACAGCCGAGAACCAAATTGCAGAAGTAAATGAAATAATTAATGGCAATATAAATATTGACGCAAGCGAATTGCATATCCTCATTGTAAAATGTTCCAACAGGAAATGAGGCACCAAGACTGTCTGAATATAAGACGCTAAAATTTGCGTTCTGGTTATTCTAATGGCATTTTTTATAATCAGCCATTTTAAAAACGAGCCTAAACACTTAATTTTGAGCCAATGGAGACAAAAACTCCTATTTTGAAAAAAAAATGCCGTTTTAGGTTACGTAATTCTTTTTCTGCGTTATATGCATAATATCTTTGGCTATTTTATTGACCCATATGGAAGCAAGGGGTGAAATCTCCGACACACGGCAAGTAATTCTAGAGCAGGAAGTGCAGTGGATACATGCTGCCCAAAGGGATTTAAAGCATTTTGAGCCATTATACACCAAATACTACCGAAGTATCTATGAGTTTATATACCGTCGCGTAGAGGATGCTGAAAATTGTTTGGACATTACTTCACGGGTTTTTGAAAAAGCCATGCTAAACATTGGCAAGTTTAAAATTCAAGGATTTCCTTTTGGAAGTTGGTTATACAGAATAGCCAGCAGTGAAATTGGAAACTATTACCGCAAACAAAAAAAGGACAGGAAAGTATGGGTTCGCACGGAAGGATTGATAGAAATAGCCCAAGAAATAGAATCACATTATGCCAACGAAGACAATATACAAATCTTACTTAAAACACTGGAACATGTTGCACCGGAAGACATGGAAATCATCGTAATGCGTTACTTTGAAAAACGCAGTTTTGCAGAAATAGGCGGAATTTTGGATTGCACCGAAGCCAATGCCAGGGTGAAAATTCACCGGTTGATGCAAAAACTTAGGGAGAATTTTAAAAAGGAGGAAATGAAATGAGCCAGTACAATTTTAAATTGGATGAACAAAACCCAAATATTCCAAAACCGAAAGATTTTGGTTCGCTATTATGTGTTGTGCAGGCCAAAAAAGTGTGGTATTCCAAAAGTATTTTTTGGGGCAGTGCAGTTATTGCTACAATTGCAATAATATCCACGTGGGCTTTGCTGCATCGGGAAATCCCTAGCCTTAAAACGAAAGTAAAAAATAGGCAAATTTCTGAACCTCTGGAAGTTCATACCAAAGTTGTTTCGGATTCTTCAAAAATCTTTAGCCCCACTGTCACTGTCTATAAAACAGAAATGATGAAAGTGAATGGAACAAACGACATTGCTAATGCAAATGAGGATTTGCCATCCATAAAAATACAAAACATCGAAGTACCACCAATTATTGCATACGTTCCGAAGCAGAAGCCCGCTTCAGTCAACTTCAATTGGTTCACTCTCCAATTCGATACTTTTTACATCCTCAATCCAAACAAAGCCGGGGTCCTGCCACTGGGCAATGGAAACGTGGTTGAATATCCTGCCGATGCATGGGAAGATGCGGATGGACAATTGGTTACGGGGCCTTTACAATTGCTTTACCGCAAATCGGCGGATCAAACTTCCATGATTTTTTCCGGCATTCCCTTTCACTTTAAGAAAGCAGATTTTACCCCACCGATGGAGAACAATGGTTGCTTTGAAGTTGAAGCTATGCAAAATAACAAACGTTTGAAAATCGCCAAAGGAACTAGCTTGATTTTCAATTTTAGGGTAAATAATCCATCTCACTCTTTTTCTGGATTGCAATATATTCAATCACCACAAACTTGGGATTACATGGCATTTGTAGACAAACCCTTCGTTAAGGGGAAACAAAATGACAAAACGCATTCTAGCCAAAACCAAGGTTCTGAGTTGGTTAAGAAAAAAGGATTTTGGTCGTGGTTGAAGAGAATTTTCAAAAAACCGGTCTATAGAGATTTGCAGAAAGACGATAGAAGCAATGATACTGCACAATACCATTCGTCTCTTGGTGACAATATAAATTTGGGATTCATGGATTATCCAGATACTAGGACTTACGAAATTCGCGACTTAGGCTGGTTTGGATCTGGCAGGCAGGTAAGTCAAAAAAATTGTCGCAGTTCAAATTTTAGATACAAATTAAATACAAAGGATTCCTTGAACGAAGGTGTTTATTTGGTTTTCCTTAACCGCAACGAGGTAGTATATTTGCCAGGCAGCGGAAATGCTACTATTTCTGTGGAGAAAACCGACCAATGTATGTTAATCTCATTTTGCAAAAACAAAAATTATGTTGGTTTACTCGATGCAAATCGGTTTGACCGGGAAGTAAAAAACATCCTATTTATGCAAAAGCAAAATATGCGCACAAGCTTTGACCGCGATTTAATTCTGGATTATTACAACCAACCAATTAGCAACGTGGATGACTTAAGAAAAATGATTCAAAGCATTGGTATGCCTAAAAAAGCAAGCTAAAATTCAAATTATCTTTTTGACATATCCATATGCAGGACATTCCATTTATGACCATCTAGGTCACTAAATACAGCACCATACATCCATCCATTCATTTCCTTTGGTATGTGACTGCTAACACCACCAGCATCCAAAGCTTTTTGAACGATATTGTCTACTTCTGTTTTATTTGGTGCATCGTATGACAACAATACTTCTGTAGACCTGGAGGTATTGCAAATGTCGTTGTTTGTAAATCCTTCAAAAACAGTAGCTTGAAAAAGCATTACGACTACATTTTTAGCACCCATTAGCAAACATACCGAATGTTCAGAATTGCCCAAATCAGTATTGAATTGAAAACCCAATTTGGTAAAAAAATCTTTTGATTTGTTAATGTCCTTTACGGGCAAGTTGATCCAAAATTCTTTAATCATGTTTTTATTTTATTTTAAGATTACGTCTGGTTTTGAGCAAATTTTCTTCCCATCTGTTTTTCATCATTCTGGCAATTAAATCCAAAGGTAAGGGTTTATCCATTGGAAACTGCACTGCTCCTTTTGACCACATACATTTGGTTAATTTGAATTTAATAGAGATGATTGGATACATGCTTTAAAAGTGGGCATCTTACATATGATATCCACAGACGTCAACTTGGCTGACATTCTTTATCGCTGCATTGTAAAACGAAAAGATTATTTTTAGCGAAACACAAGCTTGGTGCCTGCCCCTCCCCGCCACGCCACGCCACGAAGGGGGCGGGGCAGGCACCAAAAAAGCCACAATACTGCGGAGTATTGCAGCTTTTTTTATGTTAAAGTTTCAAATTTAGTCTTTAATGACGGAGATTCTTTTCGTTAAAACGCCACCGGAAGTGAACATTTTTACTAAATATTCACCGGCATACCAGGTTTTTGTATCAAAACATACCATTGTACTTCCTTGTAAAATAGAAGCTTTGTCCATTTGTCGACCTGCTATATTGTAAACTACAATTTCAATGTTGTCTCTATTCAAATCCAGTCTTTGTACCACCAAAAGATCGGACGCTGGATTTGGAAAAATATTGACTTTTAGATTTTCTATTTTATTAGAAACAATATTGGAAGTGGATGGTACATAAGTGCTCACAGTTTCGGCAATTGATGCAACTTTAACGGCAACTTTATTGCCATAAAAGGTTGGTCCTACGACATAAGGATATGCCGAATTCCAACTTGCATTTACAGTAGCAAAATAGCAATAAATCCCTTGTGGATATTCTGGTGTAATACAAAATCTGCCATTGTGTTCATCCAAATAACTCGAATCATTGGGATTGGCAACAAAAACATAATCTTCTCTGAAATAACCCAATGGAAAAGTATCTGTCACATTAGGTCCAGCAGTTACCGTTTTGCCAGTAGCATCGGTAGTGCGTGTTGTAATATTCCGCAATTGATAACCAGATTTCATGCGTACTACCCCACCCTTTCCAGATGGATTTTTATTGGCATAAGATCCGTAAATAGGAAAACCATCGTATGCGAAACCAATAAGAGGAGAATGCTTAACACTATCAATGGCATACAATCCTTCTGCATTGTACAAATTGCAAACATTGGATATTACTTTCAGGTCTAATTTAAAGGCACTCGGATTTTGGTGGTGGTGGTAATTGCCCATTGCAGGATGCGCTTTGGAGCAATCAAATCCGCCGAGTTCTCCAACAATAGCGTCTCTGTTCCAAACCCCATCTCCATTGCCATTTTTTTGGGTAAGTGGTCCGCCCCCCAATCGTTTGTTGGCATTTTGCCAAGAGACACCATCGCGATAATCAAACAAAGCAACTCCATTTATAAAGAGCCCAATGTTACCACCAGTAGTTGGGGTTGCAGTTCCGCCATTTTTCGTTGGATTTAATGGAACTTTAAAAATGGCTGATTGGCTGGTAGCCAAAGAAGGATTGCCATCCAAAAATGGCCCTGTAACATAACTAGGTAAGCCAGTTGTAGCAGCATACACATAGTTTGCCGAATATTTTACGCTTTGCACATTAACCAAATCAGCATCATTAATAGCAGTTGAATTGCCCGAAACATAATGGCGAGCTGTAACTGTAGTGTTTTGCAACCAAGCTGTAATCGCAGGATTTGTTTGTGCAAACAAACTGGCAGTAGCCAATAATGCCGCTAAAGTGAATATTCCTTTTTTCATGAATTAATTGTATTTCTTTTAGACGATGCTGGTTTATCTTTCCTGCGGTGCATAAAAAAATATTTCGCGAGGGTACTGAAATTGTTTGTTAAATACAAATTCAGGATCAGAAAGGGTTAGTAAAAAAGCAATTATATCAACCTTTTCTTCTTGGGAAAGGTTGATTTTATTTTTCAATTCCGGCGCAAGATTTTTATAACTCTGAATGCCGCTTGCATAATGATTTAAAACCTCAGAAAGTCTCTTGAAACGGCCATCGTGCATATATGGATAGGAGTATTCAATATTTCGCAAGGTGGGAACTTTAAATTTAAAGCTATCCCCAGGTTTGAATGTAACCCGCACCCTGCCATTATCTTTCAATTTATCATTCACCTTTAACCCGTTATTGGCAAAGTCATAATTTGTAAATAATGGCTCCTTATGGCATGCTGCACAGTTGTTTTGAAATAATCTATACCCATTAGATTCCATTGCATTAAATGTATCTTTTTTTAGCAACACTTTATCATATTTGGAATTTGAACTTACCAGGGTAAGCATAAATTGGGAAATTGCCTTCAACGTTCTTTCTCCAGTTGCAACGCTATCTTGAAAAGCTTTAAAGAAAAGCTTTTTATACAATTCGGATGCATTTAATTTTTCTACTACTTCATTTATAGTACTTCCCATTTCCGCTGGATGGGATATTGGCGCCAATGCTTGCATATCCAAATTGTTTATGGCACCATCCCACATAAAGTTTTTTTGCCATGCTAAGTTCATCAATGCCGGTGAATTCCGGGTGCCAATGCTGTCATGGATACCATGACTTAAAGCATGGTCTATGTGGGTAAAAGCGGAAAATGGAGAATGGCAACTGGCGCATGAAATGACGTTGTTATTCGACAAAATGGGATCGTAAAACAATGCCCTACCTAAGTTTATTTTATCTTCAGATAATGGATTCCTCTTAAAATCATAGATAGGCGTTGGAAAATATTTAGGGAATATGAATTCATAGGCATTGGATGCATAGAATGCCATAGTTATAAATCCAAATAGCAAAAAGAAAACAACTCTAACGTTCATCGCTTATTGCAAATATAGAAGGCAATTTTTTCGCAATTTCAAGTGCTTTTTGGCTGGGACTCATGGCTTGAAAAGTTTTAGACAAATCTATTTTATTCAATAATTTTTGTAGATCTACATCGACAGATATTCGTTGGTTGGAATGCGTGGCAAGATGAACTTTTTGTATCATACAATAAGGATATTGGTACCCCCCGATATGGAATTGAAATTCTCCATTTTCCTCGGCACTAGCCGAACTATGCCCTTCCAATTTAAAATTCACATAGCCGCTTTGCCAGGTCCAATACATCCCTTTGGTAGGATCCAGATCTCCACCCAATGCGCCAGAAACGTTGGTTATACTATCTATACCGATGCTAAACGCAATCTGATTAAATTTGGCTGAACTTGTAAACGGAATCAACAATCCTTTTGGCTTATCAGCATCCATAAGCCAGAATTTTTGTTTCACAGAATCTACAACAACTGAGTCTAGTAAAAATAAAATATCAGAAATGTAAAATTTAATTTTTTCAACTCTCACGCTGTCCTTTGTTCCTACCTGGAAATAGGTTTTATTCAGTTCTATGGTTTGGTTTTGAAATACAGGGCGAAATTGAATGCAAGAATTTACTTCTTGCGCATTTAAAGAATGAAAGAAAAACAATATACAGATAAATTGGGATATTTTAGAGGTCATCAACTGTATAAGGAAACTCATTTAATTTAGACGATTGTTTTTTTTGAATCCTGTGAATTTTTAGCGACAAATATAATCAATACCAAAATCGAAATGTCAATTTCCACTAAATACGGCGGCAAAATCACTGCACATTGATTTCAAAATAGAAAATATTCCTTAATAATTTTCATCAGGATTGCCCAGTAGCAAACTTAAATTCACATTAAAATTAAAACCACGCATATAGGCTTTTGCTGGATCCGAATTTAATTTATTGTAATCCTTGACGCGTGTATTTAAACCTTTGGGTGCAAAAAATGGAAAGGCTTTTATAGTTTTCTTCTTTAATGTAGTTTGTATCTTTTAATAGGGATAACCAATAATCTGTTTCGTTGGCTTCTTTCACTGATATATTTAATTTACCAATAAAGTCAGGTTTGCTTTCTCCGAACATTGCTTCTTTTATTAATGCACCTATTGCAGTTCTGCTGCGAAGCACTTGTTTAGATAAAATATATTCCTTCTTTTCTGTTTGTAAATACTGCGACAGCTTCACAATAAGAGTTGCAAATAAATAACTCTTTTCTTTCAATATTGATTTACTCATATCTATTGACTGTTCACTATTTCCGCCGCGGCGGATTAACTGTTCACTTTAAACTTCAAACCAACAAAATACATCTCCATTTCCCCCTTGCCTTTGGCCATCACTTTACCACGGGGCGTAAATTTAAATTCAGGTTCATCTTTGATTAAATTATAGGTCACGTCGCTAATATTCACCTTGCCAGGCTCACCACTGCTTTCCATGCGGCTGGCGGTATTTACGGTATCCCCCCAAATGTCGTAGGCAAATTTCTTTACCCCTACGATGCCTGCTACAACTGGCCCTGTGTGTATGCCTACACGCATTTCAAATGCAAGCTCGCCCCGAGATTCACGTTCGGCTTTGAGTTGAATGATAAAGTCTTGCATTTCTATGCCTGCCATGACAGCATTTTTTACGGAATCCAAATGACTATGACCCATGCCACTGGCAGCCATGTAAGAATCGCCTATGGTTTTTATTTTTTCTATGCCATACTTCTGCATAATGGCATCGAATTTTTTAAAACTGATGTGTAATTCTTCGACCAACGCTTCAGCAGAAATATTTTCAGAAAACTGGGTAAATGATTTAAAGTCAGAAAACAACACAGTAATATTTTCAAATCTCCTAGCCATAGAAGCCCCCGTTGATTTTAATTCTTCCGCCACGTCTTCTGGCAAAATATTCAACAACAATTCCTCACTGCGTGCCTTTTCTATCTCTACACTGCCTTTTTCTTTTTTCACGGCATTTCGTTGCCTATAAACTACCACCGAAAACAAAATAAAACCCAACAATCCAATCAGTGAAGCATTCAGAATGAGTTTGGTTCGGGCATCCTTTTTTTCTTGATTTACCTTATCTCTACCCTCTTTCTGTTTTATCTCTATATTACGTTGCTTTATCTTAAACCGGGTTTCAGCCTCTGCAGTTTTAATGGCATATTCTTTCTCTATCAGATGCGCTTTCAACTGCTGCTCATATCTCAAAACATCTTTTTCTTTTTCTGTTTTCGCCAATTCTTGACGCTTGTCATAATCAAATTTTAAAGCCATTAATTCCGCATCCTTTTGATACATCAGTTCGTGCTTTTCAATTTCCATTTGCAAGGAATCTTCCATTCTATTCCGTTCTTTTTCGTAATTGCTAATGTTGATTTGGGTTTCTATGAGTTTGCGAAATAAAGAATCTCTTTTATTTTCAACCGTTTTTCGTAACGATTTGTCTTTTTCCAGTTGGTCCTTTAATTTCTGCAATTCTTGGTTTAATGAATCTCGATAAGCAGAATCAATCGTTTGCCGCTTTGTTTTGGCCCCAGAAACCAAAGGCTTTTCTGAAGCCACCTTGACATTTGGAAGTATTTTTAAAGCATTGGCTTTGTCCAAATAAAATTTGCTCTCTTGCGTCATTGCAGAATCGCCTAGCTTGATCGATAATTTAATGCTTTTTTCTAAATACGATACTGCAAATTGAATATTGGTATCCTTTTTTCTCTGTTTGGCTGTATAAAATGAATCCTTATTGTTGAATTTGAACTCGGCAAAAGTTAAATATATTTTTCCTATATTTTGATAGGATTTTGCCAATCCTATTTTATCCTTTGCCTTGTCTTGAATTTTGGATGCCGAAATATAACAATCCAAGGCTTTGGCCCATTTACCATCTACTTTATAGGCATATGCAGCGTTTAAAAAAGAGTCAACTTGTTTATTTGCCTTCCCTTGGGCAAACAAAACCGCAGGCATACAACCTAAGATCAAACAGATATAGAAGATATGTATTCTCGTTTTCAATGGGTTTATTAAGCACTGCTGCCAATTTAAACTATGCAATCAAGTAATTTTAGACTTGAAACAAAGATAAATTGAAAGACAAATATAACCCTGACAGGGTAAAAAGCAAATTCCCAAAATAAAACTTACCTGTAACTTTTGTTACGCTGTCTACTATTAGTATTCACTTACTTTGATCTCAATAAAAATAAAAACATGAAAACCGAAGTAATTACCATCGCCAATTTGAAATGCAGCGGCTGCGAAAGCACCATCAAAACAAGTTTATCTAAACTAGATGGAGTGGAAAATGTGGTTGTAAACAAAGATGAAGATACCGTTACCATAAATCACAATGGCACTATAAACAGGCATGATTTTACCCAACTTTTGTATTCATTGGGCTATCCAGAAGCGACAGAAGAAAACGGATTGCTACTGCAACTTAAAAGTTATGCCAGTTGTATGGTAGGCAGAATACACAACATGACCAAAGAAAAGTTGTAAATTTCCTATTCACCTAAATTGAAAGGGTTATGGTGAACTTAAAAACTCTTTAAACCACAAACCGGATTTTTTCATCCTTCTTTGTTGGGTTTTAGAATCAAAATGAACGAGTCCAAATTTGGGCCGAAACCCTTCAGTCCATTCAAAATTGTCTACCAATGTCCAAGCAAAATAACCTTGGATATTTGCGCCATCTTTTTTTGCTTTTAATACATTTTGCAAATATTTTTTATAGTACAAAACCCGCTGCGCATCGTTAATTTCATTGGCTTCAATGCGGTCATGAAAGGCGGCTCCGTTTTCTGTAACTACCAATTCTTTCACTGGGTATTTAGAAAACTGCATCAATATTCTGTACATTCCTTCGGGATAAATTTCCCAATCCATTTCTGTAAATTCCGATTGTTTTTGCGTCGGTCTGTGCTGTCTGGCATGCAAATTAGGAATCCATGGACTATAGCCAGCCACCACCCTAAAATAATTTTGGATGCCTAAAAAATCAAAGTCAAATTTTAAAAGAGACTCGTCATTTTGTTTTATGAATGGTTCCATTTTGCGCAAAAAAGGAAGCGTTTTTACCGGATATCCTAAGCCAACTGCTGGTTCTACAAAAAACCGATTCATCAGCGCATCTAGCCGTGCTGCAGCATTTTCATCTGCAACATTCGCATGCCGGGTATCAATTGGCGAACATGAAAATGAAGAATCAATTTTTGCCAGTTTCACACCCGCACGCAATAACCGCCCACCTTCTGCCTGACAAAGTGCCGTGTGCTGCGCAGCCGACAGAAAGGAGTTAATTCCTTTTTTACCAGGAGCATGTTAGCCCAGCCCATAGCCAAGAGAAGTAAATGCCATAGGTTCGTTCAAAACAATCCAATTTTTCACCCTATCTCCAAATGATTTTGCGCAAAGTGCTACATAATTAGAGAACCATTTTACCATATTTCGATTGGTCCATCCGCCTTCCAATTCTAAAGCATGCGGCAGATCCCAATGATAAAGTGTTATCCATGGTACGAGTCCTTTTTCTAAACAAGCATCGATCACACAATTGTAAAAATCAATCCCTTTTTGATTTATTTTGCCTTTTCCATCTGGCAAAATGCGCGACCAAGAAATTGAAAAACGAAAAGCACCAAACCCCATTTTTTGAACCATTTCTAAATCGTTGGGATATTGGTGGTAAAAATCAGAGGCTATTTCAGGTCGACTATTGTCTTTTATTTTACCTTTATTTTGGGCATATATACCCCAAATTGAAGTTCCCCTTCCATCCATATTCCAGGTACCCTCTGTCTGTGCGGCAGATGTTGAAACACCCCATGTAAAATCACCAAAATCTGAGGCAGAAAATTCCGGTATTTCATCTAAAAATAACCGACGCATAGCACCCAATTCCTTAGGCAATAGCATCGGAAATAAACCCGCTGCTATAAGATCGAGTGCTTTTTTTCTGTTCATTTGGTAAAGTTAAATAGATATTTTTATACAAATTTAATGTGTCAAAGTAACAATATGTTCCGTTAAACCTAGTATTAATTTTGTAGTACATTTATATTATTATACCATAATATTATTGTAAATTTATGCTCCTAAATTTGAGACCAAACTTTATAGAATCCTTTTAACCCAAATTCCGCGCAAAAAAAACAAAAGGAGGTTAGCCTAGAAAGTATTACAAAAAAATCGTTCTAAATGTCAAATTTATCCTGGGTCTAGAAATAAGTTTTGTGGGTGGCAATCTATGCAGCCAGTGGGTTTGGGTTGTGTCTTTCATCACCAATAAGCTACCGTTTTCAAGCAACAATGAAACCGTTTCTTTGGTTTGCTTGTGCTTGAAGGCAAATTTTCGTTCCGCACCAAAACTCAATGACGCAATGGCTCCATTTTTTTTTAAATCTTTCTCTGCATCGCTGTGCCATGCCATCCCCTCTTCTCCGCTGTGGTATAGATTGAGCAAACATGAATTGAAATGCTCCCCTGTTTGTTTTTCTACAATGGTTTTTAAATCCAACAATTCCTTTGTCCAGATCAGCGCGCGTTTGGTTCTATTGGAATAGGTATATTCAAAATTGGAATCGCCATACCAAGCTACTTTTCGTTTGGTAACTATGTGTTTCCCAAAAATAAGCGCTTCGTCATTACGCCAATCTATCGTATTCAACAAACATTCAAAATACACATTCGCTTCTCTTTGTGCAAATAGTTTCCCATAATAATGCACCATGCCGTCGCGAGGCAATACATTCTCGGTAGGGTCTATTTTAGAATTAAACAAATCCATGCTTTTGTAGTTTTAAAACCGCGCGCATCCATTCACCACAGTATTGCAGCGACCTTTCATAAAATGGTTCTATTTTTCTCTTTAGAACCGATCCAAGTTCATTACTTTTACCCAAGCAGCAACAAAATCGTTTACAAATTTTTCATTGCTATCAGCACATGCATATACTTCTGCAATTGCCCGTAGTTCTGAATTGGAACCAAAAATCAAATCCGCGCGTGTAGCAGTCCATTTGACTGTTCCTGTAGTTCGGTCAGAACCTTCAAATGCTTCACCTGTTTCTGAAATTGCTTTCCACGTGTTGCGAAGGTCTAACAAGTTTACAAAAAAGTCATTGGTAAGTGTTTCTGCGCGGTTGGTAAATACGCCATATTTAGACCCGTCGTAATTTGTGCCCAACACCCGCATTCCCCCAACCAACACGGTCATTTCTGATGTGGTTAAATTTAGCAATTGTGCTTTGTCTACCAATAATTTTTCTGCGACAATATTGGCCATTGCATCGCTTTTATAATTTCTAAAACCGTCTGCTTTGGGTTCTAAAACTGCGAATGAATCCGCATCTGTTTGTTCCACGGTAGTATCTGCCCTGCCTGCTTTAAAAGGAACAGAAATAGAATGCCCAGCATCTTTGGCAGCTTTTTCAATTGCCACACTTCCACCCAAGACAATTAAATCCGCTATGGATACTTTTTTGTTTCCACCTGCAGAATTGTTAAATTCATTTTGAATGTTTTCAAGTTTTTCCAATACTTTTTTTAATTGCGCGGGGTTGTTTACTTCCCACTTGTTTTGCGGTGCAAAACGAATGCGAGCCCCATTGGCTCCACCACGCTTGTCAGAGCCACGAAACGTAACCGCTGAAGCCCAAGCTGTGGATACCAATTCAGAAATACTTAATCCGGATTCTGTAATTTTATTTTTAAGAGATGCAATATCCGCTTCATTTACAATTGCATAATTAACCCTTGGAATTGGGTCTTGCCAAATCAATTCTTCGTTAGGCACTTCTGCACCCAAATAACGGGCAATTGGACCCATATCTCGGTGTGTTAGCTTAAACCAAGCCCGTGCAAAAGCATCTTGAAATACATCGAAATTTTCGTAAAAATGTCTGGAAATTGGAGCATATATGGGATCCATTTTCAAGGCCAAATCTGCAGTTGTCATCATCGGCGCGTGGCGTTTGTTGGCATCGTGAGCATCTTCTACCAATGTTACCGCAGATTCATCTGTTGGCGTCCATTGATGGGCACCTGCAGGACTCTTGGACAATTTCCATTCGTATTTGAATAAAGTTTCAAAATACCCATTGTCCCAAGTGGTAGGGTTGGGTTTCCAAGCCCCTTCAATGCCGCTTGTAATGGCGTGACCACCCTTACCTGTAGCAAAATTATTTTTCCATCCCATGCCCATTTCTTCTATGCTTGAACCTTCAGGTTCACGACCCACGTATGTGGCACTTGCAGCGCCATGCGCTTTACCAAAAGTGTGACCACCCGCAACCAACGCAACCGTTTCTTCATCATTCATGGCCATTCGGGCAAAGGTTTCTCTGATGTCTTTTGCAGATGCCAGTGGATCTGGATTTCCATTGGGGCCTTCTGGATTTACATAAATCAAGCCCATTTGCACTGCTGCCAATGGATTTTCTAAAACTCTTTCGCCACTGTATCTTTTGTCGCCCAACCAGTCGGATTCAGAACCCCAATAAATATCTTGTTCTGGCTCCCAAATATCTTCGCGGCCTCCTGCAAAACCAAAGGTTTTAAAACCCATGGATTCTAATGCACAATTGCCAGCCAATATCATTAAATCTGCCCAAGAAATTTGGTTTCCATATTTTTGTTTTATTGGCCAAAGCAACAAACGTGCTTTATCCAAATTGCCATTGTCTGGCCAGCTATTAACGGGTGCAAATCGTTGGCTGCCTGAACCAGCGCCACCACGTCCATCTGCAATGCGGTAAGTGCCGGCACTGTGCCATGCCATGCGTATAAATAAAGGACCATAATGTCCATAATCAGCTGGCCACCAATCTTGCGATGTGGTCATTAAATTAAAAATATCTTTCTTTATCTCATTTAAATCTAGTTTATTAAATTCATCGGCATATATAAACCCTTTATCCATAGGGTCGGATAAAGAAGAATGCTGGCGCAGAATACTAAGATTAAGTCCATTTGGCCACCAATCTTTATTGGAAGTACCCATTCCATTGGCCGGGGCGCTTTTTTGTCCATGATCTATTGGACATTTGCTATCGTTTGTATTGCTCATATTTTTAAGTTTCTTATTTGTTGAATGTTCCTGTTATTTGAAGTTTAATGTCTTGTATTTTGAAATTTTTTATTTTATTTTCTTTAAAATAATCGCCAATCAATTCGTTTAATTTTACATTTTCGTAATCTTCAATGCGTTCTGTTTCCGCACAATATAAATGGTGATGGTTAAACAAATGTGGATCATAGCGCATAACGTCTTTTTCCGTTTTCACTTTTTCTAGCAAATTACTGGTTACCAAAGTATCTAGTACTTTATAAACTGTACCAATAGATATATTGGGATTGTTTATTTTAATGAAAGAAACAATATCTTCCGCTGTTGGGTGATTGTCCAATTGCAGAATAGCTTCAAAAATAGCCACTCTCTGCGGCGTAACTTTAAGGCCTTTTGCTTTCAGGTTCTCCCGGAATATTTTACTCATTCTATCTTAAAGCGAACTATTCTGCAAAGATAATGATTATCCTTTAGAAAATATTTTATTTTTAACAAGTTTTCGTATTCTACATTAATTTCATAATCATTGCTGGTATGGGTTAAACCCAAGTTTCGAATACGCTGCGAAGGAGAATTCTTATTGAGGGTTAATTCGCTAGAGGGTTCGCAACGCATATGCCTTGCCAAACACAAATTTGCAGGGCAATGCAGCAAGGGACCCGCAAATAGGCGGGTAAAAGGAGCATGCCTATATTTTACATCATAGGCCATAAATATGTTAAAAATGTAACTTTTTATACTTAAAACATAAAAGTTAAAGGTAAGATTCAAACGTAATTTGTTGCATGTTCCTTTGTTTGGATAAAAGCAATACCTTTAATATTAAATTGACCCTTTGGGTTGCATGCATTCTTTCATTTTTTCCGAGAGAAACATTTGCCCAAGCTCCTGTATTGGGATCGTCCCAAAGTTTTGTATTGTTCACCGCTGTTGGCGCATTTACAGCCAATGGTTCCAATGTTATTTATGGAGACATTGGTACCAACAATGGCGCATACACCGTTCCAGGAAGCATAACCCATGCAGCAGGAAATGTGCACGTAGCGGATGCTACTTCATCAGCAGCGGCAACAGACATATCCACTGCCTATACATTCCTTGGTTCATTAACCTGCGACACCACTTTGGGAACACCGTTGGGGAATGGTCGTGTTCTAACTGGAGGTTTTGTCTATTGCATTACCACAGCAGCTGTTTTAAATGGAAATTTAATTCTTGATGGACAAAACATACCTGGAGTTGTATTCAACATCAATATTAATGGCGCACTTTCCACAAATCCATTGTCCACGATTACACTTATCAATGGTGCATCTGCTTGCAATGTATATTGGCATGTAAATGGGGCCGTTCAAATGGGGGCCAACTCGGTCTTTGTGGGAACCGTAATTGCAAACGGTGAAATAAACCTATTGAATCAAGTACAATTACAAGGCAGGGCGCTTTCTTTGGGAGGTCAGGTTTCCGCAAATAAAAACCAGCTCTTTGGATGTGATGGATTTGGCATATTGCTTAGCGCAGAATTACTGTATTTCAATGCAAAACCAATTGGCTCGGACATACAAATCAGTTGGTCAACTGCAAGTGAAACCAACAACCAAAATTTTACTTTGCAACGATCAGCAGATGCCAAATCTTTTGAAAACTTAACAGTAATGGCTGGTTCAGGAAACAGCAATACCATCCATCATTACTCAACCTTGGACACTGATCCTTTGAATGGCAATGTTTACTACCGCCTCAAAATGACAGATTTTTTTGGCAATGTTAGTTATTCAGAAATTATAGGCATTGCAATTCAGAAATCCTTTACATTTCAACTTTTTCCAAATCCGTTTGGCTCGTCTATCTCTATTTCTTTGGCTGAAAATGTTGCCAATCAAAACTATGTTTTGAAAATTTACAATATTTTGGGAGAAGAGAAACTGGTTCAACCATTAACTGAATCAGTCAACAACATCGCAACCGAAAACTTGATTTCTGGGATTTACTTTTACCAAATTAGCAAAAACGAAGAAATCATTCAATCGGGCAAAATACTTGCCGCAAGATAGGGAGACAAAATGCACGAATTTTTCAACCTTTTTATGCAAAATAATCTCTTATATTAAAAAGATCTGGAATACATTTAAGTTTTAAAAAATATTCTATTTTTTTTTGTATATTTCTAGTTTCTATTTGTGTATTTTACAATAGTAGCGAATATTCAAATTTAGGTTTTTATAAAAGATAAGCATACTAAATATTGCTATCCTAATTTTGTGGGTAGAAAAGTATCAGCCAATAAACGGACCTACAATATGGTAAACAGGATTTATTTTGAGTTGCTTTTATTTTTGGTACTGCCTGAAACTCTAATTTGTTTGTAACACTATTGCAATGCTAGGATTGACTGTGAACGGTTAGAATTTAGCGCCAAAGCCAATATATAGGGTTCTACCATTGGCCGGTAACAAGCCAGGACCGGGATATCCGCCGGATCTTCTTGTTGCATAATTTTCGTTGGAAAGGTTGTTTATTCCTGTTTTGATGTTGTACCTTTCTGAATAAACATAAGAGAAAGAAATATCCATTACGCTGTAACCAGAAATTTTACCCACTGTGCCTGCAGCATTCGGTTTTTCGGTATTTGCGGCATCGGTAAACACACCAGAAACCTGGTTTAGTTGAAATGTTGCGGAGAATTTTTTGAGATTATATGTAGCTCCATATCGAACAATGTTTTTAGGCGCATTTTCCACGCGTTTGCCTGCGATAGATTTTAGTGGGTCGTTTGCTAGAATAGGGTTGTTCCAATGGGTATATTTTGCATCAATATATGCGTAAGATATATACAACCTTAAATAACCAAAAGGGGAGTATTTGGTGAACAAACGCACAGGATCTAATTCGATAAAACTTTCTATGCCTTTGCTTACCGAAGTTCCAATGTTGGTTCTAAATGGAGCACCATTTTGCGTTACTGTTCCAATTCGGTTGTTATAATTCAAATAAAATCCACCTACATCAAATGTTAAAAAGCTGCCCATTTTTCCTCTAAAACCAAAATCCATATTGTACCCACTTCCATCTTTCAAATTTGGGTCAATAACCTCCGTAGTTGCAGACGGGGTAAGTTCGGAATAAGTTACGGGTCGGTAGGCTTGACTGAAGTTGGCATATATATTTGTAGATGATGTTGTTTTAAATTCAGAGCCTAAACCCAGTAATAAAATATTTCTTCCTTGTTTAAGTTCCTTAATATTTCCTGTTGAAGTTGAATTGATGTATCCTTCGGCTGTGGAATTAACAATTTCATATCGCACACCTGGTGTTACACTAAGTCGCTTTCCAATTTTAAAAATATTTTCAGCAAACATAGCATAATTATCAGAACCGAAAATCAAACTCCTCCCCCATTCTTTTCCATTGGTTAATTGGGTTATTGAAAGATCCAATTTATTTCCATCGGTACCTATTCCAATTTGTTTTCTCACCGTTGTTCCCCTATAAACCCTAATGCCGGCAGCCAAAGTACTTTTTTGCTTGAGCAAATTGTATGTTTTCAAAAAGCGCAATTCACCTCCAATATTCTTATAAAAATCCCTATCTACCTGCCGTGGGTTAAAAGATTTTAAAGTAAAATTAAATGTATCCCCAACGTTAATTCCCTTGGTAAAACCAACGCTATTTCTTTCGGCTATGGTTCCAAATATTTTTACACTCAATTTCGTGTTCTCACTCAATTGCCAATCTACGGTGAAAGCAGCTACATTCCAAGGGGTGCCAAACCAGTTGCGGGCTCGGAATGATTTGCGTGGATTGATGTCAAATAGGGAATCTGTTAACCCGCCAGGTTGTTGGCTCTGATAATTCATACGCGTATATTGCAAACCTATATTGAGATTTTTACTTGCAGCATAATTAATAGAAGCATAGCCAGTGTTAATTTCATACCCGCTATTTTCACGCCAACCATGTGCATTGCGGTGATGATAATATCCGTAATAAGAAACTTTTTTGTATGTACCGCCGAGGGCATTGTAAGCATTAAACAAGCCAAATGAGCCCGTGGTCTGCTGCCTTTCAAAAACAATTTTTTTTGCAGAGTCGCCTTTCTTAATTACATAATTCAGCAATCCTCCAAATTGCGGTCCATATTGCAAAGATGCCGCACCTCTTACTACTTCAATTGTGCTTACAGCTTCCATAGGCGGAGCAAAATAGGATTCAGGGTAACCGAATACTTCAGAAGAAATATCATACCCGTTCTGTCGCACGTTAAACTCCCACGAACGATTTGGACTTAATCCCCTTGTAGATATTCCCATCTGAATTCCAGAGCCATCGTTTTCCCAAATGCTTACCCCTGGAACCTTGCCAAATATTTGTCGTGGGTTATTCGTTGAAAGGTCTGCATCTAGCGCGCTTACCTTTATAACTTCATTCTTCTTTCCTGCATAGATTAGCGTTCCTTGAATTTCTGGCAATCGTTCAATCTCATTTTTAGAGTGCAAATCCAAAATCTGTATTTCATCCAGATTAATTGGTTTGGATGTGTCAGACTTTTGTGACACAGCAGGTTTAACTGCGATAAATAAAGCAAAAATTGCGAAAAATGTTTTAGTGCTCCCTGTAAGTTTATGCATTTGTAATTCGGGCGCAAATTAACTATTTAGAATCATTCTAAACAAGGGCTTCGCATTATATTATCAAAATGTGGAAAGAATTTTCTACCGCCTGGGTTTTGGGCGCTACTTTCCCATTCCAATTTAATTTATGGCATTCGTAAAAAAATTTGGTTAAGTTTTAGAAATTGGTGGAAAGCAAAGTACACAAACATTTTGGCCAAAACCCAAATGAAGACAATTCCTATTTAGCTGGTCAACTCCATGCCCGCATGTTGGAATTTTATTGCAATTCATTTTTTTGTACACAAAAAGATTTTGGCTCTGTATTGTTTATTGGTTATTCTATTTCTTGCACAGAGATAAACAGAGAAGAACACTTAAGCCACAAATAGATAATAAGCTTCTGGGAATCTTTTTCCAGTCTCTGTGAACCCCGTTATAATACATTTTTTTGCTATACAGCAGGATTTTACCAATTTCTACATCATAACCAACAATTCTAATTCAAAACACAACTGTCTGCGATATATGTAAATAATCCCTCCTGTTTTGTAATGTTTTGCAATACAGAATAGTTGCACCTTTACAAAGTATAAGAAACAAACCCCATTTATGTTACCCCTGATAGAATCGTTTGTAAAAAAGGCATTTGAAGATCAAAAATTCAACCGTCTTTTGTTGCAATCTTTGCAACATGCCAAGCAAGATGCCCATAACAATTTGGATTCCGATTTATTTGCAATTTTGTCATGGCCACTAGATATAGATGCCTATTGTAGATACTTGATTGCTTTTTCGCAATGGACGCCCAAAGAGAGCAAAGACGCTGTTTGGCTTATTGCTGGCACCAATGGCCATCAAGAAATTGACGACCGCACCAATCATTTCTATTGGCTTATTGATCAACCTGTGGGAAAAGATGAATCCACATTGGTAGAAAACATACCCTGGTTTAGCGAATGGTTGGTGCAATACGCCCAAAACTGGGGCAACTATTTAAATACACCCGACTCATTCAATTTATCCACTTTGGAAACATTTGAAAATAACGCACCTCTTTACAATGTGAGTGATTCTATGGTAAATGGGAAAGCCAACAATCCAAGTGGTTGGCTAACTTTTAATCAATTTTTTGCAAGAGAACTAAATCCCGGGAAACGACCCATAAGCAATCCTTTTGACAACCGAGTTATTGTATCGCCTGCGGATTGTAATTACAAAACGAAGTACGCCATATCTGCCAATTCTACCATACCAGAAATTACCATTAAAAATACCCATAAGTTTTCGAGCATTCCGCAGTTGTTGCAAGACAGTGAATACCAAAATGCGTTTGCAAATGGCACTTTTGTGCACTATTATTTAAGTACATTTTCTTACCATAGGTTTCACACACCAGTGGCGGGAAAGGTAAAAGAATGTTACCCAATACACGGTTTGGTTTATTTGGATGTAAAAATAAAAAATGGACAATTCGATTCGCCAGACAATGCTACCGATGGTTATGAATTTGCCCAAGCCCGGGGCATCATTATTTTAGATACGGCCAAGTCACCTTATGGCAACATAGGACTGGTGGCGGTTTTGCCCATAGGCATGTGTCAAGTTTCTTCGGTAAACATGCTGGCCACAGTGGGCAGTAATTTGCTCAAAGGCGACGAGTTTGGATACTTTCTCTTTGGTGGTTCAGATATTATTGTTTTGTTTCAAGAAGGGGTAAACCCAAATATTGATTTAGATGAAGGTTATAGACTATTTGGATCTACAATAGCTACCTGCAATATAAAAGATGCCTAAATATAAGTGATAAAGAAAAAAAGCATAGAGTGGTTAAAGCGGTACTTGCCCTTAGAAATTGTAGGAACCATAACCGCATTGGTAGGTGCTGGCGCAGCAAGTGCTTTGCATCAAAACTTAATTGTAATTGCCTATGCCGGTTCCCTGGGTGAAAGTATAGGGTTCTATACGACAGCTATAATTCAAAATATTTGGCGTGAAAAAGCGAAACTTAAACTGGAAAATAAAAAATTTAAATTTCCCATAATTTCTAAAATATGTACCCAAATATTATTGGAATTTGGCCCGGCAGGTGCAATTGATGGCTTGCTATTGCGTCCATTTTTAATGTATGTATTTCCAATTCTACTTAACAACGTAATGTTGGGCATTTTCATTGGAAAAATTGTAGGTGATGTAAGTTTCTATTTTTTGGTAATCTTAAGTTATGAAATAATTAAGCGGCGCCAAAACCATTTAAAAAATACATAAAATGAAAAACAATATACAAAACACATCGGAAAAAGTGATTCACACTTTTATTGAAAACCCAAACCGAACCCAAGAATTTAACAATCAATTGGTGGCAACCTTACATTTGGCTAAATCAACAGCAGAAAAACAAATCCACCCTGATTTATTTGAAGCCTTGCCTTGGCCATTAACTTTAAATGATTATATAAAATATCTAACAGAATATTCGCATTGGATTCCTCAGGAAAGCAAAAGCAAGGCATGGAATAATGAGGAGACAGATGAGCACCAAGAAGTATTGGATCGTTTGAATCACTTTTATTGGTTGATACAACAAAAAGGAGAATCTGAAAAGAAAACAATACTAGAAAACTTTCCATGGTTCAATTTATGGATGGTGGATTATGCCATAAGTTGGGGAAGTTTTTTAAATACAACGGATTCATTTCAAGAAAAAATCGCAGAGTCTTTTATGAAATATTCACCCAGCTACCGCGTGGAAGATTCTATGATAAACGGACAGCCCAATAACCCAAGCGGTTGGCTTACCTTTAATCAGTTTTTTGCCCGAGAACTGAATCCTGGTTTGCGTCCTATCAGCAGTCCGTCGTACAATTCAGTGGTAACTTGTCCTGCCGATTGCACTTACAGAGCCCAATACGCCATTGCGGGCGATTCTAGCATACCAGAAGTGAAACTCAAACTAACACATAAATTTGCAAATATTGCCAAGTTGCTCGATGGTAGTGAATATAAGCATGCCTTTAAGAATGGCACATTTGTGCATTATTTCCTAGGTACGCATTCCTACCATCGCTTTCACACACCGGTTGCAGGAACCGTAAAAGAATGTTATCCCATACTTGGATTGGTGGGTTTGGATGTAATTATTAAAGGCAAAAGATTGGATGCACCCGACAATGCCGCTACTGGATATCAATTTACACAAGCCCGTGGGGTGCTTATAATAGATACCAAAAATTCGCCTTATGGAAATATAGGCTTGGTGGCAATTTTGCCAGTAGGCATGTGCCAAGTCTCCTCTGTAAATATGATAGCCACGGTGGGGAGTGAATTGTTAAAAGGCGATGAGTTTGGCTATTTTCTTTTTGGAGGTTCAGATATTATTGTTTTGTTTCAGGAAGGCACCAACCCACAAATTGACACCAGCGACAACTACCGCCATTATGGAACCACCATGGCGAAATGCAGCACATTGGCAATAGCAGAAAAAGCCCCAATTGAATAGTACGGTCGGTTATTTTAAACCCAAATTCACAGGCAATAAAAACCAAGGGTATCGGCATTTAAAAAAAACAATCACGCATGTTTTTATGTACATTAAAAGTCTTCCAATTTAGGTTTTTTTTTCGAAAATAAATGTATAAATAATTGTAATAAATATGGTTCCAAAAGGGAAATTAATCATCATAGGTGGACACGAAGACAAAGGAAAAGCCGGAGAAAGTATAAACGTCGCAAAACGCAAGAAAGCATCAAACCACAATCACTTTGAAATTTTGTCTGAACTAATTTCAAAAATACCCAGGCAGCATCATGTCATTGAAATTATAGCCACAGCATCTGCAATTCCGCTAGAAATGGAAGATATGTATCGCAAAGCCTATAAAAATGCTGGCTTTACCAAAGTTGATTTTATCCGCATCGAAAATAAAAAAGATGCTGAAAATCCTCAATTTACCAAGCGTATTAAATTTTGTCATGCCGTTTTCTTTACTGGGGGCGATCAAACGCGATTAACAACCACACTAACAGGAACAAGTGTTTTACTTGAAATAAAACAAAAGTATATAAAAGACGAACATTTTATAGCGGCAGGCACTAGCGCCGGGGCTATGGCAATGCCTGAAACGATTATAGAAGGGGGCATCATTCGTGAAGCTCTAATGAAAGATGATATAAAAATAGGTCCGGGTTTTAATTTTATGAATAATATAATGGTAGATACACATTTTATCAAGAGGGGCAGATTTACAAGGTTGTGCCATGCTGTGGCATTAAATCCAGATTTACTGGGCATAGGCTTAGGAGAAGATACAGCCGTCATTATTTCTCATGGCAATGAAGTCCATTGTATGGGCTCAGGGATGGTCGTTGTTGTGGATGGAAGCCAAATTGCCAAAACAAACGCCAAAGAGTTAAAAGAAGATCAACCCATAGTTATCGAAAATTTAAAGGTACATATCATTGCAGAAGGCAGTCATTTTTTAATCAAAGAAAGAAAATTTATAGTGTAAATGCTTTGAATTACGCTTTTTAAAAACGCATTTTGGGGTCATAGTATAATTGACAATACAACAACTGTATACGTTTCACAATTTGCTTCAACCCTCATTTTCGATTGCTAGTATATCTGTGAATTTTACAACCATCAACTTTTATTATGCAAAGCTATTGTTTGCGTAACAGTATACATTTGCCATTTAAAGTTTATGAATCATAGCCTTTTATAAATTCATTTCGATATACGAATTCGCCATTTCAATTGGCGGTGCATTCGCAATCATTTTAAGGGGTATAAGAAGCACAGGATAAAATGAAGACAATAATAAAAATAGACTTTTACAAAAAAATAATTAAACCAAAATACAGTAAATCTGCGCTATGAAAACCGAATTAGAGTTAAACGAAATGATTTTAGGCATTACCAAGAGTATCAGGGAAAAGCATCCCGAATTGTTAAAATATGTGAATGAAATACCTGTAACCGTTCCTTATGAGGAAAATCCAGAAAATACCACCAATACGTTAACATCCTATCACGAATCTCTGGTAAACTTGCTGGAGGAATATGAGAAAAATCCAGCGAAAAATCATTCACCAGAAGAACAAATAATTTTACCAGCTTCTGAAATTAGACCTATGGAATCAGAGAATTCTTACCAAAGTTTATTGACAGAAGTGAATCACATTGCCATATCGTACAACGATATTGGCGAAGGAAATATTCCTGTAATATTTCTTCACGGCTTTCCATTTGATAAATCCATGTGGAAAGTGCAACTTGATTTTTTAAAATCTACCCATCGGGTGATTGCTTGCGATATTCGAGGTTTTGGCAAATCAACAGACGAGAAAACATACCTAAGCATTGCGCTTTTTGCAGAAGATTTAGTGTCTTTCATGGATAAACTAAATATTAAGAAAGCAATTATTTGCGGGTTATCCATGGGAGGGTTTATTTCTTTAAATGCAATAAAAAGATTTCCTGAAAGGTTTACAGCTTTAATACTATGCGATACCCAGTGCATTTCAGATACAACTGAAGTTAGAAAAAAACGCGAAGCTACAATCGAACAAATTAACCTTGAAGGCCCAGAAGGATTTAACGATATTTTTGTTAAAAGTGTTTTTCATCCTGATTCATTGACGAACAAAATAGAATTGGTTGAACACTTGCGAAACATTGTGTTTGCCAACTCTAAGGAAGTTATTGCCGCTGGATTAACTGCGCTTGCAGATCGTTCTGAAACCTGTTCTAGCTTAAATGCAATTCACGTTCCTACACTTATTATTTGTGGAAGGTCAGATGAAGTTACCCCACTTGCACAATCTGAATTTATGCATGAACACATTAAGGGCTCCACTTTGAAAATTATTGAAAATGCCGGACACGTTTCCAATCTAGAACAACCCAATGAGTTTAACAAATATCTACTCGAGTTTCTAAATTCTCTGCATTCAGTATCTCCTTGAAAGAATAATTTGTCATTTAAAATAATACATAGTGGCCAGTAAATCATTTATTTATATTTATATTATGGGCATTATTTATTATTTCGTAAGTATCTTATTTTATGTAAAGTGCATATAGAATAAAAATGAAATATTATTGCCACATATAATGTATTGTATATGAAAACACACTGCCTAGCATGAAGTCTCAAAAAAATATGGACATCGTAAAGAACGGTTTTACGACTACCACGTCCATTCGTTATCCTATAAAAAACGGTTATTCACTGCCAATTGAAAATATTTTTGATTCTCTAAAAAGCGATGCGGAAAAAGGATTAAACGAAATTGGCATTGCCAAAAGAATAAATTCATACGGTTTAAATAAATATGAAGCACGAAAACAAAAAAGCATTTTTTTGTTGCTAATTGAGCAGTTTACGAGTCCTATAGTATTGTTATTGGTATTGGCCGCTGGTGTATCTCTTTCATTTCAGCATTGGTTAGAAGGCGGGTCTATAATTGGTGTCATATTTATTACGGCATTGCTTGGTTTTTTGATGGAAATGCAGGCCCGAAAATCAATGAAGGCATTGAAAAGCATGGATGTGAGTATTTCTAAGGTATGGCGAGACAATGCGTTGAAAGAAATTTCTTCTGAAAGAATTGTACCAGGCGATATTTTGGTTTTAGAAGCAGGTGATATGGTATGGGCCGATGCCCGGTTAATAGAAATTAATCAATTTGAAATAGACGAATCTTCACTTACGGGTGAATCTTTGCCCATTCTAAAAAAAATAGATGCATTGCAATTAAACACCAGCCTTGCAGACCAAGTGAACATGGTTTTTAAAGGCACGTCGGTAATAAAAGGCAATGCCAAAGCCATAGTCATAGGCACTGCCTTGCAAACAGAGTTAGGCAAAATAACTTCCTTGGTAGAAAACGCCAAACAAGTAGTAACACCCCTGGAAAAAAAACTACAAGGATTAACAACAAAATTGATGTGGATTACAGCTTTTTTTGCCATTGTATTTATTGGCACAGGATTGTTGCAAGGCAAAGATATTTTTTTAATATTTGAAACCGCAATAGCATTAGCGGTAGCTGCTATTCCCGAAGGGCTGCCTGTGGTAAGCACGATTGCACTAACGTATGGCATGTTGCGAATGGCCAAAAAACATGTACTTATTAAGCGCTTGGCATCCGTGGAAACGTTGGGCGGAATTAACACCATTTTTACTGACAAAACGGGCACACTTACAGAAAATAGAATTGAAGTAAGCAGCATTCATTTTTTAGATGAAAATAAAACGGTAGAAAACAACCAGCCCCTAATTTTTGAAACCCATAAAATTAATTTCGAAAAGTTATTAATCATTTCCACGCTTTGCAACAATGCAGCAATTGGCCAGCATAGAAAGAAAGATGTTGGTGACCCGATAGAAATTTCTTTGATGCATTTTGCAACGGACAACAAAATAAACATTGTTGAATTAACAGGGGCATATAAACGTATTGCGGAAGAAGCCTTTAGTTCGGAAACCAAACTGATGGCAACTTTGCATAAAAAAGGCAATGAAACGGCGAAGCAAACTAGTTTTGTGGCAGCAAAAGGAGCTATAGAAGCTATTTTACTAAAATGCACCTCCATAAGTAAGCAGGATAAAGTAGAAACCATTGGTGAAGAGGATAAGAAAAATATTCTAGCCAAGGCCGAAGAAATTCAAGCCCTTGGCACACGAGTGCTTGGTTTTGCATATAAGGAAGCCGAAAGTATACCACTGGATGATTTTTCTAACAACCTGGTTTTTGTGGGATTCATTGGCTTTTTAGACCCACCCAGATTGGATATTGCGGGTGCATTGAAACAGTGCCGCAAAGCGGGTATTAAAGTTATTATGATTACGGGCGACCACCCAGCAACAGCCCTACATATTGCAGAAAAAATAAAATTATCTGATGCAAAAAACACCGTAGTTACAGGTAAAGATTTAGAGGCTAAACCCCACAAAAAGAAATTGTTTGCAGCCACCATTTTTGCACGGGTAACGCCGCAACAGAAGTTGGATATGGTGAGTCTTTATCAAAAACACGGCGACATAGTAGCCATGACAGGCGACGGCATAAACGATGCACCGGCATTGAAAAAAGCAGACATTGGCATTGCTATGGGTAAAAGAGGTACCCAAGTGGCAATTGAAACTGCCGAGATGGTGCTAAAAAAAGATTCATTCAAATCTATAGTAATAGCCATAGAACAAGGAAGAATAATTTTTCAAAACATCAAACGCTTCCTAGTCTATTTACTTTCTTGCAATTTAAGTGAAATTTTAATTGTGTTTTTGTATGGTTTATTAAATTTTCCGTATTCCATTTTGCCAATGCAAATATTATTTCTAAATTTGGTTACTGATATTTTTCCTGCACTGGCTTTGGGCATGGGCAAAGGCAATAAGTTAATTATGAAACTGCCTCCTAGAAATCCGAAAGAACCCATTGCCACAAAGAGAGATTGGCTAAATATTGTTGCGTATGCCATTCTATTGGCAATTCCGATTTTTTCAGTAACTTGGTATTGCAGTCATTATTTAAAGTATGATGCGAAAGTTTGCAACAACATTACTTTTTTTAGTCTGGCGCTTTCGCAACTCTGGCATGTCTTCAACTTACCTTCTCGCAAAATATCATTCTTTAAAAATGAAATTACCCAAAACAAATTCGTATGGTCGTCTCTGCTTCTTTGTATTTCAATACTCCTGCTTTTCTATTGGATAAATCCGCTAAATACTATAATAGGAATACAGACACTAAATACAAACATTTTGCTCCTTATTATAGCAACAAGTTTTGCGCCTGTAGTGTTTATTCAACTGTTTAAAAGACTAATTAAAATAATAGATTAATACATAAAATATGACACAAGGACTTCCACTCACAGTAAAACGTTCTATTGAATTAATAGGGCTTGTATTGCTTGCATTTGCAATTAACCAAGGTCAACAAATTCTTATACCCATTCTTATGGCTGCATTTGCAGCCATAGCATTGTTGCCCTTTTATCGATTTTTAGTGCGCATAAAACTACCAAACAGCATTGCTATTGTGCTTTCCATCTTATTGATGTTAATTGTCATAGCGTTGGTTGTAATTTTTATCACATATCAACTAAAACCATTGATAAACAATTATGCAAGTATCAAACTAAATATTACGAATCATATAAATTACCTCAGCCAATGGTTTATTGACAAAACCAATATTTCCAGCGCACAGCAAACCAAAATCATCAACAAACAAACCAGTATATTTCTAGATTCGGCTGGCAATTATCTATCCACAGCCGCTGGTTCTGTAAGCTTAGTGTTAATGTTTTTTGGCTTACTGCCCATTTACACTTTTCTTATTCTATACTACAAAGATGTTTTAATACAGTTTTTGTTTATGTGGTTTCAAAAAGACGAAAAAGAACAGGTGGGCTTGGCTTTAAAAGGCACAGTATCCATAATTCAAAGTTATATTGTGGGGCTCCTGATTCAGTTTACGTATATGACTATATTGCTGGGCGGCGCCTTGCTTCTTTTTGGAATAAAATATGCGTTGCTTATTGCCATTATTTTCGCAATTCTCAATCTCATTCCGTATGTGGGAGCCTTGGTAGGTAATTTTATCGGTGTGTTGCTTACACTAAGCTCTTCTCCCAATCTGGGTCCAGTTTTTACTGTGCTTATTTGCATAGGCGTTGTGCAACTTTTAGACAACAACATTTTAATGCCGGCAATTGTAGGTTCTAAAATAAAAATCAACGCACTTGTCAGTCTTTTTGGTGTGTTTATGGGTGCGGCACTGGCGGGTATTCCCGGTATGTTTTTATCCTTACCTTTAATGGCCGTTTTAAAAGTAATATTCGACCATACCGAACAGTTTAAAAAGTGGGGTGTACTCTTTGGAGATGAAAAACCCAGTTCCAAGGCCTATATGAAAGTGAGAAATTGGCATAAGTGATTCCGAAAAAAATCAATTCAACCAACACTATTGGGTTTATTTAAAGTTGACTTTTGCTATTTTATTAATTCCAATATTTTGGTATATAACAATCTTTCATCTACGGGTTTTGATATGTAGTCGTTCATACCAATGTCTTTGCACTTTTCTATATCTACAGATGTAACATCTGCTGTGAGTGCAATGATGGGAACTTGCAATTTCAGATTATTGCGTATATGGTCTGTAGCTTCGAACCCATTCATAATGGGCATTTGCAAATCCATTAGAATAACATCGTAGGCATTGGTTTGAAGTTTATCAATGGCAATTTTTCCGTTGTCTGCAATATCCCACTCGAAATTGAAATCGTCCAATATTGTTCGCATCAACAATTGATTGATTTTTACATCTTCAACCACCAAAATTCTTACAGGATTCGTTTCAATTTCGTAAGGTTGCGTTTCATTTTCTACCGCTACTTTTTCATTGGTTTTTTCAAAACTTAAAGTAAAAGTAAAAGTAGACCCTTTGCCTTCTTTACTTTTTACAGAAATTGTTCCCATCTGTTTTTCAACAAGCTGTTTTACAATGGATAGTCCTAATCCTGTGCCTCCATACAAGCTTGAAGTAACAGCATGTGCTTGTTCAAAGTTTTCGAAAATTGTTTCTATTTTATTATGCGGAATTCCAATACCCGTGTCCGAAACTTTAATTTCAAGGGTTACGTTGTCTTTGTCTTCGTTTATTAAATTCGCGCTTACTTTAATTTTACCCTTTGCGGTAAACTTAATGGCATTGCTCAACAGATTAATGAGTATTTGATGCAAACGAACTGCATCGCCAAGCAATACTTCGGGAATTCTAGTGTCGTATTCTTTTACCAATTCTAAATTTTTTTCCAGTATTTTGGTTTCAAACAAATGCAGAATGGTGGATATTGAATGTGATATTTTAAAAGGTGAGTTTATAAAAATCATTTTACCAGCATCCACTTTTGCCATATCCAATATGTCGTTAATAAGAACGATTAATGTATCTCCGCTTGATTTTATGGCGTGTAAATATTCATTTTGTTTTTCGGTCAAATCTGTTTTACCTAGAACTTTAGTAAAACCGATAATTGCGTTCATCGGAGTCCTGATTTCGTGACTCATATTTGACAAGAATTGTTGTTTCGCTTTTACAGCATTCTCCGCTATATTTGTTGCCTTTTCAGCTTCGATTTTTGCTTCTATTAAATCATCGGTAAAAGTTTTTTGCGCTTCAATTTCAGTACTGCTTCCTATCCACCCAGTAACGCGTCCAAGTATATCTTTTTGTGCAATAGCATGACTTAAATGCCAGCGGTAAGTTCCATCATGATGGCGAATGCGCTTTTCTATATTAAAATCTTCGCCTGTTTTAAGGGAATGATTCCATAGCTGCAAATCTTTTTCAAGGTCTTCAGGGAAAATAATATTCCGCACGCCATCGCCTTTCAATTCTTCAAAAGATAAACCTGTATAATCCAAAAAATATTTGTTGAAGAAGTTTTTCACTCCATTGGGTCCGGCTGACCATATCATGTGAGGAATAGTTTCAGACAGCAATCTGAATTTCGCTTCGCTTTCTTCAATTAATTTATTTTTTACTTCTAATTCAATTGCTATTTTTTTTAGTTTTTCCGCTGTTTCTTTTTGATCCGTAATATCTATGCTAATACCAGTAAGTGTATGAGCCAAACCCAATGCATCATAATAATATTGCCCTGTTGATTTTATCCATACAATAACACCATCATTTGCACGGTTAATTCTGTAATCCACTTCATAAATACTATGATTAACCTTCGCTTCTTCTATTCTTTGAAATGCTAATTCTTTATCCTCCTGAACAATCGTTATATGCCAGTCTTGGTATGTTAGGTTTTCACGATGTTCATTATATCCCCACATTTTTTTATGGATACTGCTCCACTCCAATTTTGATGAAAGAATATCTAAAGACCAAATGCCAATGTTGGCTGAATCCGTTGCCAATTTTAAATGGCTTGCTATTTTTTTTTGTTCCACCTCACTTGCTTCAATTAGTTTGGCGGCTTTAATCTGTTCTAAGTGCAGCGTGTTTAGCTGTTCCTGTTTGTCCATGAGTTCCTGGTTTACAATGGTGAGCTCTTCATTGGTAGATTGTAGTTCTTCTTTGGAGGTTTCCATTTCTTCGTTCAGGCTCTGCATTTCCTCATTGCTGCTTTGCAGTTCTTCGTTGGCACTTTGCAGTTCTTCGTTGGTGGCTTCCATATCCTCAGTCACGCTGCGCATATCTTCGCGTGTATGGGCCAATTCCTTTTCTAGCTGTTCATTTTGTTTTATTGTATCAGTTATTTTTCGTGAGGTAGAATTTTTGATTTTTTCCTCAAATGCAGGTACAGCAGTTTTTGTAAAGAGAATTAAATAATGAATATCAACAGTATCATTAAGTGGAACTATTTCAATGTTAACCAAAAATTGTTTTCCGTTTATTTTTACGGGAATGTTTTCTTTTACTACAGCTTCCTCTCTTAGTTTTGCTTTATGCAAGGCGTTTCGCAGTTCAAATGCCAATCCTTCATTTGCCATTTTAAGCAAATTAAATGTGGGCTTGCCTTGCGGTTGTTCTAAAAAGGGAGTGATTGCGCCATGAATATGCACTATATCCATTTGCTCGTTCACTACAACACTTGCGGGTGTAAATTTGGAAAGGAGAATGGCCTCTGCGCTTTTTCTAAAATCAAGTTGAGTGGCTTCCTGTTTGGCTAATATTTGAGATTTTTTCGCCAAGGCTTCTTCTTTGCGTTCGGTGGTTACCGGCATGAAACGACCTGGCAATGATTTGCGAGAGTAAATTTTTTCGTGCTTATCTGCCGCAGAAAACAATTCAGATACATTGCTGGTGCTCTCAGATTTTCCAAGCATCAGAAATCCATTTTCTTTGAGTGCGTAATGAAAAGTAGTGAGTGCTTTTTTCTGCAAAAAACTATCCATGTAAATAAGCACATTGCGGCAGCTTATCAAATCCATTTTTGCAAATGGTGGGTCTTTCAAAAAATTGTGCGGTGCAAATACGCACATATCGCGAATGAGTTTGTTTATTTCATAACCATCTGCTTTTTTAATAAAATAATTTTTTATCCGTTCTTGCGAAAGTATTTCAACTTCGGCTTTGTCATAAATTCCTATTCTTGCCTTTTTAATGGCTCTTTCAGAAATATCGGAGGCGAAGATTTGAATTTTTATTCCCTCATTTTTATTAGTCAGGGTCAGATATTCCTGTAGGCTTATGGCCACTGAATATGCCTCTTCGCCTGTGGAGCAGCCGGCAATCCAAATACGAATAAGATTATCCTGCAATTTGCTATTGAGCAACGCAGGAAATACAGTGCTGCTTAAAAACTGAAAAGTTTTTGGGTCACGAAAAAAAGAAGTTACGGGAATAAGCACATCTTGAAAGAGTGCATCCTGCTCGGCTTTATCAGTTCGTAAAAATTTAAAGTAATCGGTAAGGTTCGTTTTTTTGTTAATGGCCATTCTTCGGGCAATGCGCCTATGAAAAGTGGGTTGCTTATAATACGTAAAATCAATACCACTGCTCTGGCGAAGGGTGGAAATAATTTTTTTAAAAATAGCTTCATCGTCTTTTGGCAATTCTTCTTCTTCTTCTTTAAAAACATGCACGCTTCTGTAAGTGCTATTGATATGTAAAAGCTGCTCGGGTATTTTTTCTGGAGTTAAAATAAAATCTACATTACCAGCATTAATGGCGCTGTTAGGCATGCCATCGAAAGCTGCCGATTCTATATCCTGCACAATGCTGATGCCTCCATGTTCTTTAATGGCTTTTAATCCCAGTGTGCCATCGCTGCCTGTGCCAGACAACACTACACCTACCGCAAACTCCTTATGCACTTCGGCAAGCGATGTAAAAAATATATCAATGGATAGATTAATTTTTTTGGCACGGTCTGTTAATTTTAAAATCCCATCCGTGGATATAAGCATTTTATTGGAAGGAATTACATAGATATGGTCGGGTGCAAGTGGTATATCGTCCGTAATTTCTAACACCGGAATTTTTGTTACCCGTTGTAAAATCTCAGGTAAAATACTTTCATGCGATGGGTCTAGATGCTGTACCAACACAAAAGCCATTCCTGAATGCTCAGGTATCGCCAACAACAATCTCTTAAATGCATCTAGCCCACCTGCACTTGCACCAATGCCTACAATGGGAAAATTTTGCACTGTGGTGGGTGGTTGAGATTTTGTTTTGTTTTTTTTCGATGCAACCATACGTTGTGTTTTTAAAATTTTATCCGCGGGTTCAACGTTGGTTTTGCCCCAAAATGAAAGTCAATAATGACGATGTGTTTGCTGGCAATCCAACCCGATACCTCTATTTCCCACCAAATATAAGCGTTAGATACCCATTCTCAGCAAATTTGTTTTGGGCTTCGTTGCTTGGCAACAATTTGCTACCCTTGTTTTAGGTTCTATGAAAGGCGAATAAAGTCAATTGTTTACGCATTTTGGAGCCAGATTTTAAGCCCAATAGAAATATACGAAAACCGTTTAATAATTCTTGTATACGTAAAGTATTCTGCAATGAAATTAAACATTTTAATTGTCTATCTTTTTCTGATTTCACAGTCCTATTCCAATCAAAAATAGCAACCTGTGTTTTACATTGCCAAGCTTCAAAAAAAAACTATTCAATCCTAAATTTGCATTTTGAAATCAATTGTATATCTTTACCAAACAAAAAAAGGCAACGCTTCGCGCACGGGAAAAAGCATACCGCTTGAGAAAAAACAAACTTCAAAAAACCATGAAACGCCTAATTTTTAAACAATTTTTTTTGTTTGAAATCCCTTCACAATTAAATATATTGCCAAAGTAAATTCGTAAATAGCGACAGGAAAAGCCAGTAAAATACCCCAAATCGATATTTGCTCAAAGGGACCAAACAGCGCTAAAATGGCAGCAAACATTATCATGCAAGAGGCGAATAACCCCAACCTTGAAAACTTATTGGGGATCATTTCAGTTTTGCAAAAAACATAGCTATAAATAAATGTATTGATTGCAAACATAAAATTTGGGCCTAAAATAAAAGTCCATTTGTGCATGGCAATAAATGATTGCATTCAATATTGTGCAACACTTTTATCAGGCATGCTCCCATTTGTATATTGTGCGCTAACCGACAGTGCTGTCAATATACTTACGATACCTATCATAAAAACACAACTGCCAACCATCTAAAACTTAAATAGCCAATCCCTAAACTTTTGTTGTATTTTTTTAAATAAGGATAGAGCAATATGCCCGTGCCTGTTGCTGTAACAACCAAAATCAGTTCGTTGATTGCTCCAAATACAATTTGTACATAGTGGTTGCTTGCCGTTACAACAAAATGGGTATCGAGCAAGATTGGGTCATAGAGTTTTAGTCAAACAATTGAAGACACTGCAGCGACAATAAAAAACCAACCTTCTCGCCTGCAATGCGTTATTCGTTTGTTTTCTTTGGGTTTTAAATAATCTCCAATAAAAGAATGTAGTATTACAAAGGTGAACAAATAATCACTTAAAATAAATAACTCTGGTTTTTCCATCAATTCCAGGTTTCCCAGATGGTCCCAAATCTGGATTTCCCTCAACATACTTTATGTTGTCCAAAAAGTGTTTAATATTTGTAGGTAAATAACTGGGTCCAAAAATTTTTTTTTATCAGGTTTTTAACAACAAAGCACCTTTACCCGAATAATATGGATAGTTGTAATCAGCAGGATAATTTTATACCCCTCCAAAGCCCATCTTACCTCCTTTATTTTCAATTTTAATAGTATAAAAAACAGTTTTATAAATTTCATCCATTTCAATTGTAACATCGCCCCCGTTACCTCCATTGTTTCCTGCGCATGCTAGTCTTTTTTTTCCACATTTCCATATTCTTATGCTATCTGCAAATTTGTAAAAGAAGGCTGCAAATAAGCCTGCATCGACTCCCCATCCTCCGGACGAACCATTTGCTTCTAAAGTAAAAGTGCCTCCATTAAGTAGATCAATAATGTAGATATAGGTTGAATCTATTGCATAAACGGTAATTTTAGCAACAGAATCCTTTTTATTTACGCGTTCTACCTTTATTTTAAAATTTTCTGCATAGTCTCCAACACTTCCATTTTGTCCATTTCCTCCATTTAGTGATTCAAATTTATTGAAATTTAAGGTATCATCTGCATTGGGCAAAAGTATCATTTCGCCCCATTTTCCATTCGTAATATTTTTTTCATTCCTACCGTTAGCTGTTATTTTAGAACAACTGGACGTGCCGCCTCATCCACCTGCGGTAAGTGTACCTTGGCATTTGCGTATGATGGAGAAAACAGGCAAAGACCCCCTGCTATGCCCATTGCCCAAAACAAACACAGAAAAACTGCACTCAATGACACCTTATTTTGCAAATACCGTCGCTAAAAAATACAAGAAAAAGCAATAGCCTTAAAACAATGTGCACAAAGTACAATTAAAATAAACCCAAACCAAAAAAGTCCGCGTACTTTATCCCCTAAGGTTGCGGCCAACACGGAGAAAAAAGAAACCCCAGCTTATTTCACAGGCTGGGTTTTTTTATAAAGGGGTTTCTTCTACTCCGCTAAATGTTAGCGGTTGGTTTTCTGTCTGCCCAACCATTTGTCATAGGCCTAAAGTTTTAATAATTCAATAATTTTACTGTACAATATTCTTTCGTCTAGAGGTTTAGAAACATATTCATTCATTCCAACGGCTTTGCATTTTTCTACATCCACTGTGGTTACATCGGCTGTTAAAGCAATGATTGGAATTTTTAATTTCATCGTGTTGCGAATATATTCTGTGGCTTCAAACCCATTCATTTCGGGCATCTGTAAATCCATTAAAATAATATCGTAAGTCTCTGTTTGCATTTTTTCTATAGCAATTTTCCCGTTATCAGCAATATCATATTTGAATTTGAAATCGTCCAATATTGTTCGCATCAATAACTGATTGAGTTTAACATCTTCAACCACTAATATTTTTATATCTTTAATTTCTCCGACTACCTCTACCTCTACATTTTCTTTTTTACTTTCTCCATTGGTTTTTTGAAAACTTAAAGTGAAACTAAAAGTTGACCCTTCATCCACTTTACTTTTAACAGAAATAGTTCCTCCCTGTTTTTCTACTAATTGTTTACAGATCGCAAGTCCCAATCCTGTTCCTCCAAATATTCTTGAAGTGGAACTTGTTGCCTGATGAAAGTTTTCAAAAATGGATTCTAATTTATCTTCTAGTATTCCTGTTCCTGTGTCGGTAATTGTAAACTCAATGGTTGCTTTCTCTTTATCTTCATTCGCCAAACGAACAGCTACGGTAATTTTTCCTTTTTCTGTAAACTTTAAAGCATTACTTAAAAGGTTTAAAAGAATTTGGTGTAAACGCATTGCATCCCCTAACAATACCTTTGGAATTTTTTTGTCGTATTCTTTAACTAACTCCAAATTCTTTTCTTGAATTTTTAAATCAAACACCTGAAACATAGTGGATATGGAGAATTCCATTTTGAATGGTGTTTGTTCAAAGGTCATTTTACCTGCATCTACCTTTGCTAAATCCAGTATATCATTTATGAGCACAATTAATCCATCGCTACTGGTTTTTATAGCATCCAAATATTCTTTTTGCTTTGGTTCCAAATCTGTTTTCAATATTATCTTAGTAAATCCCAGAATTGCATTCATGGGTGTGCGAATTTCGTGGCTCATGTTTGCTAAAAACTGTTGCTTGGATTGTAATGCACTTTCAGCTTTAGCTTTTTCATCTTCTGCCAATATTGTTGCTAACTCCGCAACCACTTTTGCCTCCTTCAATTCTTCTGAAATTCTTTTTTGATCGGTAACATCTCTTGCTGCCGCAAACACACCCAATACATTTCCTTCATCGTCTTTAAAAACTGAGGCGTTGTATAATACATCAGCCAACTTTCCAGTTGCGTGGCGGATAGTAAGCGGATAATCGGAAACAAACCCTTTTTCAAAAACCTGCTTATATCCTTCTCGTGCATTTTCTGGCTCAGTAAAATAGTCATAAAAGTCAGTTCCAATTAATTTTTCCCTTGTTTCTCCTGTAACCTTAGCTGATGCTTCATTAACATCTGTAATTTTTCCTTCGGCAGAAATTGTAACAAGTGGGTCTAGTGATGCTTCAATTAAACTCCTTGCATATTGCGATGCTTGTTTTTGAGCTGTAATATCCATAAGGACACTTAAATTGAAATCAGCCGTTGTACGACTTGCTTGGTATTGTGCTAATTTATGTTCACCGTTTTTTGTAATGAAATCAAATTCACCAGTTTCTTCTCCTTTTCTAATATATTCTTCGTAACGCTTAGCTGCTCCAGGTTGTGCGGTTGTTTTTAAATCGCCCACATTCATTTGCAATAGTTCATTTACTGAATAACCTAAAAGTTTACCTGCTGCTTTGTTAGCGGATAAATAATTGCCTTTATCATCGGCAACCAAAACTGCCGCAAGGCTATTGTCAAATATCGATTTAAACTTTTGTTCAGATTGCAGAATAATATTTTTTAGTTTTAAAGATTTGTTATTAATAATCATTAAAAAGATGGCAATTAATATAGAGATAATGCCTCCAACAATAAGGAACATTTGAACAAGGAAATAACTATGAGCCACCATTTTATTTCTGTCATTTAATAGTTTCTCTTCTACTTCCAACATATTATCCGAGATTTTTCGAGTACCATCCATTATTTGTTTTCCCCGCCGGGTAGAAATAATTGTGACTGCTGCATTTAATCCAAATTGCTCCCTTACTTTAATAACTTTAACATTGAATGCAATTTTCAAGTCAATAAGTTGTTTAAGCGAATCGAGCTTTAGTAGTTGACTCGGGTTATCTTTAAGTAAAGTTTGCAAATGCAAAATATTTTTTTGAATTTTAGCCTTTGTCGAATTTTCGTATTCTAGAAAATCTTTACTCCCTGTCAACGAAAAACCCCTTTGACCTGTTTCCATATCTATTAACGAAGAAAGATTGTTAGCCAAAGCTATCTTCACCTCATAAGTATGAACAACCCATTTAGAATTGTTATTTAACTCATAAATATTCTTTAACGAGAAAGCGACAATCAAAATTAAAATAGCCAATACGATAAAGGGAATAAAGAAACTATTTTTTGTATTTTTCATGTGGAATTAGTGTTTGTCATGTTGATGCAATGTTACGAATTTTGATGTTAGCACTGTCCGTCGTTTAGGGTTGCACGTAACGTCAGTTTGTGAAAAAACGCTAGTGCCTTATCCATATGACAAAGCCTTATTATGGGTGTAAAAATACATAAAACTGGGGAATAAAAAACGATTTTTGAGAATCCAATGGAAATAACAGCAAAACCCAAAGAGACCAGTTATTCAAACACCTTATGCCAAGCGCATTATGAAAAAGCGCGGAAGCACAGTAGAACCAGTGTTAGGAACCATGCTGAATTTTTTAAACCTAAAACGGGTAAATACCCGTGAAATAAAGGGAGCAAATAAGCATGTAATGATGTCAGCATTGGTTTATAACCTTAAAAAGCTCATGATCCCGATGCACCCTTTA